>CACCZR010000011.1 GCA_902550555.1 uncultured SAR116 cluster alpha proteobacterium | reverse complement strand
TTAAAACCTAAAGCCATTAATTTATCACAGAAAATTACTGTTTCTTTTTGCCCACAATGCCTGTAAACAAAATCTATAACATTAGTGACTTCTTTTTTAGTCATAAGTTTGTTAACTATCTCATAATCAACGGATGCATGCTTTGGTATAATATTTGATAACTTAGCTCGACCAGGAGTGGTGTCTATAATTTTATTTTCCTTTTTATCATTCCCGTTATTAACGGCAACTCTTAATTTTATATTTGCCTGCAAATCAACAATATTATGATCCAAAGCTATTAAAATTTCCTCAACACTCGAAAATATTATTCCTTCACCTTTTGAATTATCTTTAACAAGAGATAAATAGTAAAGACCTAATATTATGTCTTGTGAAGGAACAATTATGGGCTTTCCACTTGAGGGAGACAAAATATTATTTGTTGACATCATTAATACTCTTGCTTCAAGCTGAGCTTCAAGTGATAAAGGAACGTGGACAGCCATTTGGTCACCATCAAAATCAGCATTAAATGCAGTACAAACTAGAGGATGTAAGTTTATTGCCTTTCCTTCAATTAATACAGGCTCAAAAGCCTGTATTCCTAAACGGTGTAAAGTTGGAGCTCTATTAAGCAAAACTGGATGCTCTCTGATAACTTCCTCAAGTATATCCCAGACTTCAGGCCTTTCCTTTTCAACCATTCTTTTTGCTGCTTTAATTGTATTAGCAAGTCCATACAACTCTAATTTTGAATAAATGAAAGGTTTAAAGAGTTCCAAAGCCATTTTTTTTGGTATTCCGCATTGATGAAGCTTCAACTCTGGCCCTACAACAATAACTGATCTTCCGGAATAATCCACTCTCTTACCTAATAGATTTTGTCTAAAACGACCTTGTTTGCCCTTTAGCATATCTGAAAGCGATTTTAATGGACGTTTATTTACACCTGTAATGACCCTGCCTCTTCTTCCATTATCAAATAAAGCATCAACTGATTCTTGAAGCATCCTCTTTTCATTTCTTACAATAATGTCAGGCGCCCTTAGTTCAATAAGCCTCTTTAATCTATTGTTTCTATTAATCACTCTTCTATATAAATCATTTAAATCTGAAGTAGCAAACCTTCCACCATCAAGTGGAACTAAAGGCCTTAATTCAGGGGGTATAACTGGAACAACATCTAAAATCATCCACTCTGGCTTGGATCCTGAGGACAAAAAAGCTTCTACTAATTTTAATCTTTTAACTAGCTTTTTTCTTTTTAACTCTGAAGACGTTTGCTCTAGATCTTCTTTAATTTTTATTAACTCTTGATTTAAATCAAGTTCAGACAACAATTTTTTTATTGCTTCAGCGCCAATAGCCACCTCAAAACTCTCATCTCCAAACTCGTCCAAATATTTATCATATTCTTCTTCTGAAATTATTTGCCCCTTGTTTAGTGAAGTAAGTCCTGGCTCAGTAACTATAAAACTCTCAAAATAGAGTACTTTTTCAAGATCTTTTAAAATCATATCTGTTAAAAGACCAATTCTTGAAGGTAAAGATTTCAAAAACCAAATATGAGCAACTGGTGAAGCTAACTCTATGTGACCCATTCTCTCGCGCCGAACCTTTGAAAGAGTAACTTCAACTCCACATTTTTCACAAATAATACCTCTATATTTCATTCTTTTATATTTGCCACAGAGACATTCATAATCTCTAACAGGGCCAAAAATTTTAGCACAAAAAAGACCGTCCCTTTCTGGCTTAAATGTTCTATAATTTATTGTTTCAGGTTTTTTAATTTCTCCAAAAGACCAACTTCGAATAGAATCAGAAGAGGCAATAGAAATGCCAATTCTATCAAAAACATTACTTTGATCTATTTGCCCAAATGGATTAACCAACTCATTCATATTTTTCTCCAATAATTATTCAGCAATTTCTAAATTTACATTCAAACCTAAAGACTTTAACTCCTTAACTAAGACGTTAAATGATTCTGGTATCCCAGCTTCGAAATCATCGTCCCCTCTTATAATAGCTTCATAAACTTTAGTTCTCCCTGATACATCATCAGATTTAACTGTAAGCATTTCTTGTAATGTATAAGCAGCACCATAAGCTTCGAGAGCCCACACCTCCATTTCACCAAATCTTTGACCTCCGAATTGAGCTTTTCCTCCCAATGGCTGCTGTGTAACTAGAGAATAAGGTCCAATAGATCTAGCATGTATTTTATCATCAACTAAGTGATGAAGCTTTAACATATAGATATATCCTACTGTTACTTTTCTATCGAAATACTCACCAGTGCGTCCATCTATTAACTCTATTTGGCCTGATTTATCTAGACCAGCAAGTTCAAGCATTTTACTAACATCATCTTCGTTAGCACCATCAAAGACAGGAGTTCCCATAGGAACTCCACGCCTAAGATTTCTAGCATGCTGGATAATATTTGCGTCACTCATTGCTTTAAAGTTTTCATCATATTTTGGTCCGTAGACATCTTTTAAATATTTTTTGATATCATTTGCTTGATTAGTTTTATTATAAATGTCTAACATATTTGAAATTTTCTTACCTATTCCGTAAGCTGCCCAACCTAAATGAGTTTCTAAAATCTGACCTACATTCATTCTAGATGGTACACCTAATGGGTTCAAAACAACATCAACAGGTGTTCCATCCTTCAGATGAGGCATATCCTCAAGAGGCAAAATCTTGGATATAACACCTTTATTACCGTGTCTTCCAGCCATTTTATCACCAGATTGAAGTTTTCTTTTAACAGCTATAAAAACTTTGACCATTTTCATGACACCAGGGAGCAATTCATCACCCCTTTGTAATTTATCAACTCTATCTCTAAATTTATTTTCAAGATTATCTGTAACTGTTTCAAAATGACTTACAAGTTTAATTATTTGTTCTTGTACTTTTTCATCCTCAACAGTTATTGACAATAGCTCCTGATTTTTTAATTCAGACAACTGTTTTTCATTGACAATCGTACCCTTTTTTAATGCAATATCTGATTTAATTACTTTTTGATTTTCTAGGAGTTCTCTTAGCTTACCATAAAAACCTTTTTCAATTATAAGTTTTTCATCGTCTCTATCTTTTGAAAATTTATCAATTTCAAACCTTTCTATAGCTCTAGATCTTTCATCTTTATCAATTCCTCTTCTAGAAAATATTCTAACATCTACAACTGTTCCTGAAACCCCAGGTGGAACTTTTAAAGAGCTATCCCTAACATCTGATGCCTTTTCACCAAAAATAGCTCTTAATAGTTTTTCTTCTGGAGTAATTGGGCTTTCACCTTTTGGCGTAACTTTTCCAACCAAAATATCCCCTGGCTTTACTTCAGCACCTATGTATATCATGCCAGCTTCATCTAAATTTCTAAGCGCCTCCTCCCCAACATTCGGTATATCCCTTGTAATTTCTTCTTGACCTAATTTAGTATCACGCGCCATTACTTCAAATTCTTCTATATGAATTGACGAAAACACATCATCTCGAACCACTCTTTCAGAAACTAAAATTGAATCTTCAAAATTATATCCATTCCAAGGCATAAACGCCACTAATACGTTTTTACCTAAGCCTAGCTCACCATCTTCAGTAGAAGGTCCATCTGCTATGATATCACCAACATTTACATTATCACCTACTTGCACAAGTGGCCTTTGATTTATGCAAGTATTTTGGTTACTTCTTTGAAATTTCATAAGTGAATAGATATCAACTGGAGACACATCATCTGAATCTGAAGTAATAGCCTTAATTACAATTCTAGTAGCATCAACTTGATCGACAATTCCCTTTCTTCTAGCGACAATTGTTACCCCTGAATCCCGTGCGACTGTTGCTTCTATTCCTGTCCCAACCAAAGGACTCTCAGCTTTAATCAATGGCACAGCTTGACGCTGCATGTTGGATCCCATTAATGCTCTATTGGCGTCATCATTCTCTAAAAAAGGTATCATCGCTGAAGCTACTGAAACAAGTTGCTTGGGAGAAACATCCATTAATTCAATATCTTCAGGCCTTGCCAAACCAATTTCACCATCTTTACGAACTGGTATTAATTCTCCTGTAAAAGAACCTTTTTCATCCAATTGAGCATTGGCTTGTGCAATAGTATATCTTCCTTCTTCGATTGCCGAAACATATAAAACTGTTTCTGTAACAGTCCCATTTTTTACTTCTCTATAAGGTGTTTCAATAAAACCATATTTATTAACTTGAGCAAATGTAGCCAATGAATTTATTAACCCAATATTAGGACCTTCAGGAGTTTCAATTGGGCATATTCTTCCATAATGAGTTGGATGGACATCCCTTACTTCAAATCCAGCTCTTTCTCTCGTCAAGCCACCTGGGCCTAAAGCTGAAACTCTTCTTTTATGAGTAATCTCCGAAAGTGGGTTAGTTTGATCCATAAATTGAGATAGCTGACTAGAACCAAAAAATTCTCGTATTGATGCCGCTGCTGGTTTTGCATTTATTAAATCTTGAGGCATTAAATTTTCAATCTCATTTGCTGAACTCATTCTTTCTCTAATTGCTCTTTCCATTCTAAGTAATCCAACTCGATATTGATTTTCTAACAACTCGCCAACTGAACGGACTCTTCTGTTCCCTAAATGATCTATATCATCTATTTCTCCCTGACCATCTTTTAAATTAACTAAAACTTTTAGTATGGACAAAATATCAATTTTTCTTAGAGTTCTGTTAGTATCATCAACATCTAAATTTAACCTTGCTGACATTTTAACTCGACCAACAGCTGATAGATCATACCTCTCCTCATCAAAAAATAAATTCTGAAACAATGCTTCTGCACTTTCATATGCTGGAGGTTCACCAGGCCTCATTACACGATAGATATCAACTAAAGCTTCTTCACGAGTAAAGTTTTTATCGTTTTGAATCGTATTTAGAATCCATGGACCAACATTATTACTATCAACCATTAGTATGCTAATGTTCTTTATATTAAGAGCTTTCAATGAAGAAATTAAATCTTTTTCAATTACATCACCAGCCTCAAACAAAACTTCTCCAGAGGAAATGTCAATAATATCCTCTGCGAGATAACTTCCAACGAATTCATCTTCTTTTATAAGAATGTTTTTAAGACCCTCTTCTTCCAATTTTTTTAAAAATTTTGGCGTCAATTTATCTTCAGTAGTTGCTACAACATTTCCATCATCAGCATTCACTAAATCAAATTTAAGTTTTGAATTTTTAAGTTTTTCCTTATTAAATTCTGTTACCCATCCAACATTTTTTAATTCATAGAATTGAGAATCATAGAAGAAATTTAAAATTTCTTCTTTGGTCATTCCAAACATTTTTGTTCTTTCAGGTAAAACGTTTTTTTCTTTACATAAATTTAAATATTCTTCTGTTCCCTTACTTGGCAAAGCCATCAGTAATGTACTGCAAGGGATTTTTCTTCTTCTATCTATCCTTACATTAATTATATCTTTTGGATCGAACTCAAAGTCAAGCCATGAACCCCTGTAAGGAATAACCCTGGCTGCAAACAAAAATTTACCAGATGCATGAGTTTTCCCCCTATCATGATCAAAAAATACACCTGGAGATCTATGCATTTGCGAAACAATGACTCTTTCAACGCCATTAACTACAAATGTTCCGTTAGGTGTCATCAGTGGCATTTCACCTAGATAAACGTCCTGTTCTTTCATATCTCTAATCGAACGAGTTCCCGAATCATCATCAATGTCCCAAACAACTAGTCTTAACGTTACCCTCAAACCTGATGCATAAGTTAGTCCTCTTTGTTGACATTCTTCTACATCATATTTTGGCTCCTCGAGACTGTATGACACAAACTCTAACATTGACTTACCTGAAAAATCTTTAATCGGAAAGATTGAAAGAAAAACTTCTTGAAGACCCTCTTTAGATCTATCTTCGGGCTTGATATACATCTGAAGATATTGGTCATATGAATGCCTTTGAACTTCAATTAAATTAGGCATCTTTACAGCTTCTGAAATTTTTCCAAATGATCTTCTAATTCTTCTTCTATTTAGTAAAGTACTTGTTTGGGGTTGCATATTTTTCCTTATATAAAGTTGTTATGGTTGCAAATATAATTATTAAATTACTTTAATTCTACAGTTGCTCCTGCAGCTTCAAGTTTACTTTTAATATCGTTGGCCTCTGCCTCCGCAACACCCTCTTTAACAACTTTTGGAGCACCTTCAACTAAGTCCTTAGCTTCTTTTAGACCAAGTCCTGTAATTGTTCTTACTTCTTTAATAACATTAATTTTTTGAGCCCCTGCAGCTGTTAAATGAACATCAAATTCAGTTTTAGCTTCAGCAGCTGGAGCGGCATCACCAGCACCAGCACCTGCAATCGCTACTGGCGCAGCTGCTGCTGCGGTAACACCCCATTTTTCTTCTAAGATTTTTGAAAGTTCAGCTGCCTCAATAACAGAAAGTGAACTTAAGTCATCAGCAATTTTTTGTAAATCAGCCATTTTTTTCTCCTTATAAATATTTATGATTTAATTATTCTTTGTTGCTAAAATACGAGCCATCCGTGATGATGGTTCTTTAATAGTCCTTACAAGTTTCGTTGGACTTGCCATTAATAGTCCAATAAGCTTAGATCTAACTTCATCTAAACTTGGCAAAGATGCTAAATTATTTATTTCGTCAACTGACAACGATTTAGTCTCAAAGCCGCCGCCAATGATTTTGATTTTTTCAGATTCTTTAGAGAAATCAACTAGTACTTTTGCTGGTGCTATAGCGTCTTCAGAAGAACCTATAGCGGTTGGGCCAGTAAAAAGACTATCGAGATGTTCAAATTTAGTATTTTTAAGAGCAAGTTTAACAATCCTATTTTTAGTAACTTTAAATTTACAATTGGAATTTCTCATGTTTGACCTCAGATTAGTAGTTTCTGATACTGTCAATCCATTTATATGTGTTACTATTACTGATTGTGAGTTTAAAAAAGTTTTATGTAAACTTTCAACCAATTCTTCTTTTTGCTTCCTATTCAATTAAGGCCTCCATATTTTAAGTAGGCCTGTCCTAATTATTTGTCTATGCAGGATATTACGCATTCCACCTACAGTCTTGGACAGGTTTAGTTTATTTCACAATTTATACTAACTCCCATAGTTGACGAGAGTGAGATTTTTTTTATAAATGTTCCTTTTGCTCCTGATGGTTTAGATTTTTTTATAGTGTCAACAAAGGAGACTATATTCTCAACTATGCTTTTAGCATCAAAATTAGATTTTGCAATCCCTGCCTGCACAATTCCATTTTTTTCAGTTTTAAATTGAACTTGACCTGACTTTGCTAATTTAACAGCTTCACCAATATTAGGAGTAACTGTACCCATTTTAGGGTTAGGCATTAGTCCCTTAGGCCCAAGGATTTTAGCTACTTTACTTACAGCACCCATCATGTCCGGAGATGCTATTACTCTATCAAAATCCAAAAATCCATCTTGAATTTTTTGAACTAAATCGTCTGATCCAATAACATCTGCACCTTCTTTTTTAGCATCTTCTGCATTTTTATCTTTAGCAAATACAGCTATTTTAATTTTTTTACCACTTCCATTTGGTAAATTAACAGTTCCTCTTACCATTTGATCTGCATGCCTTGGGTCTACGCCTAAATTTAAAGAAATTTCAATAGTTTCATTTATTTTACTTCTTTTATTTTTTAAAATAATATCAACCGCGTCATTATAATTATAAATTTTACTGGCATCATAAGATTTATAAGCTTCAATCAAAAATTTACCTTTAGACATTAATTACTCCGTGACCTCAATACCCATTGATCTTGCAGATCCTTCAACCATCTTAATTGCACCTTCAACATCAGCAGCATTCAGATCTTTCATTTTATTCTCAGCAATCTCGCGCACTTGTTTAGAATTGACCTTACCTACAAAACTTCTTCCTGGTTCAGAAGACGCCTTATCTTTACCAGCAGCTTTCTTTAAAAAATATGATACTGGAGGTGTTTTTGTAACAAAAGAAAAAGATTTGTCAACAAATACAGTAATTACAACAGGTATTGGCATATTTTTTTCTAATTTTTCGGTAGAAGCGTTAAAAGCTTTACAAAATTCCATTATATTGATACCCCTTTGCCCTAGAGCTGGGCCAACTGGAGGGGATGGATTTGCTGCTCCTGCAGGAATGTTTAATTTGATGTATCCGTCTATTTTCTTTGCCATAACTACTCTCTTATATTTTTTCGACTTGTGTAAATTCTAAATCAACGGGTGTTGCTCTTCCAAATATAGATACTGAAACCTTAAGTCTAGATTTATCCTCATCTACTTCTTCTACCAACCCATTAAAACTTTGAAAAGGTCCATCAGAAACTCTTACTTCTTCACCAATTTCAAAAATAACATTAGATCTAGGTCTTTCAACTCTTTCAGTGATTTGTTCTATTAATCTTTTAGCTTCAACTGAGCTTAAAGCAATAGGTTTACCTTTAGCACCAAGAAAATTTGTTACTTTAGGTTGAGATTTAACAAAATGCCAACTTTCGTCAGTCATATTCATTTTTATTAATAAGTATCCTGGAAAAAATTTTTTTTCAGTTTTTACCTTTGTTCCTTTTCTTATTTCAAAAATTTCTTCGGTTGGAACTAGTATATCTTCAATATAATCTTCCATATTTTTGGACTTCATTTGTTCTTCTATTGTTTCTTTCACTCTTTTTTCAGAACCTGAATAAACATGAACTACATACCATCTATATTTCATAACTTATGTGCCTAATCCTAATATAAATTCAACAACGCTTGATAACAGCAGGTCAACTAAGAAAAAGAACACGGATGCCAAAACAGCCATAAGTAAAACTGTTATAGTTGCAAACAAAGTGTCTCTTTTAGTAGCCCAAGTTATTCTTTTTAATTCTTGCCTTACCTGCCTAACAAATTGTGCAGGACTCGTTTTAGACATATCTATCCTTCCTAAACGTTTGTCAATATATCTTTTTTTTTCATTAAGTCAAAATTTTACATAAATAAAAATATGATGGCAGGAGTAGAGGGACTCGAACCCCCAGCCCCCGGTTTTGGAGACCGGTGCTCTACCAATTGAGCTATACTCCTAAATAATTATGATTCGATACTGGAGACAACTCCCGCGCCTACAGTTCTACCACCTTCTCTTATTGCAAATCTTAACCCTTCATCCATAGCTATGGGCTGTATTAATTCAACAGTCATTGCTATATTATCTCCTGGCATCACCATTTCTGTACCTGATGGTAACTCTACTGACCCTGTAACATCTGTTGTTCTGAAGTAAAACTGGGGTCTGTAGTTACTAAAAAAAGGAGTATGTCTTCCACCTTCTTCTTTTGTCAATACATAAGCTTCAGCTTTAAACTTTTTAAATGGCTTAATAGAACCTGGAGCAGATAAAACTTGTCCTCTTTCGACTTCTTCTCTTTTTGTTCCTCTTAAAAGAACCCCAACATTATCTCCAGCTTCACCTTGATCTAATAGCTTTCTGAACATCTCAACACCAGTACAGGTAGTTTTTGTTGTATCTTTTAATCCAACAATTTCTATTTCTTCCCCAACTTTAACAACTCCTCTTTCTACACGCCCAGTTACAACTGTTCCTCTACCAGAAATCGAAAATACATCTTCTATGGGCATTAAAAAAGGCTGGTCTTTTGGTCTGTCTGGCTGAGGTATATATTTATCCACCTCTGCCATCAAAGCATTTATAGAATTTACCCCTATCTCTTCATCTCTTCCCTCAAGAGCAGCTAAAGCACTACCTTTTACAATTGGTATATCGTCACCTGGAAATTCATAACTTGTTAATAACTCTCTAATTTCTAATTCAACTAATTCTAAAAGCTCTGCATCATCAACTTGATCAACTTTATTTAAATAAACGACCAATGCAGGAACACCAACTTGTCGAGCTAATAATATATGTTCTCTTGTCTGTGGCATAGGACCATCAGCAGCATTCACTACTAAAATAGCACCATCCATCTGAGCAGCTCCAGTAATCATGTTTTTAACATAATCAGCATGACCAGGACAATCTACGTGAGCATAATGCCTGTTTTCAGTTTCATATTCAACGTGTGCAGTAGATATCGTAATACCCCTTTCTCTTTCTTCAGGAGCTTTATCAATCTGATCATAAGCAGAAAAATCAGCTCTTCCTGCATCAGCCATCACTTTTGTAATAGCAGCTGTTAAAGTTGTTTTACCATGGTCAACATGGCCTATTGTACCAATGTTAACATGTGGTTTGCTACGATCAAATTTCTCTTTAGACATTTTATAAACCTCTCATTTGTTGTTATAAATTTAATGTATGGTGGTGGGGGTAGGATTCGAACCTACGTACGCTGACGCGGGCAGATTTACAGTCTGCTGCCTTTAACCACTCGGCCACCCCACCAATTTCAATTCTAAATACTTTCATAATGTTATATTGCCATTAAAAAAGGTTTGATCAAATGTCAACAATAAAGTAAAAAAAAGCCACTTATTTTGAATGCAAAATGACTATTAAACAAGTGAAAAAATTAAATAAATTTAATATTCCCAACAATGCTATTAACTTATATGGAAATCATCCAGCTAAATCTGCATTGTTAAGTTCAAATCGTAGCTGTTATCTTCTTTGCACAACAGAAAAAAAATATGATTATTGGAATAATTTTGTAATAAACAATAAAGTCAATATCAATATTGCTTTACTAGAAACATTTGAACTAAATAATATTAGTAATTCTAATAATCATCAAGGAGTAGTTGTATTTGCCAGTAAAATAATTAAAAAAAAATTATCTGAATATCTAAAAAAAATATCTTCAAAGAAAAGTAGAATTTTAATTTTAGATCAATTAACTGATCCACAAAATGTAGGATCTATTATTAGGTCTGCATTTGCTTTTAATTTTGATGCTGTATGTTTACTTAAAAATAACTCACCTGTTGAAACATCCTCCTTGATAAAAGCCTCAGCAGGAGAAATTGATAATATTAAAATTTTAGAAATTGGAAATTTGGTTCAAGAAATAAAGATTTTAAAAAAACAAAATTTTTTCATTTACGGTTTAGACGGAGAAGGCAAAATAAAAATTCAGGAAATTGATAAAACTGATAATCGAATAGCATTAATTATTGGTGCTGAAGGAAAAGGTTTAAGAAATTTAACAAAACAGAATGTGGATGGACTGGTAAAAATTGATATTAACCCTAAATGTAATTCTTTAAATGCAGCAAATGCAGCTACAGTAGCAATGTATGAAATATCTAAAAATTAAGTTTTAATATAACTTGATAGATATTTAATTTTATTATAAAAAAAAAATGTGCCGGCGTAGCTCAGTTGGTAGAGCAGTTGATTTGTAATCATCAGGTCCGCGGTTCGAGTCCGTGTGCCGGCACCATCTAAACATAATAAATCATTTTTTGGTGTATAATATTAGCCTCAACAAATTCTTCACCAACTTCAACAAAACCAAATTTTTTATAAAAATCTTTTGCCTGAATCTGACTATTCAATGTTAAATTATTTACTTTGTTTAAATTTAAATAATGTTTTAAAATTTCTTTTATTATAGCTTTGCCTACACCTTTTTTTCTATATTCTTTTAAAACAGCCATTCGTTCAATTTTAAATGTGTTTTTTTTTTCTTCTCTAATTCTAGCTGTGCCAATTGGTAGTTCGTTTATCTTAGCTAAGTAATGATCACAAAATTTATCTAATCCATCAAATTCAATTTTTTTTGAAACTTTTTGTTCTTTACAAAAGACTAAATCTCTAATTTTAAAAGCTTTTTTCTTATCAGATGAATTTTCTATGTTATTGACAATAATTTTAAGCATTATTTACTAATTTTGAATTTTATGGGTCCTTATAAGTGCAAATATACCACTACCTATAATTAAAATTCCACCAAAAATTAGGTTTAAAGTTAGAAGATCATTAAAAACTAAAATTCCAATAATTGACGCAAAAAATAATTGTAAATAAATAAAAGGTTGTAAAACACTTGCTTGAGCTGTTTCAAGTGCTTTTATAAATAAAAAATGTCCACAAGTACTTAAGAAGCAAAGAAATAAAAACCAAGGAATATCTTTTAAAACTAATAATTCGAAAAAAAATGGACCTATTATTGTCATTACAACTCCCCCTACTATGGCTACCCAAAAGAAGCTTGTTTCAGAATTATCATAAGCTGAAATATTACGAGTTAAAATTGAATAAATAGCTAATAAACAAGCAAGGAGTAATGGCCATAACATATTAAAGTCAAAACTGATCGAGATCGGATTCAATATAATTATGATACCAAAAAAACCGATGAATACAGCGCCCCACCTTCTCCAACCAATTTTTTCATTTAGAAAATAATACGATAGTGGAAGAACTAAGAGTGGATAAATTGCTATGATAGTGTGAGCAGCAACTAATCCAAGAACAGTAAAGGAGTATACACCTATGCAGACACAGGAAATTAATAAAATTCCTCTAATAATTTGAATGAATGGCTTTTTAGTGGAAGAGACCTGTTTGATCCCACCTTTTTTTATTGAATAAATTAAAACAAATATAACCAATACCCAACTTCTATACATATTGATAATAAAAACATTATATTCGTCAGCTAAATATCTGGAAACACCATCCATAATACCAAAACATAATGTTGCTAAAATCATTAAAATGATTCCTAATTTAATTTCATTCTTCATAATTTAAAATTTACATGTAGACTAATAACTTTATTGATAAGATATAATGTTGAATAAGATATATTATTAATGGATTTAAAGAAATTTAAAATTTTAGATTCCCATCATCATTTTTGGGACTTATCAATGAAAAAGCATCCCTGGCTTTGTGAAAGACCGTTAATTAATTTCCGTTATGGTAATTATGAAAAAATATGTAAAAATTTTCTTTTTGATGACTACATTGCAGTTTCTAGTAATTATAATGTTCTTAAAACAATTCATATGGAAGCAGAATGGGATAAGAAAGACCCTATTGGAGAGATAATATGGCTAGAAAAGCTTTATAATAAATTTGGGTTTCCAAATGGAGCCGTAGGACAAATTTGGCTTCATGAAAAAAATGCAGAATTGCTATTAAAAGAGTACTTAAAACATCCTATTGTTAAAAGTGTTAGACAAAAACCTAATTACGACGATTTTAAAAAACCACTTGTAAAACTAAGTGACGAAACCTTTAGGATAGGTTTTAGTAAACTTGCAAAATATAATCTTCATTTTGATTTGCAGATACCATGGAAATATCTACAGGAGGCTAAACTCTTAGCTGATGATTTTCCTAATACTCTTATAATTCTTAATCACGCAGGACTTCCATATGACAGATCAAAAAAAGGATTAAGAAATTGGAGAAATGCAATTAACATTATTAGTCAATGTCCAAATGTTGTAGTTAAAATTTCAGGAATTGGTGTTCCAAATTCGACTTGGAATAAGTCTAACAATGAAGGCGTTATTAATAACTTAATTGATAAATTCGGAGCAAATAGATGTATGTTTGGTTCGAATTTTCCAGTAGATAGTTTATGTGCATCGTATGATCAAATTGTTGAAACTTTATTTGAATGTATATGCGGCTTAACAAATACAGAAATAGAAAACATATTTTACAATAATGCTATAAAATTTTATAAACCTTTATAATTATTTAATTGGTAATATTGTTGTACTTTTTAGCTCCTGTAATGAAATACCAGATGACATTGAATTAAATTCAATATTTTTAATCAAAACCTGTTGAAACTCATCGTATTCTTCAATGCTTTCTGCAACAACTTTAATGATATAATCTGCTTGTGAGCCTGTTATTCTATGAGCTTCTAAAATATTTTTATATTTTTTTAAAATTTCACTAAACTTTTTCATCCAATCTGAGTTATGATTTCTAACTGTAATCATAAGAAAAACTGTTATAGGTAAATTAACTTTTCTCTTATTAATTAAAGTTACTTTTTTTTCAATTACACCGTCTTCTTCAAGCTTTTTTATTCTATTCCAACAAGGTGTTTGCGAAAGACCTACTCTTTTTGAAATTTCTAAAAGAGGAAGATCTGCTTGACGTTGAAGTATAAATATAATTTTTTTATCAATATAATCCATCTAAAATATTTTATAAAATTAGAATTTTTTTCTATTTTTTTTTAAATTAACAAAAAATATTCTAAAATTATACATTTTTTTTTGTTTTTAAAGAAAATTGTTATATTTTTTGATCATGGAGAAATTATAATGTCAAATTACTTAAATTCAGAAACTATTGGATTACATGGAGGAAGTTTTAGAAAAGATGATGTACAAACTTCTGTCGCTGTTCCAATTCACCAAACAAGTTCTTTTCAATTTAATTCAACTGATCATGCAGCTAATTTATTTGGATTAAAAGAATTTGGTAATATTTACACAAGAATCATGAACCCTACTACAAATGTACTTGAAGAAAGAATAGCTGCTCTTGAAGGAGGAGTTGCATCATTATGTGTTAGCTCAGGACAAGCTGCATCTGCTTTTGTAATCCAAAATTTATGTAATTCTGGAGATAATATAATAGCATCAACAGATTTATATGGAGGAACTATAAACTTATTTAATAATACTTTAAAGTCCATGGGAATTGAAGTTAGATATGCTGACCCAGCAAACCCTGATAACTTCAAAAAGTTATGCGATGAAAAAACTAGGCTTTTTTATGCAGAAACACTTCCTAATCCATCACTAAGAGTTTTTCCAATTGGCGAAGTTGCGGATATAGGAAAGAGTTTAGGTATACCGCTTATAGTCGATAATACAGCTTGCCCCATAATTTGCAAACCCATTGAACATGGTGCAGCTATAGTTATGCATTCATTAACAAAATATATAGGTGGTCATGGCACAAGTATAGGTGGAATCATCGTTGACTCTGGAAACTTTGACTGGTCAAAAAATAAATCACGTCATCCAAACATATGGGAACCTGATAAATCATATCATGGTGCAGTTTGGGGAGATTCCGTTCCACAATTAACAGGCGCTAATATACCTTTTATCATACGAGCAAGAGTAGTTTTACTTCGAGATTTGGGATCTGCCTTAAGCCCGTTTAACTCATTTCAAATCATTCAAGGTCTAGAAACCTTATCACTTAGAATAAAGCAACATTGCAAAAATGCTTTAAAGATCAAAGAATTTTTAGAAACAAGTGATAAAATTGAAAAAGTAATTTTTTCAACAAATCAAGACAGTTTTTTTAAAGAAAACGCAGATAAATATTTAAAAGAAGGTAAAGGCGCTTTAATTGGGATTGAGCTAAAAGGAGGATTGGAAGCGGGAAAAAGCTTTATTGACAATCTCAAACTATTTTATCATGTAGCTAATATTGGCGATGCAAGATCTTTAGCAATTCATCCAGCTAGTACTACTCACTCACAACTCAAGGAAGAAGAAATGTTAAATGCTGGTGTCACACCAGGATATGTAAGACTTTCAATAGGTATAGAACATGAAGATGATATCATTGAAGATATCAAACAATCATTGGAAAAAATTAATTAAAATAATTGTAGTTCATGATTTGATTTAGAATTTAAATCATGAACTACAATCCCACCACTATCTGGAAATATTTTTGTATAAGAACCAATTACGACGTAATGAGTGACGAATAGATAAGGCCCTCGTTTTTTGTCTAGAGAAGAAATTAGATTATTCAAATCTTTCATGACTTCCTTTTTGCTTACATGATTTTGATAAAATGAATTGAGGCCAGAATGCAATTGATAATTTTTCAAACCCATTGATTTTACTGTTTCGTAACATCTACACCAATAACTTGAATAAACTTTAGTAAATTTTACATCATATTTTGTAAATTCATTTGATATTTTTCTTGCTTGGTCAATGCCATCATTACTTAAATTTCTTTGAGTAGAGCAGTCATCTAATTTAAAGTTTTCAGGATCACCAAATCCAGGAGCCAAAGCATGTCTCATGAAAAATACTTTAGAATTAAGGTTTATAATCTCATCTATTTTTAACCCTTTTGCATTAAGAGCATTTAAACTGGTAAATATAAAAATAATAATAGATAATAAAAAAAACTTCATATATTTACCCTAAATTAAGATTATTCTAGTGTCTATTTAGAACTCATTATAAATTAACAAGTTAAATACACCTTGTTAGCTATTGAGATAAAGTTAATAACTCGTGGAGACCTGTAAATCTTCCATACATTAAACCTATGCAAATAATAATAAAAATAATTATAAAAAATTTTTTTTGCATTTACTTTTTTATAACCTCTAAAACATCAATTGATTCTTCTCCATATCTTACATCTTTATCATAATAATCATATGGAAGAGGAACTAATTTTTCAGGTGAAATTCCATCCACCCATAAAAGAAAGTTAATTTCTACATTTTCTTTTGAATCAAATGGCAATTTGTTTGGTATTTCAAACTTATCATCAAATTTCATTGTATTTTCTTTAATTTCTCTAAATGATTTCCCTTTTTTATCTACTCCATAAAAAGTAACTTCAAATCTTACATTCCAAATTACATCAAATTTTGTCATAAATTTTTCCAATTTTGTATTTCATTTTTATATTCTGGAAAATAATTTTGAATAGTTTCTAAATTAAAATTTGAAAGAATTGATGTGTTGTTCTCACGTTCTAATAAAAATTTAAAACTAAACAAGATTAGTTCTTCTTTTGATTTAATCCCCTCTGTCATTTCAAAATGGATATCGTCATTAAGTGTGACTATGTGGTTTGAATTTACGGAATTTTCAATAAAAACAGAAAATGTGTTGTTATCATTCTTTTTAATTAATATTTCCAAAGTTTTTCTACTTTATCAATTTTTAAAAACTTAGAATTCTCATATTGATTTAATATCATTTTTTTTGCTGCATCTTCATCTTCAGCATGCACTATTAATGAATTATAATCTATTTCTTTTGTTCCATCATTATGATGGTACTCTAAATGAAATTTAACTTTAAAATCAGTTTTCCAGTGGTTCATAATATATAAGAATAGGGGATTACAAAAATTTAACTATGTTTATAATTATACTCAACATTTAAAAAATTATGAATAAAAAAACAGTAAAAATTCTTGTTCCCGCTGGTGCGTTAGGAATACCTTTTGATAAAAATGCTTTAATAAATGGCATTAAACAGAAACCAGATTTAATCGCTATTGATGGTGGTTCAACTGATAGTGGTCCATATTATCTAGGAAGTGGAAAAAGCAAATACTCCTTTAGTACAACAAAAAGAGATTGGAGTATTTTAATGGAAATGCGCGCAAAAGCTAAAGTTCCATTATTAATAGGAACAGCAGGGACGTGTGGCACAAAAAGTTCTGTTGAATGGATGTTAAAAATAACAAAAGAAATTGCAAAAGAAAATAAAGAAAAACTCAAGATTGTAACTTTAAAAACAGATTTATCTAATAAATTTGTACTGGAAAAATATAAATCTGGAAAAATAAAATCTTTAGAAGGTGCTCCAAAAATTAATGAAGATATAATAAATAATTGTACTAATATAGTTGCTCTTGCTGGTGTTGAACAAATACAAAAAGCTATAAATACAAACGCAGATATAATTATTTCTGGTCGTTCGACAGATACAGCTATAATTGCGTCATTGCCAATCTATCATGGCTTAAATATAGCCTCTGCATGGCATGGAGCAAAAATTGCAGAATGTGGTGCTCTTGCAACAAACAACCCAAACTCTGGAGTAGTCTTATTAGAATTTGACCACAGTGGTTTTACAATAACACCAATGTGTAAAAATACTAAAGCCACCCAGCAAACTGTATTTGCTCATATGCTTTATGAAAATGCAGATCCATATATTTTGTTAGAGCCAGGTGGTTATCTAGATGTAAGCAATGCTAAATATAAAAAACATAAAAACAATAGTGTTAGGGTAGAAGGTAGTAAATGGTTTAACAAAAATCCTTATACACTAAAATTAGAAGGTGCAAGATTAGTTGGTTTTCAGACAATATCAATCGTATTAATAAGAGATGCTCATTATGTTAAAAATATTGATAAATGGACAAATAAGCTAAAAAAATCATTCTTTAAAAAAACAAAAAATAGTATTTTATTTGATGTTAAATTAGAACTAAGAATTATTGGAAAAGACGCAACTCTTGGAAATTTAGAACCACTAATAGTTAATAATAACGAAGTAGCCGTAATGGCAATTTTTACAGCAAAAACCCAAGAAAAAGCAAATGATTCAGCTAAATTACTAAATCCTGATTTATTGCATTTAGCACTAACAAAAAATGAGCCGATGCCTACTTTTGCATTTCCATTTTCACCACCAGAAATCGATAAAGGACCACTATTTGAATTTTGTTTCCATCATGTAATTGAAATTGATAATCCAAAAGATTTTTTTGAATTAGAATTTCACAATACTTAAAATGAAAACCTTATCTAAAATTACAAAAAATATTCGTTCTAAAAATGCTGGTCCATTTTGGGTGACAGTTGATCTTTTTTTTAAAGATAAGGATAGTTTTTTTTATGCTTGTAAAAATATATCAAATGAAGAAGTTTCAAATATTTTAAAAATCAAAAGAAATCATTTGAAGAGATTTGATATTGAAAATTTAAAAGTAATAAAATTTAGCTTTCCAAGAAAAAATATTCAAGGTTCTAGATTAGATAGAGATATGCACGGTGCATCATTTGCAATTTTATTTGAAAAACTACTTATATAAATGGTTGTTAATGTATTCTTCAAAAGTTGATTTCTATATATAAAACTTAAAATTTTTATATTAGTATATTATTAATGGTTATTATTGATCGAAGTTAAAAAAATTAATTACTAAAAGTTTAAAAATGAAAAAAATTAGCACAAATAAAATTTCATCCTTTAAAGATGAACTTCATGCAAGACCATATATAAAATTAGAAAATAATTTAAGAACTTTTCATTTTGCATATTTAATTAAAGATAATGATGAAAACAAAGCTTGGAGTTATCTTGATAAATTTTTAAGAAAATTAAATTTTCAAGGTCTACCTAACAAAGCATCCAAATTTTGGGTGGCTGAAGGCAAAGATCTTATAATAAGATATGAGTGCCATACAGAATTTATTTCTTTAACACTAATTTACCCCAGCAAAATTGAAATAAATAAAAATAAAACGAACTTGTTTGACATAAAGTTTTTAAACATACTTCCAATTAATTTTTTAAAAAATTTTCCTGGTCAACATTTCCTTTCATCATGGATTGAAATGGCACCATCCAATCACAAATATAAACCTATAGAAATTGAAAAATTTTTTTACCATGATAATTTCGCTGGATCTAATGTTGCGGAAGATGGTGCTAATGTTTTTATGTCTTTTAAATCTGATAGAACAGATTTTTTGGGGACTGGGTTTAGAAGAGTATTTATTCAAAACAAAGCTCTGAGAACTCGAAGAACAGGACGATTACTGCAAAGAATTGTTGAATTGGAAACTTATCAAGTGCTGTCTTTACTTGGTTTAACACAAGTTAGAGATGAAAGTTTTAATTTAAGTGAATTAGAACAACAAATAACAGAAATCACCAAATCTGTTTCTCAAACAGCAAAAAAAAATTTAGATAAAAAATCGATCACTTATCCTGATTATCAAAAAGATTTAAATGAATTATCATATGTAGTTGCCAAAATTGAAGAAATATCATCTTCTACTAATTACCGTTTATCAGCAACTTTTGCATATTATAAATTAGTTGAACAAAGAGTTAAAGATTTAAGAGAGATAAGGCTAGATTCTTTCCAAACTAATGATGAATTTTTAAGCCGAAGACTTCAACCTGCCATTAGAACTTGCGAAGCATTTTCAAGAAGATTAGAGGCATTAGCCAACAGAGCTCAAAGAGCTGACAACCTGGTAAGAACCCAAATTGAAATGGGGGTTCAAATACAAAATAAAAATTTATTAGAATCTATGGAACTAAGAGCAAGAGCTCAGCTTAGATTACAAGAAACTGTAGAATCTTTATCAATAATTGCAATGACATATTATATAATTGGATTGATAAGCACTTTAATAGACCCACTAAACTTTAAGAAATTCTTTGTTAGTAAAGAAATCTTTTTAGCACTATGTGTTCCAATTATCTTAATAATTATTTGGTTTATTGCAAAGATGGTTAGAAAGAAAATTAATAAAATTAAATAAAAAAGGCAGGGATTTTCCTGCCTTTTAAATCAATTAATTATGAGAACATATCGGATGTTATACCTTCATACCATCCAATTGATTCTTCATAAGTAGCTTTTCTAAGATCACTGCTTTCACCAGTCTTAGAAATGAATTTACTTGTGACATCAATTTTTTCTGCTCCAGCCTTATAGCTTGCTCCAACTTTTACACCGTCATTTGTAGCTACTAAAGACCAACAAGTATTAGAGTATCTTGCAGGGAAAACCTTACTTCCTGTCAATCTTCCATTTTTTTAAGATCCTAAAAAATAATTCGTAGTAATATCAACTATAAATTTGTTAATGACTTAAATATGAAGTAATCATCGTCATTAGAATTTCTATTTCGAATTTATGCATTTTTTTTATTTTAATCTTTTCAAACCTTCGTCACAAAGGAGTTTTAAAAAATAGCTATTTTTTCTACCCTGACAGATATTTTGGAAACCAAAGTGCAATATCTGGAATAAACATTACCATTAACATACCAATTATTTGTAAAGCTATAAAAGGAAGTACCGCATAGAATATTTCTTGCAATTCTATATCAGCTGGCGCAACGGATTTAAGCCAAAAACATGCTGGCCCAAAAGGAGGCGATAAAAAGTATATTTGTATGTTCATTACAAACAACACTCCAAACCACACTGCCGCCCATTCAGGCTCTAAACCGAGTTCAGGAGCCATACCAACAACCACAGGTGCGAATACTGGAACAGTGATAAATGCAATAGCTATCCACTCCATAAAGGTTCCCAGAACAACTAAAATTCCCATCATAACGAAAACGATCCCAAGCGCTGGTAAACCAAGTCCAGAAAATAGAGACCTCATAAAGTCAGCTCCACCTATGAGATTATAAATTCCTACAAATGCAACAGCACCTAAAATTAACCAAATAATTGTTCCTACCGTTGACATTGTTCCTGCAAGAGCTACTTGCAATAAATTCCAATCAAAAGAGTTTCTAAAAGCTGCTACAAAAATAGCTCCTAATACTCCAACAGCAGCCGCTTCAGTAACTGAAGCTATTCCTCCATATATTGATCCCATTACACAAAAAATTAGAAATATACTTAAGAAAACAGCATAAAGTTTATCCTTGGACATTTTCATTTCTTTTTTTCTAGCAGCAGCTACTTCTTCTGCCGTCGGTGCCATAGCAGGATTGATATTACATCTAGCTAGCACGTATAAAGCATATAAAAACGCTAAAAGAAGCCCTGGAACAGCTCCTGCCATAAACAAGTCCCCAATTGCTACTTGAGCTGATAAACCATAAATAATCATTATAATACTTGGTGGAATCAGCGTAGCAAGTGCTCCAGATGCACAGATTAATCCTATCGACATTTTTCTGTCATAACCAAGTCTTAAAAGTTGGGGTAGGGCAACTAATCCTAACATTACAATTTCACCACCCATGACACCAGACATGGCTGCCAAAACTACAGCTACTGCAATAGTTTGTATAGCTACTCCCCCTCTTAGTTTTCCTGCAAAAATAGACATTGCGTCAAAAAGATCCTCAGCAACACCAGCTCTTTCAAGTATTGACGCCATTAAAACAAATAAAGGAACAGCGATTAAGGGATATTTTTCTAGCAATCCAAATGCGTTAGTAGATACTAAATATAACCCACCATAACCAAAGTAAAATAATGCACTTAGTATTGAAACAAAAAGAGTAACCACTCCTAAAGGCATTCCTGTCATCATAAGAATAAGCATTAAAGCAACAATAAGTAAACTTGCTGTACCAATATCCATATCTCTCATATTTAGAATTTCTTGTGGGTTAATGAAACTACCTACATATACGTAAATAGAATTAATATACCCAAAAAAACTTTCTTCACCTACAAAATGAACTATAATTACACAAGTAATTCTTAATAAAATTAATCCACAGATTATCAAAACAATATTTTTTGCTAATTTAGAAGAAAAATGTCTATATAAATTGATCATCAACTGAAGTATGTAAACAATAGCTCCGAGAGTTAACATTGATTTTAAAATTAAAGGCTGCGGTGAATTCCAAGCACTACCTGCTCTTTCAACCATAATTACAGACTCTAAAGCCCTAATAACGGAGTCGTCAATTAAAAGCCATAATGCTATAACACCAATGACATAGGCGAACAAATCAAGCCACCACTTTCCTTTATCAGAGGCCATGATATAAAAAACCGTAATACCTATATGACGTTTATGTAATGTTACATAAGCAGCAGATAACATCCACGCGGTTGCTGCCAAAACCATAACCACCTCAAAAACCCATTGAGTTGGAGAATCAAAAATATATCTTGATACAACCTCATATCCAGTTACTGCAGCACAGATTAAATATAATTGAGCAACAGCTAATCCAGAAAATTTACTAAAATGATCATAAAATCTAAAGTTATCGTGAATTGGTTTAAAGTTTTCTTCTTCATCTAATATTGTACCTTTTTTATTTACTGTAATTTCTGACATTTATTCCCCAATAAAAAATTTTAGCTTGATTTTTAAAGACAATTGCTCATTCTTAATATTAGTTACATAATTTTTTTTATGTCAAGGAAGAAAGGTAAGTGAATTATGGCTAAACCAGTTAGAAATGATCATGTTAACACTTATGGTGTTTGGGCATGGGTCGTTGGATTTGCATTTGCAACGTTTATTGTTTGGCTAATGTTTCATTTAGCTGATGGATTCAGTTAATTTTATCACATAAGGAGGTAATTAGTGAAAAAATTATTAATTAGTGCTGTACTATCATCTGCCTTGTTAATTTCAGGCAGCCTTAGTGCTAAAACATTAAAATTTCAAATAAGTTCAAAAGCTGGAGATTGGGCTCATACATATTTGAATACAAAAAACAAAGTTCTAGAAGAACTTACAAATGGTGAATTAAAAATTGATCCATTACCAACAAAATCTGTGGTTCCTCATAGAGAAACGATTGACGCTGTAGCAAATGGAATCTTGGACGGTGATATGAATGCTATAGCATATTTTGCTGGTAGAGATCCTGCATTTGCAATAATGGGTGACCTTATAGCAGGTTATGATACACCTAAACAATATCAAGAATATTGTATGCATGGTGGTGGAAAGGAAATGCTTCAAAAAATTTATGACAAAATTTTACCTGGTAAAATTTTAGTTTTAGGTTGTGGACCTTATGGTAAAGAAGCATTAGTTTCAAAAGTACCAATTAAGGGTGTAGCAGATTTAAAAGGTGTCAAAATCAGATCACCTGAAGGACTTGCAGCTGATGTATTTAGAAGAGCCGGTGCATCACCATCATCAATTCCATTTTCAGAGGTTTATACTTCTTTAGAAAAGGGTATTGTTGATGCAGCTGACGCTTCTGTATACATAAACAATCACGCTAGTGGATTCCACAAGATTGCTAAGTACCCACTTTATCCTGGCATTCACTCAATGGCTAACCTTCAGACAATAATTAATAAGAAGGTTTTTAATAAATTAAGTAAGCAAAACCAAGTTGCACTTAAGACTTGGACATATTGGGTGTGGACTAGCAAGTTAAGAGATGCAGGTTTAGATGGACGAGCTCAAGTTGCTAAAGATAAAGCGGCTGGTGACTTAACAATTATAGATTGGCCAGTATCTGAAAGAGCTAAATTCAGAAAAATTGCTGTAGAAGCTTGGAATGCAGCGGCAGCAAAAAGCCCTCTTGCTAAAGAAGCTCTTGAGTCAAACTTAGCATACATGAAAAAGATTGGTTTATTATAAACCTATTTAAATATTACTTAACTAACTATTTCGATAGTTAGTTAAGTTTATATTTCTTCAAAATTAAATGAACTTAGATATTCTAACTACTGTTGATACTCCTACTATTTCTAATGCTCTTGACCTCTTTAGAGGTGATAGATCAGCTGAAGGATTTACAAAACTTCCAGTAGTGTGTTCAAATGAAAAACTTAGACCTTTTGTAGGAATTGCGAAAACTGCTAAAATCAAAGCATCAATCAAATCTTTATTAACTCCTGAAAAATTAAATGTTCTACGTCTAAATTACTATGAATATATGTCTATTAACACTGATAAGTCTTTTGGAAATGTATGTGTTATTGAAGATTTAGACTGGCCAAATCCTATTGGTGCTTTTTGGGGAGAAGTTAACGTTTCTCTTCACAAAGGTTTAAATTTGAAAGGTACTTTAACAAATGGACTTCTTCGAGATCTTGGTGATATTGATAAAGACTATATGGTACTAGCAAGCGCTATAGGACCAAGTCATGCATATGTACATGTTGTAGAGTATAATACAGATGTCAATGTATTTGGTTTAAAAATTAAACCAAATGATATAATTCATGCTGACCGACATGGAGCAGTTATTATACCAAGAGATGCTTTAAAATTATTACCCAAAGCAATCGAATTTATGAAAGAAAAAGAAGGAATCATAATAAAAGCTTCAAAAGAAAAAGATTTTAATTTTGATAAACTTAAGATTGCTTGGAAGAAGGCAAATTCTATGATTTTTAAACATTAAATTAATTACATTTAGTTGGTAGCGGAGGAGAGACTTGAACCCCGACACGCGGATTATGATTCCGCTGCTCTAACCAGCTAACTACCTGATTAATTTCAATATTTTATTTATAAGTTTTCTTCCGTCACTTCTCCGTAACAACGGAGGGAAAAGTGGCTAGTTTTCGTAAAAGAAATAACTTGTGGCAAGCACAAGTAAGAAACAAACATGTTGGATCAATATCTAAATCATTCCATAAAAAATCAGAAGCCCAGAAATGGGCAAAAGAACAAGAAGTATTAATGCAGTCTGGTCAATGGTTGAGGGTCAATGAATCTTCATTCACTCTCCATGATCTTATGACGAAATATAAAAATGAAATAACCCCTAAGAAAAAAGGTCATGAAGTTGAAGACCGCAAATTAAGGAGGTTACTGAGAGAAAAAGAAATTATGAAAGTTCCTTTAAAAAGACTCCTCCCCCCTATTCTTGCATCCTTCAGAGATAGAAGACTAAAGGACGGAGTTCGAGCTTGTCAGTATGATCTAGTTTTGATCAGACATGCATGGAACATTGCGTTAATAGAATGGGGTTGGAACATTGGAGAAAATCCAACTGAAAAAATAAGATTTCCTAAAAATAATCCACCTAGACAAAGAAGATTAAAACCTGGTGAATATGAAAGATTAAAAAAAGCATTTTCTGAAACTAAGGTTTGGTACTTATGGCCCATAATTGATTTTGCCATTGAAACAGGAATGAGACGAAGTGAAATCTTAAACATGAAATGGGAACATCTTGGTCTCGATAATAAAAGAGTATTACTACCCATGACAAAGAATGGTAGTTCAAGATGGGTTCCTTTATCTGATAAAGCAATAAAGATATTTAAAAATGTACCACGGTCCAATGAATATGTTTTCCCTATTACAGATATCGCATTAAGGCAATCATGGGAAAGACTTCGAAATAGAGCTAATTTAATTGACTTCACTTTCCATGACTTAAGACATGAAGCAATATCAAGGATGTTTGAGAAAGGATTGAATGTTCCAGAGGTTGTATCTATCAGTGGTCATAAGACAGCTAGTCAGTTGTTTAGGTATGTACAGGTTAACGGTAGATTATGAGCCTGAAAGAGATAGGAATATATTAAAAGAGGGGTTACTGCACCCTTTTCCTAATCAACAATGGTCAACGGTCAGGGGGTGGTCTGCCCATTGACCGTAGTCTGTGAAACACTAACCAGGGTTCAATGATGGGTTGTTATTTGTTAGTTTTATTTAAATTTTATACTTTTGTTTAAATAACTTTTTTTGTTTTGAGTTAAAAATAAAAATTTTCAAAAAACAAAGATTTTTATTTGAATGGTATATGTATTATTTGTCTTAAGGAGGAGTCAATGTGTCAATGCATATACCATTCAATATAAAAGGTTTTAATTTGTCTATATTAAATTTTTATTTCAAAAATATTAATTTTTTATAAATATTTAAATTCAGTTTATATAAGGCTAGAGTGTAATTAGAAATTTTAAGTCTTTTTAAAATATTTTTCTTTAAATTTTAATGCAACTGAAACTAGTAATATTAGTATTGGTACTTCGACAAGTGGACCAACGACAGTTGCAAAAGCCTCTTTTGATGCAAGTCCAAAAGTAGCTATTGAAACTGCAATAGCTAATTCAAAATTATTTGAAGCAGCTGTGAATGATAAAGAAGTAGCTTTTGGATAATCTATACTCGTAAATTTACTCATGCCAAAACTAATAAAAAACATAATTAGAAAATATATAATTAGAGGAATTGCTATTAAGATAACATCATAAGGAAGCTTAAAAATTTCATTTCCTTTTAGAGTAAACATAATAATTATTGTAAACAAAAGCGCAAATAGTGTAATGGGACTTATTCTAGGTATAAATTTTTTTTCATACCATTCCTCTCCAAATTTCTTGACTAATAATGATCTTGTAACAAAACCAGCTAAAAATGGAATACCTAGATAAATTATAACTATTTTGGCTACGTATAATATTGAAATATCAAAAATCTGTCCACTGAAACCAAAAAATTCAGGCAAAAATTTTAAAAAAAACCATGCATAAGGTGCGAAGAAGATAATTTGAAAAATTGAATTAAAAGCAACTAATCCTGCTACATATTCTGAACTCCCCCTAGCCAAATCATTCCAAACAAGAACCATTGCTATACATCTTGCTAAACCAATTAATATAACACCAGTCATGTATTCAGGCTTATCAGAAAGAAAAGTAACAGCTAAAAAAAACATTAATACAGGTCCAATTATCCAATTTTGGAATAAAGACAAAGCTAAAACTTTCTTATCTTTAAATACTTCAATTATTTTTTCATATTTCACTTTTGCCAAAGGTGGGTACATCATTAAGATGAGACCTATTGCAATAGGAATATTCGTATTACTATAGGTTATTGAATCAAGAAATTTAGGCATATTATAAAAAATATTACCTATAGCTATACCTATAATCATTGCAAGAAATATCCAAAAAGTAAGATATCTATCTAAAAATGAAAGATTTAATTTTTTGTGTTTAAGATTCATGTTTTTTAAGCAACTTCCTGACCATTTACCCATACTTTTCTAATGATTGGCAAATCATCTTTAATGCTTAATCTTACCAAATCTGCTTTTAAACCTTCTTTGATTAGACCTCTGTCATTCAAGCCAGTTGCTTTACAAGGGTTTGTAGTTACAGCAGAGATACTTTTAGGTAAATTATTTGACCTTATACCCCACATTATAGCTGCCATTAATAATGATGATGGAACATAATCAGAACTTAAAATATCAAGAAGGTCTTTATCAATTAGTGATTGAGCTGAAACATTACCCGAATGAGACCCTCCTCTTACTAAATTTGGAGCTCCCATTATTATTTTCATATTACTACTATGACACTTTGTTGCTGCTTCAAGAGTTGTTGGAAATTCAGCTAAATTTATACCTTGTGAACAACTCTCTTCTACATCGGAAATTGTAGTATCATCATGACTAGCTAATACTGCATTAATTTTTTTACTAAATTTTATTGTTTCACTTTTATGTTTTTTACCAAACATTTTTTGTAAATCTTTTAAATGCAAAAAGTGTTGTTCAATCTGTGGTTCTGAAAGACCAAATTTTCCTGATAAATAAAGTTTGAACTGTGAAATATCACGAAACTGTCTTTGGCCAGGTGTGTGATCCATTAGGCTTACTATTTTTACCTTATCTTGAGTATTAAACTCATCTAATTCTTGAATTAAATTTTCTGAACATATTTCAGCTCTTAGATGGATAAAATGGTCAATCTTAAATGATTTTTCTTTTGATAATTTATTAATAGAAGTAGCTGTTTCTCTTGCATATTTGTCATATCTATGTACACCATCTTTGTTTATAGATCCTACTCTTAAAGCATCGAACACTGTTGTAATTCCAACAGATGCTAATTCACCATCATGAGCTATAAGAGCATTATTTATAGGCCAATTAACTCCAGGTCTAGGTTTCATATGTCTTTCTAAGTTGTCTGTGTGTAATTCTACTAAACCTGGGATTAAATAATCTTCATTGCAATCAATAGATCTGGGTATAGAGCTTTTTCCTTTGTTGATACTTTTAATTAGCCCATCTTTTAATTGGACATTTCCCAAAAAGACTTCGTCATGAGTTACAATATTAATATTATTTAAGATTACGTCAGACAAAATAAACACCCCTAATCTACAAATACAAATCTAATATTACAGTTTTTTTAAATGTAAAAAAAAATTTAATTAAACTGAAATAAAACTACTATAAGTAAAGCTTATGGAAAAAAATTATAAAAGATATGCAATATATTACGCACCTATAGAAAATCCAGAGCTTGATCTGTTCGGAAAATGTTGGCTTGGTTGGGATCCTTACAAAGGTGAAGAAACAACAAAGTCAGATCTTTCAAAATTACCTAGTTTCAAAAAATTTTCTGGCTTAGTTCTTACACCAAAACAATATGGATTTCATGGCACTATAAAAGCTCCATTTAGATTAAAAAATAAATATACGTATAATGATCTTGAAAATAAAGTTTGTGAAATATCAAAACAAATACAAAGTTTTCATTTAGATAAATTAGTTATTAAAAAATTAGGTAATTTCATAGCATTAACTCCATCTAAAAACCTCAAAGTAAATGACGTATCTAATAAATTTGTAGAAGGATTAGATTTTTTAAGAGATGATCTTTCTGAAGATGAAATTAAAAAAAGACATCCTCATAAATTGTCTTTTAACCAAAAAAAAATGCTCTTCAAATGGGGTTATCCTTATGTATTTAATGAATTCAAATTTCATTTAACTCTTACAGGTAAAGTTAGAATTGAAGAAATAGATAATGTTTATAAATATCTTCAAACAATTTTAAAGAGTGTAAATTTAAGAAAAATACACTTTAAAAGTATTTGTATTTTTGGACAAAAGACTGATGAAAAATTTTATTTTATAAAAAAAATTAATTTTACCCATTCAAAGCATTAATTAAATTATCAACTCCCGATTCTAAATCAGAGTCATTTTCGACATAAATTGTATCAGAAGGCAAATTTTCTATCTTTCTATTAAGTCTTTTATTGATTTCATCTTTGTTTTCTCTGTTTCTTATAAGAAGTCGATTTTCAATATTTTTTTTTGATGCAACAATACAAATAATTTTTGCGTTAGGATATTTTTTTTTTATTTCCTTCAAAGCATGTCTTGAACCATTAAAAATTACATTTGTACCTTTTTTTAAGAATTCATCTATTTTTTTTGGGATACCGTAAGATAAGGAATGAGCATCCCAAGTTATCGTAAAAAAGCTATCTTTAACCTTTTTTTGGAAATCTTTATCGGATATTGATACGTGGTCTTCATTATTGTCATCGGGAGTTCTTGTAATGTACCTTTTGACAAAATGAAAATTTTTAAATTTATCTCTTATTTCGTTTAATAAAGTATCTTTACCAACACCAGAAGCACCTACAATCACAAATAAATTACCATTAAGTTTGTTCATCTGATTACAAAATCTCTATAAATTTTCTAAATTAACTTCCCTGGTAGCAACTTTGTTTCTAGCTATTTCATCATGGAATATTCCAATTATTGCTGAGCCATTTAGTTTAGCTTTTTCTATCAAATGTAATACAATATTTTTATTATTGTGGTCCAAACTTGCAGTTGGTTCATCTAAAAGTAGGTATGGGTAATTATGAATAAAACCTCTTGCAATATTTACTCTTTGTTGTTCACCTCCAGAGAAAGTTAAAGGAGATAAGTTCCATAAATTTTTAGGAATTTTTAGGATTTCTAAAATTTCTTGTCCTTTTTTTAATGCTATTTTCTTTTCACATCCAATATCAAGTAAAGGTTCTATTACAACTTCTATTGTTGGCACTCTAGGAACAACTCTTAAGAATTGACTAACATAGCCTAGCTTATTTTTTCTTAATTTCAAAATATCTCTTGCACTTGATTTTCTAACGTTTACATCTGCGATAAGAACATCACCTTTGCTTATAACATAACTTCCATATATCAATTTTAGTAAAGTAGATTTACCTGTTCCAGAGTTTCCTGTAAGAGCAACAACTTCCCCTTTATCCACTTTGAAGTTTATATTTTTAAAAACATTTATGTTTGTATTATTTTGATTATAAAGTTCGAAAGATTTATTTAAATTTTTTATTTGTATCATGCTACACCTGAAGTACTGAACTTACTAATAATTGTGAATATTTATGTTGTGGATCATCTAAAACCTGATCGCACAAACCAGCTTCTATTACATTTCCATTTTGCATTACAATGATACGATCAGCTAATAGTCTTACAACTGCAAGATCATGTGTAACTATTATTGCTGCAATGCCAAGTTCTCTTACAAGGTTTCTCAATAAATCTAAAATTTTTGCTTGAACAGATACGTCCAAACCCCCAGTAGGTTCGTCCATAAAAATAAGTCTTGGTTTAGTTACTAGGTTTCTTGCAATTTGAAGCCTTTGTTGCATTCCTCCAGAAAAAGTACTTGGCTTATCGTCAATTCTACTAACATCAATTTCAACTTTTTCTAACCAACTTGAAGCAATCTCTCTAATTTCTCCATAATTTCTATGACCTATTGCCATTAATCTTTCCCCAATATTTCCTCCTGCACTTATATTCATTCTGAGACCATCACGAGGATTTTGATGCACAAATGCTAGATCAGATCTTTGAATTAAACGAAGTTTTGGTTCATCGATTTTAGTGAAATTGAGGATTGTTTTTGATTTATCGTTTAAAAGAATATCTCCTTCATCAACTTTTAAATTTCCATATATACAATTTAATAATGTAGATTTTCCAGAGCCAGATTCGCCAACAATTCCAAGGACCTCACCAGAATTAATATCTAAAGATACATTTTTACACCCTACATTTTGGCCATAGTATTTGGAAATATTTGAAGCTTTAAATAAGAAATCTTGCATCATTATTGATCTTCTTCTTTTGAATTTAATTGTGTTTGTTCTTTGCAATAATCCGTGTCTGAACATATGTATGATCTTTTACCATCATCAGAGACTATAATTTCATCTAAATAACTATCACTGGATCCACATATTGAGCATTTGAAATTGGCTTTCATAGCTTCAAAAGGATAGTCTTCAAAATCAAGACTTTTAACATTTGTGTAAGGTGGGATAGCATAAATCCTTTGTTCTCTTCCTGCACCAAAAAGTTGAATAGCTGGATTATTATTCATTTTGGGATTATCAAATTTTGGAATAGGAGAAGGATCTGTAACATAATTACCGTTTGTTTTTACTGGATATGCATATGCTGTCTCAATATGACCGTGTTTTGCAATATCTTCATAAAGTTTCACAAACATTAATCCGTATTCAGAAAGAGCATGCATTTTTCTTGTTTCTGTCTCTCTAGGTTCTAAAAATCTGAGAGGTTCTGGAATTGGAACCTGATATACTAATATTTGTTGTTCTTTTAATTTTGTCTCTGGAATTCTATGTCTAGTCTGTATTAGAGATGCATCGGAGGTTTTTTCAGTTACAGCTACATTTGCAGTTTTTTGAAAAAATTTTCGAATTGATACAGCATTTGTAGTGTCATCTGCACCTTGATCTATCACTTTTAAGACATCTTTAGGTATTAAACATGCAGATGTTACCTGAATCCCACCAGTCCCCCAACCATATGGCATTGGCATTTCTCTTGAGGAAAAAGGAACTTGATATCCAGGAATGCATAAAGCTTTTAGTAGCGCTCTCCTAATCATTCTTTTTGTATTTTCATCTAAATAAGCAAAATTATAAATTTGAATATCTATATTTTTATCTTTACTCATATCATTCATTTTATAACCTTTTTACATTTCGTTTAGCATCAGCCCTAATTTTTCTAATGAGTTCAAGTTCAGATTGAAAGTCAACATAATGTGGCAATTTTATATGCTCTAGAAACCCAGTTGCTTGAATATTGTCACAATGTGAAATTACAAACTCCTCATCTTGTGCTGGTGCACCAGAATAGTCTTCACCTAGTTCCTTCCATCTTAATGCTCTATCAATTAAGGCCATAGCTAGAGCTTTTCTTTCCGTTTGTCCAAATACAAGACCATAGCCTCTTGTAAATTGTGGAGGTTCAATTTTTGATCCTTGAAATTGATTGACCGTTTCACATTCAGTTAAGATAATTTCTGCAACATTAATATCAAAACCTAATTCAGGTATATTAAGTTCAATTTCAACTATACCTATTCTAAGCTCTCCTACAAATGCATGATTTCTTGCATATCCTCTCTGAGTAGAATATGCAAGACCTAGCAAAAAACCTTCATCACCTCTTGATAATGCTTGTAATCTAGCTGCACGTGATGTTGGAAAGCTAATAGGCTCTCGAGTAATATCAATAGGATCAAGATTATTGTCTTTTTCTTTTTGCATTAAATCTTCTTGATTTAAAAAGCTCAAAACATGAGGTACTTTTTTATTTTCAAATTGTTGTGTTGGGCTTAAGGGAGTTTCATTTTCAGCTAGTAATTTAAAATCTAAAAGTCTATGGGTATAATCAAAAGTAGGACCTAGTTTTTGACCACCTGGTATGTCTTTAAATGTTGCTGAGATACGTCTAAGACATAGCATATTAGCTGTATCAATAGGTTTGCTATAACTAAATCTTTTAAGAGTAGTTCTGTAGGCTCTCAACAAAAAAATCGCTTCAATCAAATCACCTCTGGATTGTTTTATAGCTAATGCTGCCAAATCTTTATCGTAAAGAGATCCTTCAGACATTACTCTATCTACTCCAAGTGTAAGCTGTTCTGTAATTTGGTTTAGAGAAACATTTGGAACAGAAGGATCGCCTCTTCTTATCTCTGACATCCAAGAGTGTGCATTATCAATTGCTTTCTCTCCACCTTTAACTGCTACATACATTTAATACTCCGAATTTGTGACGCTAATTTTTGTTGAACGAGGAATAGATAAAATGTCTAAATCATTTGTAAAATAGAAATCTAAACCTAGAGGATAAAGATGACTATTATTAATAAATAGTTCTGGATTAGGTAATTCAATTTGCAGTTTATCTTTTATACCCGGTCCATTAATATTACATTTTATTTTCTTATAATTTGACTCTTCTATTATTAAAGTTGTAGATCGTTCTGGATACTCAGGCACTCCAGTTTTGAATTCATCCAAAGGTAGTAAAGATTCCCAATCTCCAACTGCAAAATCAGCATTTTGTTTGTCAGAAACAATAGCTCCAGTATTAAAAATTAACCAATCTTTAACTTCGTCTGTACTAAAATCTTTAGAGAGGTAAACATTACTTTCATTATCACATAATGTAATCAATATTGTAGCGGCAGCATTTGACAAAATATTTGGTTTTTTAAGTTTAGATATTTGAAAGTGTCTACCTGGATAAGAGGTAGCATTAACTAAAGATCTAAAAGAAATAGAACTATTTATAGATTCTTCTGAAAAAGGATAATTATTTTCCATTAATCACTCTCTCCTCTTACCAAAGTAAAAAAATCAACCTTAGTAGCTTCAGCTTTTGAAAGAATTTTATCTCTTTTATCTTTTTTAATTTTTTCTAAGGGAATTATGATATTTTCATTAACTTCCTTGAACATTTTAGTCTGTAAAAGAGCATCACATACAGCGCTTATTTCAGCTTTTCTTTTACTTCTTCCTTGAACATAACTATGACCAATTGTACCACAATCTAATTTTACGGAGCATCTAGTTATTGTGACCTCGCCAATATTAAATTTATCACCAGTAACACCCATTTTCCCTTGGGCCATTATGCTACCAATCTCAGGTTGTCTTAGCCATTCATAAGAAATTTTTATTTTTTTTTGATCCCAAAGATTTAGCAAATCATTCTGATCAGATATTGCTAACAAACTCATCCAAGATTTTCTTTTTTCAATCATTATAAATATGTCTTTACTATACAACTATACAACTTTTAATTTAATATAGTTATGTTATATTAATTGCACAACATTATTTTTGTTAAAGTTTTGTTACATAAATTTTATGTCTATTTATTATCAAATATATGAATCTTTAAAAAAAGATCTCAGTAATAACTTATATAAACCAGGTGAGAAGTTACCTTCTGAAAAGGTTCTCTCAAAAAGATTTGGGGTAAATCGACATACAATAAGAAGATCTTTGCAACTTTTAAAAAATGAAGGAATTTTATTTTCTAAAAGAGGGTCTGGTATAATTGTCCATGATAATAGATTTAAATATAAGATTGGAAAAAGAGTAAGATTTTCTCAAAATATTTTAAACGAAAACTATGTTCCCGAAACAACTATACTTAGGTCAGAAATTAGAAAAGCTTCAAAAATAGAGGCAAAAAATTTAGAAATAAATTCAAAACATGAAATTCTTTTAATTGAAACAATAGGAAAAATTAACAACGTTCCATCAATTAAAACTAAGAGAGTAATATCTAATAAAAGATTTCCTGATTTTTTTGATATATTTCAAAAACAATTATCAATAACAAAAACACTTAAAATATTAGGCGTAAATGATTTTTTTAGAAAAAATACTCTTGTGACTGCAGAACAGGCTGACAGTATTCAAGCTAATTTACTTCATTGTAAGATAAATAGCCCTCTCCTTAAAACAACATACATTAACCAAGATCTAAATCTCATTCCAATAGAGTATAGTCAAACATGGTTTGTAGGGGAGCGAATTCAATTAGCATTAGAAAATTAAATATTTTAATATTTGTAATAAAAATTTCATAAAAACAAGCTAATTACAACTAATGAACCATTTTAAATCAGTTAATACCTCAGGGTACATTTTACACGGAGCAAAAATTTTACATAACTGTCAAATGCAGTCAGGGACTTTGACAATTGAAGATGACTTTATCTCATCAATTGAAGCTAACAAAAAATTAGAAAATTTGAAAAAAAGTTATCCAGTTGTAGATTTGACAGGTTTTTGGGTATTACCTGGAATAATAGATTTGCATGGAGATGGCTTTGAAAGACAATTGTTTCCTAGACCAGGTGTAAGTTTTGATATAAGTGAATCGCTAAAAATTGTTGATAAAGAGCTATCTATAAATGGAATTACAATGGCTTACTTAGCATGCAGTTTTAGTTGGGAAGGAAAAGTGAGAAGCCCAGAGTATGCTAAAACATTTCTAGAAAATTTAAATAAATACAAACAATCTATGATTACGAATATTGATATTCAGATAAGATATGAGACACACCTAGTAGAAAAAGTTCAAGAGCTTATTAATTTAATAAAAAAATATAATCTTAACTATGTTGTGTTCAATAATCATATTCCAGATGCTCTAGATAAAATTAAAAATAAACCATTCGCATTTTCTGTATGGGCTAATAAAATGTCTCTTAAGAATAGTGAACTTGAAAATATAGTTCGTTATCGAGTTTCAAAAGAAAAGCAAGTAAGTCATAGTTTGAAAATATTAAGCGATTTTCTAATTTCAAAAAATATTAATTTTGGTTCACATGATGATGAAAACATTAAAGATAGGAAATGGTTTAGAAGTTTTGGTGCAAAAATTTGTGAATTTCCAACAACGATTTTAGCTGCTAAAGAAGCATTCTCAAACAACGAATGTGTAATAATGGGTGCACCTAACCTAGTTAGAGGTGGATCGCATAATGGGAATGTATCTACCCTAGAACTATTAAGATTAGGATACTGTAATATCCTTGTATCAGATTATTATTACCCCTCACTATTACAGTCAATTTGGTATTTATTGGATCATAAAATTTGTTCTATTGAAAATGCATGGGCATTAATATCAGAAAATCCTGCTAAGGCATTAAATATCGATAAAAGAGGAACTATCAAAGTTAATAACTATGCAGATTTGGTTGTAATTAACCCGAAAACAAGAGAGATAGAAGCAACTATTTGCAAAGGAGAGATTGCCAACGTTTCTAAAAACGCTGCTGACAGGTTTATTAAATCATCTAATTCAGTATCTTAATCTATTTATATTTTTCTATAAAATCTTCAATACTTAGATTTCTAAAATCATCTAAGGCAGATCCTAATTCTTTATGAGACCAGTTCCACCATTGAATGCCAGATAACTGTATTGCAACTTTTTCTGAAAACCTTCGTCTTATTGTCTTAGCAGGATTTCCTGCTACGATAGTATAATCTTCTACATTTTTTGTTACTACTGAACCTGCACCTACAATAGCACCATCTCCTATTACGATTTCTGGTTTGATTATGGCACCGTGACCTATCCAAGTGTCATGACCAATAATAGTTTTTCTTGAAAATCTTTTTTTAAAGAATTGTTCATCTATTTTTTTTTCATCCCAATAATCATTAGATCTATATAAAAAATGATGAAGGCTTGCTTTTTCCATTGGATGATCTGTAGGGCCTATTCTGACAAAGCTTGCAATGTTTGAAAATTTTTTTATTTCAGTATTAGCAATATCGCAGTACCTAGTGCAATATGAATAATCACCAAAATTTGAATTTAAAATAATTGAACCACAACCAACTTCAGTATATTTACCAAATTTTGAACCATTTATCTCACAATCTGCATGGATAATTGCTTTTTTTTCTAATAATTTAACCATCACTAATCTAAGTCTAATTCATTGAACCAATATGGATTTGTCCACGCATATTTGCCAAATTGGTTAGAAATTGTAATTCTGAAAAAAGGTGAATCAAAATTTTCAAGATCAAGTTCTGCGTTCGTTAAATTATAACCATGCGAAGATATATTAGTGTGACCAGCACCTGAAACCATAATATTATTAGAAGAAGAAAATTTAAGTTTTAACAAACGATTTTCAAGCTTTACTTCATAAATAACTACTCCAGTTGATGAATAGTAATCACCTTTGATTAAAGATTTTAAAATTTTTTTTTCATTTAACTCTTTAGTTTTAACAAAAACCCAACCTCCATAAGCATCTTCTTCTAAAGAGTGTGAGTCGTCAGTTGAGGTAAGCAAAGTTTTAACGTTTTCATTCAATAAAAAATCAGCAATATAGATTCCACTGCCTCTATTACATTTTACTGTTGACGCATGATTATATATCTCCACACTATGACAATCTTTTAACATAATCGCTTCATCAAAAGTTAAACTGTACCATTCAGGGTGAGCTATTGAAATAAAGGCACCATCTCCTTTAGCTCTTTTAATTAAATCTTGAATATTTTCTTCATCGTTGGAAGGTTTAAAATCTTTGCTCAAACCATTTGCAACAAGATGCCACAAATTTTCTTTGTCATATTTTTTTCCTCTTGTGTGAAGCTCTGCACTATTAATTGCTATAAAATCATGAGTGTTGTATTTAGATGCATCTGTAACAGTTTCAGCACAAAATCGATTGTCAATCCATAGATGATCTGAAATACAAGTAAAGTCGTAACCTCTTTTTTTATAGGCGTCTATAACTTCACTAACACTAAATTTACCATCTGAATTCGAGCTGTGCCCATGCAAGTTCCCTTTATAAAAAGAACCACTTTTGCTAAATGGACGTAACATCATATTTAAAAAAACTCACTATCTCAAGATCATAGAAATTTTACCAAAATTTCCACCAAGGTTTTTTTTCATTATCAATTGAACCATCTTTAGTAAGTGCTTTAGTCGTATCAGACATCTTCACGCCTTTTATTGCCCCTGTTCCTTGCTGGCCGAATTTAATAGATGCTGCATCTTGAGCTTTTTTATAAGCTGAAGTTAACAATTTTTTTGCTTCATCTATTTTTTTTTCTGAACATAATTCAAGACCATTCATCATCATTTTCTCAACTTCAGAGGCGGTATTTTTATCAATTCTTGGGAGTTCAAGCCTTATTCTTGCCCTTAATACTAAAACATCTGTTTCATCACATTTTTCAGTTAATTTTTTAAATATTTCCTCGGTATTAACAAGTTTTCCAGCTTCTTGCTTTTCTGCTTCATTGCTTAATTCTTTAAGTTCTTTATTTTCTGCATAAGCAAGATTTGATATTAAGAAAAACGAAATAGTTAATAATATTTTATACATAATTACTCCTTTATTTTTTTTCTTCTATTCCAATTAAAAACCTTCTTAACCGTGATGATAGAGTATCAATTAACATTACTGCTATAAGAACAAGTAATGCCATATACCCAACATTTTCAAAGTCATTACCCGTCATAAGAGCACCAAGGAAATGTAATCCTATACCCCCAGCGCCCATGGCGCCAATTATTACAGCTGCTCGAGTATTTGATTCCAAATAATAAAGACTTTGTGAGATAAAAATTGGTAAGATCTGCGGTATAATACCAAATCTATGTTGTAAAGTTTTGTTAGCACCTGTTGATTGAATGCCTTCTTTTTCCTTTTTGTCAGTATTCTCTATAGCCTCAGACATTAACTTTCCTAAGGTTCCAGTGTCAGTAAATGCGATTGCAAATATTCCCGTAAACAATCCAGGACCAAAAGCTCTTAGAAAAATTAGACTCCAAATCAACATATCTATTCCTCTAAGAAGATCGAATATTCTTCTTAAAAAAAACCTTAATGATGCAAATGGAGTTACGTTGTATGCTGCCATGAATGCCAAAGGTAGTCCAAATATTGAAGCTATGAATGTCCCTAAAATAGCCATTAATAATGTTTCAACCATAGCGAATAAGACTGTATTATGATGCCATATTTCATTTTCTAAAAATTCATTAATGACAAGATTAAAATTAGATTTTAGTGGATCAACTCTTTGATCGCTAAACATCAGTGAAATACCATCCAAAAAACCTTTGCCAGAAAGCGGACTATCAAAGTCAAACCAAAAATATTTCCAGCCTAATTCATATCTGTGAACTTCAACTTTAGATCCATAAACTTGTAATCTTTCATAAAGAGAGGGTCTAACTTCAACCTTGTTTTCTGTCGCTCTCATCCAATTTGGCAAAAGGTCTTCTTTACCTTGATAGCCTTCAACATAAGGTTTACCATTGGAGTTAATTTTAAAAATAAAATTTTCTTTAACATCAGGCCAGTCTTTCATTTCAACACGATTTGAAAAAAATATAAACTTTCCACCATTATCAAAATTAACAACAGTAGATTTAGACGTAGTATTTCTTGATAACCACTCAGGATCTTTTTTATACACATGCCTATAACCGCCTTCAAAACGAACATCAATTTTTTCTGGATTTTTCCATTTCATTGTTATGTGGTCTTTATGAGCATAGGTGTCTAAAATAAACATAGCTGCTCTATCGGAATTCCATTTTTTTGCAATATTAGCTAAGTCGAAATGAAGAAAAGTTGCTACAATATATAATGAAAAAACGACACCTGCAATAATGAGACTTTTAACGTGCTTTTTATGATTAGCATTTACTTTCAAATAAATTTCAGATGATATTACATCACTAGTCATTTGTTATCTCCAATTAATTTTGTTCTTAAATAGGAAGAGATATAGTCTAGAGAAATAATTGTAATAACTAGAAGAGCCATAATAGCTAATATTTCATCACCATATCTCCATTGGATAACTGTTGACAAAGCTTCCCCAATTCCACCAGCACCAACGAAACCTAAAATTGTAGATGCTCTCACATTAATTTCTAATCTCAACAGTGAATAAGATATAAATAGTGGCAATACTTGGGGTAACACAGCAAATCTTATACGTAGAAACCAGGAAGAACCACAAGATTCAAGACCTTCTATTGGTTTGAAATCTACATTTTCAATAGCTTCAGAAAATAATTTCCCTAATGCTCCTGAGGTATGAATAACGATGGCTATAACTGCTGGGATTTCAGATTTACCCATCAAATAAAGAAATATCATTGCTATTACAATTTCAGGAAATGACCTTAATATGTCCATTGTTCTTCTACAAAATGACACAACATATTTATTTTTTATGAGATTTTTACTTGCGAATATACTCAAAAAAACCGCAAATATACTACCAAATAACGTTGAGAAAAACGCCATATTAATAGTAGAAATTAAATCAGGTAAATATTTTAATAAATAACTATACCATGTCCAACCTGATTCAAATGCCTCTTTAAAAAGGTCAACTGGATAATCAAAAAATTTTGAAATACCTCTCTCAAAACTTCCTGCATTGTTATTTTCTGCAATCGTTAAACCACCAGAAAATAAAAATATAATGAAACCAATACTTAATAAAGAGTAAATTAGTCGTTTAAAAGCTAAGGCTTTCAAATTTTTTTCTACATTTTGAAAATTATTAAAAACTTGATCTGACAATTTTAATTCCTGTAATTAAAGAGTTAAAGACGGCACGATCCGTCTTTAACTCATTGTATTATTTAGTTAAAATTAACCTTTTTTCTTCTTTGCTTCTAATTTAGCTTTTCTAGCTTTTACAATTACTTCGTAAAAGCTATGATCAACAGGCACCCAAGCTTTTACAATCCCATTCGCAACATCTTCGCTACATTTAGGATCATTTTTATGTATCCACTTTTTCATACCAACCATTACATCTCTTGCTTCTTTTGGTAATTTTTTTGGCATTACGATTGGACCGTTAGGAATTAATTTTGAAGACCATACTTGTACCAAGTCATCCATATTCAAAATACCTTTATCAACCATTTTTCTTAAATTTCCAGATGAATAACCTTCTTCCCATTTTCCAACACCTGATACCCAAGTTACACCAGCATCAACATCTCCATTAAGTACTGCTAACACATTATTTTCATGTCCTCCTGAAAACTGAGTTTTAGAAAAATATGTGTTAATATCAACATTATAGAGTTCAGGTAATTCTATAGATGGAATTAAATAGCCGGATGTAGAGTTTGGATCAGCGAAACCCAACTTCTTACCTTTTAAATCATCTAATGATTTTATTCCAGAGTCTTTTCTAGCTACCATTACTGAATAGTATCCAGTATCACCTGTTGGTTGCATTCTTGTTAAAACTGGAACAACAGCATCTGGATCTTGCAAGTAAATACCAGCATAACCAGATGAGCCAAACCATGCATAATCAAGATTTCCACCTAGCATAGCTTCCATTGTTCCTGCATAATCTTTAAATGTGAACATTTTTGCAGGTACGTTGTAGGCTTTTTCAATATAGTCTTTTAAACAACCATTTCTAGCAATAATATCCTGTGAAGCCTCGTCACCAAGAAAACCAATTCTAAATTCTGGCTGTAATTTACTTAGTTGCATTTGAGGACCGTCATATTTTTTATGGCCATCTGCAACTGCACTAGATACAACTAGTGACATTGATAATGTCGTTATCATTTTTAATAGATTTTTTATCATTATTTTCTCCTTTTTTTCCCTAAATTTTCTTATGTTTATGCAGTTTTCAATTCTGCATGCCCTAAAGAAACTGATGTCATAGTGCCTTCAAAAGCTTCCTCAGCCTCTGCACCGTAAATTTCTCTTGCTTTTTTATTAGTAAGTTTTGATGGTAAATCATCAAAAACCACCCTTCCATTTTGCATTCCAATAATGCGATCGCAATACTGCTTTGCTGTATCCAAGGTATGAAGATTACAAATAACAGTAATTTTTTTCTCATCGTGAATTTTTCTAAGTGCCTCCATTACAAGCCTTGCATTTAAAGGGTCTAATGAGGCTATTGGTTCATCGGCAAGAATTAATTTAGGTTCTTGCATCATAGCTCTGCATATTGCAACCCTCTGTTGCTGGCCACCAGAGAGTGTTTCAGCTCTTTGTAGAGCTGTTTGTATCATGCCAAACTTATCTAATAAATTTAGTGCTGTATGTCTTTCTTTAGATGTAAAAAGTTTTAAACTAGCACGAATAGTGGACATTTCATTTAATTTGCCCAACATCACGTTCGTAAGCACATCTAATCTTGGAACGAGGTTAAATTGTTGAAATATCATGGCACAATTTTTTTGCCATACGAGTTTATCTTTTTTGTTCAAATTTAATATATTTTGATTTTGGAAAAGAATTTCACCTGAGCTAGCATCCGTCAGTCTATTTATAGTTCTAAGCAAAGTAGATTTGCCAGCACCAGACCTCCCGATAATAGCTATCATTTCAGGTTTATCTACATTTATTGACACTTCATTAACTGCTTTAACTTGGTCAAAAAATTTACACACATTATTAATTTGCAGCATACGATTCTCCATAATTTCTGGATTCGTAGACAGTTAATATTTCAAATTTGTTAAAATATTATTACTGAATTATTAAATTGAATTTTTATTAAAAAAATCAATAATTTAGTAATTAAAAAAAAAAATCTATTAAGTTTTTTTTATATATTATTAATCCTCACAACAAATAATTTATTTAATTACAGAGAATCACTTTGTTAAATTTTCCAATTTAAAACAAAGTTTTTTTGTTCATTAGTATCAATGGACCCAGGTCGATATTTTCTTATATATTGAATAGCAACTTTTGCAGTTATTCCTAATTTTACTAATAAAAGTGATGCCACTGTACCTGTTCTACCTAGACCTGCTTTACAGTGTATGACTATATTTTTTTCTTTTTTTAAAAATTTTTCTAGGTTTGAAAGAAGTAAATTTAATTCAAAAAGTGAACTTTTAGCAGGTATATCAAAGTCAGTGATAGGAAAATGAAACCAAAGAAAATTATTCAATTTAATTTTCTTTATCAAATCATCACATCCAAGTATTTTTAATTCTGACGTCTCTACAAGAGATACAACAATATCAATCTTATGAAATTTAAAAATGTTTAATGTTTTTTGAATTCCAATAATTTGATTATTAGTATCTAATATAGTACCTGGACAACCACATAACCCTAATTTTCCAAAATTTTGAGTATAATGAAACTTATTTAACATAGAATCTTTTAATGGAAGCCATGTAATTATATTATTTTTAGCTGATTTACTTGTTGAATTAATTTTCATACATACAAATATACTTTTATTGATTGCAAAAATATTAAATTTTGTCTTATACAATAATTTTTTTATCCTAGTTGAGCGAGGAAACAAATTATTATACTTTAGTTCCAATACGTAACATTAACTTTAAATATTGAAACAATTGAGTGATTTAAATTAAGTTTTTGAAAAAAGTTTTTATATCATTTGATAATAATGAGGGCTCTTCTAATGCCGCAAAATGACCTCCTCTTGGCATTTCCGTCCATTGTTTTACATTATAAATTCTATTTACATAACTTTTTGGAGGCCATTTTAGGAACTCTTTTGGAAAAAGAGAACAAGCTGTAGGAGTTTCAATTCTTGTTGAAGGATTATTAGAAAAAATTCTACCTCCTTCAAGTCTTCTCCCATAATAAATCCATGAAGAACTTTCAAATGTATTAGTTAATAAATAGATCATTATATTTCTTAATAGTTCATCTTTCGTAAATGTACTAAATAAATCATTATCTTTAATATCAGACCAACCATGAAATTTTTCTAAAATCCATGCAGCTACTCCTACAGGATTATCTGTCATAGAATAGGCAAGTGTAAGTGGTTTTGTAGCCTTTTGGGTCATATATCCTTTTTGAAGTTCAACATTTAACTCAAAATCATCTTCCCATTTTTTTTCTTCTTCATTTTGTGTTCCATTTACATGTCTGAACCCCATCATATTAACATGTATTCCCTTACAATTTTTTGGATAATCAAAACCTAGCCAAGCTGCAATATAGGATCCCCAATCACCACCCTGAGCGAAATAATTTTTATAACCAAGTACATCTACTAAAAGTTTATTAATATAATAGGCCATTTTTCTTGGTCCTATTGGTTCATTTGGTTTATCAGAAAATCCGAACCCTGGTAGAGATGGTGCAATAACATCAAAGGATATGTTACTCGAATTTTCAGTTAACATTGGTATTATATTATGAAATTCACTAACTGATCCTGGCCATCCATGTAATAATACCAAAGGATAATTATTTTTCCCCTTGCCTTTTTCAAAAACGAAATGGAGTTTTAGGTCGTCTATATCAGACTTATATTGTTTAAATGAATTAAGATAATCCTGATCTGTAAACCAGTTATATTCGTCTGTCCAATATTCACATAATTCTTTTAACTTGTCTGGATTAGTTCCCATTTCCCAAGTTTTTGAAGATGAAATCTTTGACCAATTAAACTCTTTAATTTTATTTTGTATTTTAATAACATCTTCATTTTTAAAATTAATTTTAAATAAATCAGTCATATTAATATTATATATAAAAAAATGAATTTTTCTAATTTTGATTTAATAAAAAATCTGTCACATCTCTGTCACAACACGTTTGACTTTTTCAGGTAATCCTGAGATTCTAAAATTATAACAATTGAGGAGTGACAAGATAACTATTGATTTATTGGTAGCGGAGGAGGGACTTGAACCCCCGACACGCGGATTATGATTCCGCTGCTCTAACCAGCTGAGCTACTCCGCCATATTTATTAACTTTAGTAATAATAAAAATTAACTCCGTCAAGAAATTAAAATATACTTATCATTCATTGAAGACTTTAATGTTAATTCTAGTGATAGAAGTTCATCATTTAAACTATCATTAAAATTAAAAATTATTTTTTCTTTTAAATTTAGAGATAATAAAAAATCGTAAAGTAAATTATGATTTTTATTCAATGTTATTTCTAAACTGTCAAAAGAAAATGAGCTTTTTTTCATTTCATTTAATGGTGAAACAGATTGCCAATTGATCAAACTTGGGAATAAATTTGTATTTGTAAAATTATTTTTGTTTAGATACTCAAAATTTGGTTTTTTAAAAAACCATTTGTATTTATTTCTAGAAACTAAAAATTCTTTTTGAAAAAAAATTGAACTACTCAAATCATCTGATGATATTACAAAAGAGATTAATTTTGGAGTTTTTAAAAATTTTTCTCTATAAATTTTATCACTAAGGTTAAACCATGTATTATTATTTGCATTTTGGTTTTTTGGATCTAAAGCAATTACTTCTAAATAACTAGAGCCAAGAGATATGACCCTGTTATGAGTTCCCATTGTTTCATGAACATTTATTTCACTAAGATCTTCATTAAGGATTTTTTTTATAGTATTTGAACCTTCAATTAAAGTATTTGCACCAAATACAAAATGATCAATTTTAAAGTTAGCCATTTAAATAGTTTTTAGTAGATTTTATCCAGCCACCTCCTAAAACGCGATTTTTATCTTCTAAATCGTAAAAAACAGCTGCCTGACCAGGTGAAATTCCAAACTCTGGAATTTTCAGCATAACACTTGCACTATTTTTTTCTAAGTCTGTTTGAATTTTAACATGTACTGGCTTAGCCGTATTTCTTAGTTTTACTAAAGCATCAAATTTGTTTTTATAACTATCTGTAATCCAATTACATTCATTAATTAAAAACTCATCACAAGATAAATATCGTTTAGGACCAACTACAATTTTGTTATTTCTTTCATCTATAGATATCACGTATAATTTAGCATCATTTTCTGTGACGTCTTTACGTCCTCCAATTCTAATTCCTTTTCTCTGACCAATTGTATAATCTATAATCCCATTATGTTCGCCTAAATAAGACCCATCAACATGGTAGATATCCCCTTTTTGAACTGATTCAGGTCTTAACTTTCTAACCAAATTTGAATATTTACCATCTGGTACAAAACAAATATCTTGACTATCAGGTTTTTCAGCAACGTTTAAGTCAAAATATTTAGCCAAGTCTCTAATTGTTGATTTAGTAAAATCACCAAGAGGAAATCTAAGGTACGATAATTGTTCAAAAGTTGTAGCAAATAAGAAATATGATTGATCTTTAGATAAGTCATTTGCTCTGTATAAATTAGGTTTTCCATTTATAACATCTCTTCTGATATAGTGGCCAGTAGCTAACGCAACTGCTCGCATTTTTTTTGAAAAGTTTAACATATCCACAAACTTAACTGTTTGATTGCATTTTACACATGGGATTGGTGTTTCTCCTCTCAAATAAGATTCCGTAAAATCTGATATCACTTGGTCATTAAACCTTGAACTGTAGTTTAAAATAAAATGATCTATTCCCAATTTATCACATACTTTTTTAGCGTCATTAATATCAATACCTGCACAACATGTTTTAGAATTATTCACTTTAATTTTTTCATTATACAAATGCATTGACACTCCAAAAACATTATAACCAGCTTTATGCAGTAAAGCTGCTGTAACTGATGAATCAACACCCCCAGACATCGCAACAGCTATTTTATGATCAGAAGGTTTTCCTTCAAGACCTATACTTTTAATTATTTTGGAATTAAGATCCATTTTATTTATTCATTTGGGATGTTTACTATTAAACCATCTAACTCTGGAGTTACTTCAATCTGACATCCTAATCTAGATGTAGGTTGTAAATCCACAGCCAAATCTAACATATCTTCTTCATCTGGATTTGCTGGCCCAACTTTATCAAACCAATCTTTTTCTATCACAACATGACATGTACAACATGAAATCGAGCCCCCACATGTACCTTCGATACCTAAATCATTATCTCTCGCAACTTCCATTAATGTGAGGCCAACTTCAGCATCTATTTTTTTTAACTCACCATTTCTTAATTTAAAATTTATATTTGTCATACTTTATACCTTAATAATCAATTCTTTCTTTTTAATGATGTAATATCTTTTTCTAATTTTTCTATCTTTTTTAAAAGAGCAACAATTTTCTTTTCTCTTGGATCAGTTCCATCATTTGAATAACCATAGGCTTCAAACTTCTTTTTATTCGATTGTGCAAATTCTCTTGCAGGTATACCTGCAACTGTAACATTTTTAGCAACAGATTTAGTTACAACTGAATTTGCACCAACCCTTGAAAAATCTCCAACTTCAATTGCACCTAGTATTTGTGCTCCTGAACCAATGATCACATTGTTTCCAATTGTTGGATGCCTTTTTTTTTGTCTTTGATTATGACTTTCAATCGATGGCATTATACCCCCTAAAGTGACTCCTTGATAAATAGTTACATCGTCTCCAATTTCTGCTGTTTCACCTATAACGATTCCATAACCATGGTCCATGAATAATCTATTTCCAATTTTTGCCCCAGGATGTATCTCAATGCCTGTTAATATACGGCCAAGTTGCATCAAAAATCTTGCCAAAAATTTAATTTTTTTTTTCCATAAAAAATTCGAAATTTTATATAAAAATAATATATGAACTGTGGGATATAATAATATTACTGATATTCTTGATGAAGCGGCTGGATCTCTTTCGATAATAGAATCTACATCATTTAAAAAATTTTTAAAAAACATCATTTATTTATATCACATGAATTTTAATTTAAAATAAATTGATTGTATATTTTCTTTGACACTTATAATTTGAACCATTATTTGATTAATATACATTATTATCTGGAGTTACTAATATGCCTGAAGTTATCTTAAATGGTCCAGAAGGACGTATTGAATGCATGTACAGTCAAGGAAAAGAAAGTGGTTGTCCTGTTGCACTAATACTACATCCAGAACCTTATCAAGGTGGCAGTATGAATAATAAGGTTACATACTCTTTATATCAAGAATTTAAGAATAGAGGTTTTTCAGTTCTTAGATTTAATTTTAGAGGTGTAGGTAAAAGCCAAGGATCTTTTGACAACGGTGAGGGAGAGTTAGCAGATGCTGCAGCAGTTTTAGATTGGCTCCAATCTCAAAATTTATATAGCAAGTTTACTTTTATTGCTGGATTTTCTTTTGGTTCATGGATTGGCATGCAACTTATGATGCGAAGGCCTGAGATTTCTGGCTTTATATGCGTATCACCACCAGCTGATAAATTTGACTTTGCTTTTTTAGCTCCATGTCCCGCTTCTGGATTAATTGTACATGGTAGAAATAATAACAGAGTTCCTTTTGAAAATATTCAATCTATTGTAGATAGAATTTCAAAACAAAAAGATGTTAAAATTGATATAGATTTTATTAATGACGCTAATCATAATTTCACCAACCATTTAGACGACTTAATGGATGTCGTAAAAAAATACCTAAATCAAAGATATGACAACTTTATTGACACTTTTCATGAAGAAAATTTTATTTAATCTTTATGAACTTTAAATCAAAATTTTTAAATATTTTAGAAAAAAGAGGTTTTCTTCATCAGTTAACGGAAGAAGCTAAACTTGACGATTTTCTTTGTAAAGATAAATGTGTTGCATATATCGGCTTTGATTGTACGGCTTCATCACTACATGTTGGATCATTAATTCAAATTATGATGTTAAGATGGTTTCAGAAATGTGGTCACCAACCCATAGTCCTATTAGGAGGAGGGACAACAAAAATAGGAGACCCATCTGGTAAAGATAGTGCAAGACCAGTATTAGACAAAGAAACTATCGAAAATAATAAAAATGCATTAAAAATTGTGTTTTCAAATTATTTAAATTTTAAAAGTGGGCCTAACAAAGCAATATTAATTGATAATGATGAATGGCTAAATGATCTAAATTATATTTCTTTTTTAAGAGAAAATGGCTCTTTTTTCTCAATTAATAAACTTATTAATCTTGAAAGTATGAAATTAAGACTTGATAGAGAACAAAATTTATCATTTCTAGAATTTAACTACCCAATTTTCCAAGCTTATGACTTTTATGAACTAAATAAGAATTTTAACTGCAAAATTCAAATGGGAGGATCAGATCAGTGGGGCAATATTGTTAATGGTATTGAACTAGTTAGAAAAAAAACAAAAAGAGAATGTTTTGGAATTACATCGCCTCTTTTAACGACAAGCTCTGGAAGTAAAATGGGAAAATCAGAAAAAGGCGCTATTTGGTTAAATAAAGATTTATTGTCTGATCATGAGTTTTGGCAATTCTGGAGAAATACCGAAGATGATGATGTTATAAAATTTTTAAAACTTTTTACAGATCTTGATTTAGATAAAATATCTAACTTAAATAAACTTCAAGGTTCAGATATTAATAAAGCGAAGATATTGCTTGCAAACGAAGTAACAAAAATATGTAGAGGAGAGGATGCATCCTTGAAGTCAGCACAAATTGCTAAAGACACATTCGAGAAATCAAAAATTAATTTAAATTTACCTAAGGTAATTATAGATGAAGAAAACATTACTTTAATTGAAATTGTAAAGATGTTTAACTTTTGTAGTACAAACGGAGAAGTTAGAAGGCTAGTTAAAGGACGTGGAATTAAAATTAATGATCAGATTATAGATAATGATAATATCCAATTTATTAAGGTAGAAAATAAAAAACCGATTAAGATATCAGTTGGAAAAAAAAGACATGGCCTTTTAATTTTCAAATAAATTTTAATCTTTAGATTCTTTTAGCCAATCTTTTGAAAAAATTTGTCTTAATATACCAGGACTAAATGATAGTATATTTATATCTATATCTGGGTCTGTAACTTTTCCATTTAACTTAAATTGTCCAGAAATAAGCCCTTTTTTATTAGAACCAGTTAATAATTCTCCAACTGCAGGTACAACACTAATTACCTTTGATACTATTGTAAAAGGGACAATAGACCCTGTAAAATTTATAATTTCAGAATTTAAATTATAATCACCCTCTAGATAAATTGATAAAGTTTGATTATTTATTAAAATTTTTTCAAATTTTAATTCATTTCCAATTTTTTCAAATTTAGCATCACCAGCCGAAAAACCAACGCCTTCTCCTACAAAAAGTGAATTAATACCTGAAAAACTTAATGAAGATAAAGATTTAACAATTTTAGGTGCATCTATAACTCTAAATTTTTTTGCATTTATAAATCCTTGATATTTTAATAAATTCTTATCAAGGAAATTTACTTTAAGTTTAATTTCACCGCTTTTAATTTTTTTTGTAAAACCTAATGCAGATAATAACTTTCCCCCTTCTTGACTTTCAAAAGTGACTTGAGGCAACCCACTAGATGATGAAATTATTTTAACTTTAGTTTTTCCACTATTCAATGAGCCTTTGCCAGTTATTAGATACTTACCATTTTCAACCAATATGGATAATTGACCAGCATCTAATAACGTATTTGATCCTAAAATTATCTTGCCTTTAGCTAAAGAGGAAAATATTTTATTTTTATAAGTTCCAGTTAAATTTCCTGACAGTGAAAACTTATTATTTAAAATAATTTTATTTGAAACTATGTCAAATTTAATATCAAAATCTTTTACTTTTCTTTGATTAATAAGATCATCAGTTAAATGAGAAATATCAACTAATTTCCCATCAATTTTAATATTTAATTTATCATTTTCTTTTTGAACTAATATCGATTTAGCTATAAAATTTTTTGAATTAATATTTGAAATTTTTAGAAAATCACTTTGTTGAAAATCAAAGTCAGACTTAAATTCATTATTATCGTAATTAATCAAAATATTATTAATTTTTTTCAATGTACCATTTTTAAAAACAAGATTTAAATCAACAAAACCTTTTTTTATATTATTTGCATTTAAATTTAATACTCTATGAAAAAAAGAAGAGTTTTGTAGTGTGGACCTTACTCTAATGTCAAAATTTTTATCATATAAATTACCTTCAGCTTCAAATTTTAACAAATTTGAATTTTCAATATTAAAGTTTGTTTTTTTATTGATCAAAGATTTTAAATCTTTATTGAAATTAATTGATCCAAAAGCACTAATCAAACCATTTTCATTAACTTCAAAAGTTGTATTTATGGGAATTTTTTTAATTAGTAGCTTTGAATTGCCAATAAAAACAAGATCTGTTTTTTTTGTTAAATTTAAATTTTCAAACTTTATTGAATAATTATTTATACTCAAATTTTTAAAATTTAAATCAAGTATTTCTATATTTTTATTTTTGATTTCAGAGGCATTTTTCTCATTTGAAATATAGATTTTACTATTAACGATCTTTCCAGCATCAATAGTAAAAGACAATTTATCTTCTTTAATTTTCATAGAATAAAAATGAGTGAAATACTTTGCTGGAATATCAAATATATTAACTTTAAGATCCGTAAAATTAAAATTTTGATTATTTCGTAAAAGAATAGATTTAACCTCCATGGCCCTATTTCCTTTATTCATCAAATTTAATTTATTAATAGTTAATTTGTTATTGTTGTAATTTATTGAATAATCAATCTCACTTAAATCATAAATCTCATCTAATTTAATAAACTTAATTTTAACGTTTTCAGACTTACCACTAACCTTAAAATCAAATTCATTATTTTCGTATTTAAAATCATAAAAACCGTTCAAATTTGCATTAATATTTATGAAATTATCTATTTTTTTATCATTAATAAATGATGAGTAATATCCTTTTGAACTAAGAGAAATATTTTCAAATTCTTGGCTTTCTATATCAAAAGTTGAATTAATTAGTATTTCAGACTTTAAACTTTTTAAATAAAATTCATTATCAGAATTTAAAAAATTTTTATTTTCAAAAACTAAGTTTTTTACAAAAATTTTGTATAAGTAATAATCAGATTGATCGAACCTTTTTTTATCAAAAGATATTTTTAAATTATTTTTTAATTTTGAACCATCTTCTATAATGC
>CACCZR010000010.1 GCA_902550555.1 uncultured SAR116 cluster alpha proteobacterium | reverse complement strand
TGGATGAATTTCATGCCCATCTAAAAATTTTATTAAATTATTTTTTTTTTCAATAATCATTTTTTTAGAGCAAATTATGTCTAAGTAAGGTTCTTTGTTTAAAACTTTTAACATTTTTGTTGTTTTTATTTTTCCATATTGTTTTTCCCAACTATTTAACATCCATTTTGGATAATTGTTATTTATATCCCAATTACTTGAAGATAGGTTGTCTTTTTGTCTAACTATGTTTTGTAGAACAGCATTAATGAAGCCTGAATATTTAACTCCACAAAGAATTTTTGATAAATCTACGTACGAGTTTAAAACTGCATAATGTGGTGTTCTTGACCAAATAATTTCTGCTGTACCTAATAAGAGTATTCCATCTAAAAAATATAAGTTTTTACTAACTTGTTTTTTTATAAACTTTTTAAGAAAGAATTTTATTTGATTATGATTTCTCAATGCTAAATGGATTAAAAAATAGATAAATGATCTATCTTTGGAATTTAAGCTATTAAAAGATTTATCATTTCTAAAGATATCACTCAGTTTATTTTTTTTAATAAAAAGCAATTCCCATATTTTTAAAGCAACAAATCTTATATTTTTTTTGTGTTTTACATCAGAATTCATATATATAATTATATAGCTTTATTTAAAATAAAACCGAAAGGGTTTTTATGAAACAAGAAAAAAAAAATGAAAAAAAAATACTTTCAAACAAAAATAAAAATATTAATAACTCAGAAAAAATAAAAATTATTTCTTATAAGGAAATTGGGGGGCCTAAAGGTAAAGAACCTACTAGATATGGTGATTGGGAAAAGAATGGAAGATGCAGTGATTTTTAATTAAAATGGAAGATGGTTTAAAAACAGAGATAATAATTAAATCTGTAACTAGAATTGCACAACAGGACGGAATACCGGTTTTTGTAGTAAAAAAAGGTGATCCAGATTCAGGGATCATTATAGTAAAAATTGATTTGTTGAACGGCAAAGGTCAACTTATAAGAAGAAATTATTCCTATTCTCTAAAAAAAAATAAATCAATAATTGAATACATCAAGTTACATAAAGAAATAGAATTGGAATATCCAAAGCTTCAAAAATTAATTGAAAAAGAAATTAAAATTGACACTGATGCTTGGGTAGTCGAGATAGAGGATAAACAAGGAAGAAATTTTTTTGAAAAGATTTAATGTAATATTTTTTCTAATTCTTCATTTTTTTCATAAATCCCTAACAATTCTCCTTTAAATTTAAGAAGATTATACATTTGCTCTAAATTGTAAGTATTTATATTTAACTTCTTACCGATTTCAATTATTGAGCCAATTATAGGGTCAATTTCCAGTGGTTTTCGAGCCTCTAAATCTTGTGCCGTTGAAGGTTTGTGGCCTTGAATTGAAGTTGCACCTTTAATTCTATCATCAATTGAAACTCTAAACTTTATCCCAATTTCTTCTCCAACAAGTTTACATTCTTCCATCATTTTTTTTATTAAATTTAATATTGCTGGATTTCCCCCAATCTCATCGAGTGTAGATCCTGTCAATGCACTTAAAATGTTAAATGAACAATTACCCCATAACTTAATCCAAATTTCATCTCTTAAGTTTTTCTTTTGTGGTGCTTTTAATCCACTATTAATTAAAATACTTGATATTTCTTTTAACCTTTCAGAAATCATTCCGTTAGGTTCACCAAGTGAAAATCTATCGCCTTCAGTATGTTTAATAATACCAGGTTCTAAAATTTCACAAGCTGGGTAAACTACACAACCAATGGCACTATTTGGATTCAAGGTTTTCCAAATTTTTCCTTTCGGGTCTACACTTTCTAAATGTGTATTATCCAATTTAGTTTGAGTTTTTGCTTCGTGAAAATACCACCAAGGAAGTCCATTGACTGCGGATATAATAGTTGTATTTTCATCAAGTATAGGGGATAAATTATTTAATATCAGTGGTATAGATTGAGCTTTAACACCTATAAAAATATAATCTTGTTTTCCTAGGTCACTTGCATTTTCGGATATATCAAAATGATATGATCTTTTGATTTCATCTTTAATTAGAGTTAACCCTTTTTTTTCAATGATTTCTTTATGTTGACCTCTGGCAACTATTGAAATTTTATTATTTGTGTTTTTTAATGAGCAAGCTAAATAACCACCGATAGCTCCAGCACCAAATATACATATTCTTTTCATAAACTATTCTAGTCCAAATTTTTTGGCTAATCCAATTCTTTGTAATTTTCCTGTTGCACCTTTAGGAATATCTTCAACAATAAATATTTTTTTTGGAATTTTAAATTTGGCTAATTTTTCATTTGCATAGGATTTAATATCATCTTCCGTACAGCTTTTATTTTCTTTAAGTTTTATTGCTACAGCAATATCTTCTCCAAGCATTTTATCTTTATATCCAAAGCATAACGCCTGATCAATTGGTGGAAAATCCATTAAGATATTATCAACCTCTAAAGGAGATATTTTTTCACCACCTTTGTTGATTATCTCTTTTAATCTACCAGAAATTTTAAGATAACCATCTTTGTCAAAAAAACCTTCATCACCAGTTCTAAACCAATCATTTACAAATGATTGTTTGTTAGCTTCAGGATTATTTTCGTATCCATTAGTAACATTACTCCCTTTAATACATATTTCACCAATTTCACCTTGGGATAATTTTTCATATTTATCATTCATAATACAAATTTCTGGACCTGCCGGCATTCCAACTAAGCCAGGTTTTTGAATAGCAGGAGGTAGTGGATTTGATGCCATCTGATGAGTTGCTTCAGTCATACCATAAGCTTCTATTACAGGTGTTTGAAATATATCATTTAATTGTTCAAAGATAGCAGGTGGCAGTGATGCAGATGATGATCTAATAAAGCGTAAATTAAGTTTTTTTGCTTTATCTGAATTTTTTTGAGCCCTAAGTAAAATTGCTTGATGCATTGTGGGTACTCCGGAATACCAAGTAATATTTTGTGTTTCAGCTAACTCTAAAAATTTAAGAGCATTAAAACCATTACTTGCACAAACAGATGCACCAACTTTTGCCGAAGCACTTAAGACAGCAATTAATCCATGTATATGAAACAACGGCATTATATTTAGACAGTGATCATCAGATGTTAATTTTAAACATTTTGAAATATTTACTGCAGATGTAAAAATATTTAAATTTGATAACGGAACTATTTTAGGTCTTGAAGTGGTTCCTGATGTGTGTAGAACCAAAGCCTCATCATAATCGTTTGGATTTTTATAATCAGTTTCTTTATCAAACAATTCGAACGTTCCTAGGGGGTGATTATCAGAAATTTTCATTTCAAAAACAGGTATATTTAAATTTTTGGCGGCAATTACAGCTAAACTTTTAGAATTTGGTTCAACCAAGAGAAATTTAGGTTTGAGGTCGTCAAGATAAAATTCAAATTCTTCCTGTTTATATGAAGGGTTTAAAGGTGCTGCAGACATATAGCTTGAGATGCTCAAAAAAGAACTTGCCATCAGAGGTCCATTTGGCAAAACAATTGCAGCCCTGTCACTATTTATTATATTTTTAGCAGCTAATTGACGCGATATTTTTTCGTTAAAAATTTTAAATTCTCGATAAGAGATTTTTTCATTTTTTTCAGATGTAAGAAAAATTAGATCATCATTTTGTTGATTAATCATATTTCTAATTGTTTTTTCCATAATTCTCTCTTACAAATTAAAAAGGACGAAGTCTATATACATTTTACAAATAAAAACTTTTAATAATTATTATATTTAGAAAGTGATTTTATGAAACAGATAATTGATAATATAGAAGCATTTATTTTAACAGGACCAGATGAATCAAGACCACACTGGGTAAGTCATTTTATCGTTCCAACAGCAAATGAGTTGTTGGTTAAAGTCAAAACAAAGGAAGGCATTGAAGGCTTTGGTATATGCACTGTTTATGCTGATATAAATCCAATTATAAATACAATAAAATCAGGGTTTTTAGAACAAATTATTGGAATGGATGCAACTTCACCAGAGAAAATTTACGATAAAATTTTTGGTATGACAGCAAGAAAATTATCTTTTGAAAAAAAATGGAGTAAAGAGACTTTAATAAGAATATCTGCTGCTATAGATATAGCATGTTGGGACATAATAGGAAAATTTTCAAATCTTCCTCTCTATAAATTGTTTGGTGGATATAGAGATCAAGTACCTTGCTACGTAACCTGTGCCTATTATAGAGATGGAAAAGATAATATAGAGTTAAGAGATGAAATAAAGATGCTAGTTGAACAAGGGCATAAAGGTTTCAAAGGTAAAATAGGAGGATTATCTTTAAAAGAAGATATGGAAAGAATGGCGATTGTTAGGGAAATCATTGGAGAAGATAATGATCTGATGGTTGATGTCAATAGAGCTTGGGATCTAAAAACAGCAATCCAAGGTGCAAAGGAATTAAAATCATTAAATCCGAGATGGCTCGAAGAACCTGTCAGATGGTCAGATGATAGACGTGAATTAAAACTATTATCTCAACAAACAGATATTCCACTATCCGGTGGTGAGAGTGAAATAACAATTTATGGATGTAGATCAATTTTGGAAGAACAAGCAATTCAGATTTTACAATTTGACTGTACTATGTTTGGTGGCTTTAGTGGAGGAAAAAAATTGTCGGCCCTATGTGAATTAAATCACGTAGATATAGCACCACACCATGATTGTTTTATTCATGCTCATATTGTGGCAGCTAGTCCATCAGGTTTGATAGTTGAATCTTTTACAGATCCAGAAAGAGATCCTCTTCAAGCTGAACTTTTTGAAAATCCTCCAAAAATTGAAAATGGTATTTTATATATGAATAAAGAACCAGGTCTGGGATTAAAGTTATCTTCAGATGCTATTAATAAATTTGGTAAAAAAATAAATTAGGTTATTTGATAAAATGACATTCTCTATTGCCCCAATGATGAAATGGACTGATAAACATTGTAGATATTTCCATAGAATTTTAACTAAAAAAGCAATTCTATTCACTGAAATGATTTCTGTTGATGCAATATTATATGGACCTCAACACAAACTGTTGTCTTCAAACTACTTTGATAACTCAACTGTAATTCAAGTTGGGGGGAATGATCCTAAAAAATTGGGTAAAGTTGCTAAGATTGTAGAAAAATATGGATATACTGAGATCAATTTAAATATTGGTTGTCCTTCAAACAGAGTCAAGTCGGGCAATTTTGGAGCCTGTTTGATGGCAAGTCCACAAATAGTATCAGATTGTGTGAAATCAATTAAAAATAATTCAAACCTAAAGGTATCAATTAAGTGTAGAATTGGAATTGATGACATGTCATCTCTGGATCTTGATAGGTTTGTATCAATCACTTCCAAAGTGGGGGTAAAAAAATTTATAATACATGCTAGGAAAGCTATATTAGGAGGCTTAAGTCCAAAACAAAATAGAGAAATACCACCTTTAGATTATCAAAGAGTTAAAAAATTAAAAAAAGAAAATAATGATTTAATTATTATCTTGAATGGTGGAATTGTTTCTTTAGAGGCTGGAATTAAACATACTCGTGATTTAAATTTAGATGGCTTTATGATGGGAAGAGAAGCTTACAAAAATCCTTATATTTTAAGTTTTGCTGATAAATTAATATATGGAGATTCAAATGTAGAAAATATATCTAGGCGAACGGTTGCATTTAAAGTTGCTGATTATATAGATCAATTTTTGTTTGATAATAACGATCATTTAATAACAAGACACATTTTGGGTCTATATAATAATATGTACTGTTCTCGTGAATGGAGAAAAAATATTTTAGATAAAAGTTTTTTTAAATTAAAAGGTGACAAATTAAGGTTTGCTACTGATGAGATAGAAAAAATGATCTATCTTAGACAAGCTGCATAATAAAATTAATGGAGAAATGAATGGAAAAAAAAGAGTCATATAGATCCTTATTGGAAATGGGGCCACTGATTTTATTTTTTGGCGTTAACTATTTTTATGGTATTTTCGCTGGAACAGCTGTTCTTGTTATGAGCACTATAATAGCATTAATTATATCTTGGTATTTTTTCAAAAATATTCCGATGTTAGCAGCATTTGGTTGTTTAGCAGTTGTTTTGTTTGGTGGTCTTACATTATTTTTTGATAATGATTTTTTTATCAAAATTAAACCAACCGTAGTTTCTTTAATTATCGCTTTAATATTATTATTTGGACAATTTTTAGGAAAAAACTTTTTATCTGTTGTAATGAGGTCTTCGATTAAACTCGATACGATAGGTTGGAATAAACTGACTTGGTTATGGATCGCAATGTTTATTGTAATGGCAATAGCAAATGAGATTGCATGGAGAAATTTAAGTACAGATGATTGGGTATCTTTTAAAGCTTTTGGTATACCTGTTTTATCGGTAGTTTTCGGATTATTGTCAATACCAATAATAAAAAAATATCAACAAGAATAAGTTATTTGATATTTAATTCATCCTTATAGATTTGATGCCATGGGCCTTTATCATCAAGATTTTTAAGTATTTTTAAAAGTAAATTTCTAGATTTATTTTTGTTTCCATTTTGATTTAAATATTTAGCTAAAATAAAATTTGCTCCTGGATCATTAGGTAGTTCGGATAAAACTTCATCAATTAATTTTTTTATAAATTCATTAACAATTCCATCATTTTTTCTTAAATATGCTTGTGCTAACAGAGATTTAACGTTTGTTACAGGATTAATTTTAATAATTTTTTTTAAAGTTTCTATTTCTGTTTCAATATCTTGAATAATGGCTGCCATTGATGCTTTTGCTAATAACAAATTTAAATTTTGTGGATCAGTTTGTAACATTTTATTTATTATCTTTAAGTCATTTTTAGTTTTTTTAATCTTTTTCAATTGTTCTTGTTTAATAAGTTGTTTTTTTTCTTTAATTTCTAAGAGCATAGAGTTTGAAATATTTGGAGCGCCTAAAAAATAGTAAGTGATAGAAACTGAAATATATGAAAATACAAATAAGGATAAATAAATTGAAAGAAAATTTATTTTTTTAAATTTTTTAATTTCATTTTCTTTTATTAATTTTGGTAAAATGATGAAAAAAATTAATCCTACAAAAATTAAAATCAGAAGATAATTAATCATTTTTTCTAAATTTTAAAAATTTAAAAGTAAAAAATATTAGTCCACTAATAATTAAAATAAAAGGAAGGATCCATAATATTAAGGTGTTTATCTGAAAGGGTGGTTTGAAAAGTATATATTCACCATATTTTGATTTTAAAAATTTATAAATAAATTCATCAGATTTATTGTCTTTCAGGTGAATGATGATTATTTTTTTCATGTCATTTGCGAAATCAGAATTTGAATCATAAATACTTTGATTTCTACAAACCAAACACCTTACATTATTTGAAATTTCATTTAATCTTTTTTCTATAGTTTGTTCATTGCCTTTAGAAATGTTTGGATAAGTTAAACTAATAGAAAAAATCAAACAAAATAAAATCAATAATTTAAAAATTTTTTCATCTTTCATTTTTTATCAAATCGTAGACATTTTTTTCTAATTCATCAAATTCTAAGGGGCCAGTATATTTATAAATTATTTGACCTTTTTTATTAACTATAAAAGTTTCTGGAATTCCGTAGACACCCCATTCAATTCCTAAAAATCCATTTTTATCAATACCAATTTTATCATATGGATTACCAAAAGTTTTTAAGAAATCTAAAATATTTTTTTCTTCATCTTTAAATGCAATTCCAAAAACAGGTATTTTTTTTGATAACAATTTTATTGCTGGAGCTTCTATTTTACATGGTAGACACCATGAAGCAAAAAAGTTTATAGCATAAAGTTCTTCGTAAACATTTTTAAGCTCAACAATTTCATTTTTTTGAAAAAGTCTAATAGGGTTTTTTGGAATATTTTGATTTATTAATGGTGATTTGAGTTGATCTATTTTTTTATCGTCTTTTTTTACATTTAGGTTAATTGCAAAAATTAACATGAAAAAAGTTACGATTAACAAAGGTAAAAAATTAGAAAATTTTATTTTCAACTTATATATACTTTCTATTAGTTTTAGAGAATAAAGATAAAATGCCCCCTATAGCCATTATAAATGCTCCAAACCAAAGACATTTTACAAGAGGGTTAAAGTACGCTTTTACCACCCATCCCTCTTTTAAATTACCTTCCCCCATAGTTATATAAATGTCACTCAATATAAAATTAAAAATGCCTGCTTCAGTAGTTTTAGTTTTTTCAACAGGATAAAATCTTTGTTCTGATTTAATCTCCCCAATAAATTTTTTAGCTTTTGTAATTTTAAATAAACCAGTTTCAGACAAGTAATTGTCTATTTTATAATTTTTAACATTTTCAAGTTTGACGCTATAATCTCCAATATTAATCACTTCGTTAATTTTAATTTGGTTTGAACTTTCTTTTTTGAAGAATTGCTCTCCTGTTACTCCAAATAGAAAAATTGCTAAGCCTAAATGAGCAGCTAGCATACCATAATAATTTAAAGGTAATGTTTTAAGACTTTGTAATTTTTTAAAAAATGCCAATCCAACAGAAAAAAATAAAAGAATTGATAGATAACCACATATTATTCCAAAAATAGAAGTATTATTAAATTTAAAAACGATGAAGCTAGAAATAAAAGCTAGAATAAATATTATTAACATATTTCTTAACAAAGACTTCTGGGGAGTCTTTTTCCATCCAAGGAATGGAGCGAAGGACATAATCATTATAAAGGGAATCATAATTGGAGAAAATGTTGCATTATAATAGGCTGCTCCTACAGAGATTTTAGAACCTGTTATAGTCTCTAAAATAAGAGGATATAATGTTCCAATCAATATTGTTAATGTTGAAGTTATTAAAAATATATTATTTAAAAGAAGTCCTGTTTCTTTCGAAAAAATAAAATACTTTGTTTCATTTTGATGAGTATTTTTAAATCCATAAATCAATAATGGTATTAGAGTAGATAATGCTAATATTACCAGAATAAATACTCCTCTTGTTGGATCTGAAGCAAAAGCATGAACAGAGGTTAATAAACCAGATCTTACGATAAATGTTCCTAAAAGTGAGAAAGAAAAACCAAAAATTGCGAGTAATATAGTCCAATTGTAAAACTGGTTATTTTTTTGAGTCACTGTTATTGAATGTATCAATGCAGTAGAAATTAACCATGGCATTAGAGATGCGTTTTCAACTGGATCCCAAAACCACCATCCTCCCCATCCCAATTCATAATATGCCCACCAACTCCCTAAAGAAATACCACCAGTCAAAAAGGCCCATGTTAAAAGTGTCCAGGGTTTAAGATGATTAAACCACTCAAATTCAACTTTTTTGTTTAAAAGGATAGCAATAGCAAATGAAAATGAAACGGACAAACCTACATATCCAACATATAGTAAGGGTGGGTGAAATGCTAAACCAGGATCTTGTAATAAAGGATTTAAGCCAAATCCTTCTAAAGGGGGATCTATATTTCTTGCAAAGGGATTTGAAGTAAATAATAGAAAAATACAGAATAAAAAAAGAATAATATTTTGAACACCTAATACAGCTATATGAAATGCAGAAGATTTTATAGATTTACTTTTTGCAATTAAATATGTGAAAAATGATAAAATTAATATCCATAATAAAATTGAGCCTTCGTGATTACCCCATAATCCTGAGATCTTATAAATTAAAGGTTTTGTACTATGTGAATTTTTGACAACTAAATCTAATGAAAATTCAGAATTAATGAACGCATATTCAAGAATTAAAAATGAAATCAAAACAAAGAAAAAACAAATTTTAGAAAAGTTTTTAATTAATGTAGAAAAAAAATAATATTCTCTAAAAAAATGAAAAGCAAATACTCCAATTGATAAGAAAGATAAAAAACTAGCTATTATAATGCTGATATGACCAATTTCATAAATCAACTTTATTTTCCTTTCCACTTTCCATTTTTCTTCAACATATCTGAAACTTCTTTTGGCATATAATTTTCATCATGTTTTGCTAAAATTTCAATCGCACTAAAGTTCTTATTTTCTATTTTACCTAATGCAACAATACCTTGTTCTTCGCGAAATAAATCAGGCAATATTCCATTATAGGTCACTAAAATTTCATCTATTCCATCATGTATTTTAAAAGATATTTTTTTACCTTTTTTTAAAATACTATTTTCCTTTACTAAGCCACCAATTCTAATTCTTTTTGATAAATCAATTTCATTAGATAAAATTTTTTTATTTATGTCACTTGGAGAATAAAAATATACAATATTATCTTCTAAAGATTTTAAAACTAAAAATGTTGATAAACCCAGAAGAGTTAAGAAAAAAAATAAAATAATTAATCTTTGAGATTTTGGGTTCATTTTACTTAGAATTTTTGTTTTTTAAACTTTTTAACAAGTTTGAAGCTTTTTTGTATCTTGCATTAATAATTATAAAATAAATTAATATTGACGTAAAACTTATAGAATAACTCAACCAAATATATAAATTATATTTTCCAAAATCTAAAACATCAAACATCTAATCATCCTAATTTAAGTATTTCAGATTGATATTTTTTGCATATCAAGTTTGTTTTAATATTTATTAAAATTATAAAAATTGACATAAATAAAAATCCTAACAACATTATAACAAGCGGAATTAACATCTCTTGATTAATTGAAGGGCCATCAAATCTTATAATACTTGCGGGTTGATGTAATGTGTTCCACCAATCAACTGAAAATTTTATAATCGGAAGATTAATCATTCCTACTATTGCAAGGATTGCTGCAGGTTTTGAACCATCAATTTTTCTTGGGAATGCATTAGATATACCAATATATGCAAAATAGAATATACATAAAATTAGCATAGATGTTAACCTTGCATCCCACACCCACCATGTGCCCCACATTGGTTTACCCCAAAGTGAACCAGTTAAGATGGTTAAAATTGAAAAAATAAGACCTAGAGGAGCGATGGATCTGGCAATTATATCAGCAAAAGGATGTTTCCATATTAGAAAAAAAATACTTGCAATACTTATGCTAAAATATAGGAAAGACGCAAACCATGCAAAGGGAACGTGAATATACATTATCCTAACAGTATCCCCTTGTTGATAATCTTCTGGGCTATTAAACAATGAAAGATATAAACCAATAAAAATAAATAAGAAACTAAAAACTCCTATACTAAATTCTATAGGTTTAATAAAATTTAAAAATCGATTTGGATTGGCTAAATAGTTAATCATTTATCTTTACTTTGTTAGTGCTATTTTTATTGAATAAGCTGAAATTAAAGGTGAAATAATTAGCAAAATTAAACAAACTGTAATTAATAAATACAAGTTTGGTAACGGGTCATAATTAGACTTCACTGCTTCAACAACTCCATTTCCAAATATAAATATAGGAATTGCAAGAGGTAATATCAACAAAGGGGATATTAGATTATTTGATTTAGTACCAAGTGTTAAAGAAGAACATATTGAACCAATTAAACAAAATCCTAAACTGCCAATTGCAAATATTATAATGTTCCAAAAAATTATTAGAAAGGGGATGTTTAAAAGAATAGAAAAGATTGGAATAAAAATTGTTAAAGGAATTATTAAAAAAAACCAAAATACAAAACATTTTATTAAGATTATAATTTCTAATAGTAGTGGGGAGTAATAATATTGTTCTAACCAACCGTTTTTAAAATCACTAATGTAAATTTTATCTAATGTTGGAATAATTGATACTATTAAGGCTATCCAAACAATTGCATTAGAAACAAGAGTAAGTTTTTCTTCTGATGGCCCCACTGTTAATGGAAATAAAATTATGATTGCTATCATAAAAACGATCATATTCATAAAATTATTTATTGATCGTAAATAAGATTTAAATTCTTTTTCGATTAATGCTATTAAAATATTTTTAAAATTAATATTCATAGATAATTATAGTTTGATTATTTTAAAATTTTTATGATTAATTTTTTTTTCATGAGATGTTTGTAAAATTGTTCCATTCATGTTTATGAACTTGTCCATAATTTTTTTTAAAAAAAGCTTACCATTCTCATCTAAATGATTTAAAGGTTCGTCAAGTAACCAACACTTCAATTTAAAACTTTCGTCAAAATTTAATTTAGATAATTCAGCTTTTTTTTTAATTCCTGAAGAACATTCGGAGACAAGAAAGTTTTTATATTTAAGTATACCAAAATTTTTTAAACTTTTTTCAATTTTATCAGTGTTAAAATCCCATCCTCTGAGGCCGCACCAAATTTTCAGATTTTCTTCAATGGTAAGCTCATCACTTAAAGAACTATTTTGCTTTATTAAGATATGTTCATTCAGCCAATCATTTTTTTTTAATTTACCCAATCTAATAATTGTTCCCCTATCTTCTAGCAATAGAGTGGAGATCATCATTAAAAGACTAGTTTTCCCTGATCCGTTTTCACCTTTTATGATGTTTAATCCTGGACACAAAAACTCTATGTTAAGATTAGAAAAAATAGTTTTTAATCCTCTAGTCAAAGAAATATTTTTTAGAATCATATTGTCTTTCAATCTACTTTTCATGTAATAGTTAAATTATTCTTAAAGCATATATAATAATTTAATACTATTTTAACTAATTTTTTTAATTTAAAATAAAACATCTTTCAATCTACTAAGAACTCTTTTTTTGATACATGATTAAGTTACTTTTTAAAGTTCAGTAAACTTGACGTTACTGTTAGTAAAAAGTTATATTGATATAAACATTTTTTAATAATATTTTCATAACCAAAAAAAATTAAAATACGGAATTGTAATGGAATTATACAAAAATTATCTTGATGAAATTGAGAGTAGAAAAAATCAATCTTTAAAACCAAAGCCAATCGATGATGGATCATTACTAAAAGAAATTATTTTTCATATAAAAGACAATAAGAGTGAATATAGAAAAGATTGTCTTAATTATTTTATATACAACACCTTACCAGGCACAACTAGTGCGGCAGAAGAAAAGGCTATATTTTTAAAAGAAATTATCAGTGATAAAATATCTGTAGATGAAATATCAATTGATTTTGCATTTGAGCTATTATCACATATGAAAGGTGGACCTTCTGTAAAAGTTTTACTAGATTTTGCATTAGGTGAAAATATTGTTTTAGCTACAAAAGCTCTAGATATTCTCAAAACACAAGTTTTTTTATATGATGCAGATACCTCAAGAATAGAAGAGGCTTTTAAAAAAGGGAATAATATAGCAAAGCAACTTTTAGAAAGTTATGCTAAAGCAGAATTTTTTACAAATTTACCTGAAATAGAAGAAGAAATTGAAGTTGTTACCTATGTTGCTGCTGAAGGTGATATTTCGACTGATTTGCTTTCTCCTGGAAACCAAGCCCATTCCAGAGCTGATAGAGAATTACATGGCAAATGTATGATTTCTGAAGAAGCTCAAGCTGAAATTAAAAAATTACAAGAAAAGCATCCAAATAAAAGAGTAATGCTTGTCGCAGAAAAAGGAACAATGGGAGTTGGATCATCTAGAATGTCTGGAGTTAATAATGTTGCATTATGGACTGGTATTCAAGCAAGCCCATACATTCCATTTGTTAATATTGCGCCAATTGTAGCAGGAACAAATGGTATTTCACCTATATTTCTTACAACAGTTGGGGTAACAGGTGGAATTGGAGTTGACCTTAAAAATTGGGTTAAGAAAATTGGTTCAGATGGCAAACCTATACTTAATAATGATAATAATCCTGTTTTAGAAGAAAAGTACTCAGTAGAAACAGGAACAATTTTAAAAATTAATTCTAAACAAAAAAAGCTGTTTAACGCAAATGGAGATGAAGAGCTTGCTGATTTAACATCTTCTTTTACTCCTCAAAAATTAGAATTTATGAAAGCAGGGGGTTCTTATGCAATAGTGTTTGGAAAAAAGCTTCAAAATTTTGCCTGTAAGGTCTTGGATATAGAACTTAATTCTGCTTTTGCACCGTCAAAAGAAATTTTTCACAAAAATCAGGGTCTAACTGCTGTAGAAAAAATATTTAATGCTAATGCTTTAGGTATTAAAGAAGGTTCTATTTTACATGCAGGCTCTGATGTAAGAGTAAAAGTAAATATTGTTGGGTCTCAAGATACAACAGGATTAATGACATCACAAGAATTGGAAGCAATGGCTGCAACCATAATTTCACCTTCAGTTGATGGTGCCTATCAGTCAGGATGTCATACTGCTTCAGTTTGGGATTTTAAAGCACAAGAAAATACCCCTAAGCTTATGAAATTTATGAATGATTTTGGACTTATTACAGGAAGAGATCCAAAAGGAGTTTATCATTCTATGACTGACGTTATACATAAAGTTTTAAATGATATAACTGTTGATGATTGGTCAATTATCATTGGAGGAGATTCTCATACCAGAATGTCTAAAGGTGTTGCTTTTGGAGCAGATTCTGGAACAGTTGCTTTAGCTTTAGCAACTGGTGAAGCGTCAATGCCAATACCTGAAAGTGTAAAAGTTACCTTTGTTGGAAAAATGGCTGATCACATGGATTTTCGTGATATTGTACATGCAACACAATCTCAAATGCTTCAACAGTTTGGAGATAATATTTTTCAAGGAAAAATAATTGAAGTTCATCTTGGTACTTTATTAGCAGACCAAGCTTTCACATTTACTGATTGGACTGCTGAAATGAAAGCAAAAGCTTCAATCTGTATTTCCAATGACAATACGTTAATAGAATCATTAAAAATTGCTAAGAATAGAATTAAAGTGATGATTGATAAAGGGATGGATAATGATAATAAAATGTTAGAAAACCTTATTAAAATCGCTGATAAGAGGATTAACGAAATTCAAAATGGCACTAAGCCAGCATTAGCTCCTGATGATAATGCAAAATATTCTAATGAAGTAATTATTAATCTAGATGAAATTAACGAACCAATGATAGCGGATCCAGATGTTAATAATATTGATGTTTCGAAACGGTACACTCATGATACAATAAGACCAATTTCTTATTATAAGGCTGAAAAAAAGGTTGATTTAGGTTTTGTAGGCTCCTGTATGGTTCATAAAGGGGATATCAAGATTGTGGCCCAAATGTTGAAAAATCTCGAAAAAGACAAGGGTAATGTTGAATTTAAAGCACCACTCGTTGTAGCAGCACCAACCTATAATATTGTGGATGAGTTAAAAGAAGAGGGTGACTGGAACATTCTTCAAAAATATTCAGGTTTTGAATTTAATGATGAAAAACCAAAAGAAAATGCTCGTCAAGAATATGATAACATTTTATACCTTGAGAGGCCTGGATGTAATCTTTGCATGGGCAATCAAGAAAAAGCATCTAAAGGGGATACAGTTTTAGCAACTTCGACTAGACTTTTTAAAGGTAGAGTTGTTGAAGACTCAAGTGAAAAGAAAGGTGAATCGTTGCTCGCTTCAACACCAGTAGTAGTTTTATCTGCTATACTTGGAAGAACACCATCACTTGATGAATATACTACTGCAGTTGAGGGAATAAATCTTACAAAATTTTCACCACCAAAAATGACCCCTAAAGATACGTTATCTGTTCATTTTTAAATTGATGATTGTTTTAAAATGATACGACCATTAGAAGGTATAACGATTTTAGATTTATCTTCAATTCTCATGGTTCCTTATTGTACTAGGATACTTGCCGATTTAGGGGCTGAGGTTATCAAGATTGAATCTCTTGAAGGCGATAATACAAGATATATTGGTCCATATGAAAATAAATCTATGGGGGCTGTTTTTTTAAATTTAAATAGAAATAAGAAAAGTGTATCAGTTGATCTTAAAACTCCAAAAGGCAAAGAAATTATATTTAAACTTATAAAAAAATCTGATGTTTTTATTTCTAATATCAGAAAGTCTGCTCTTTCAAGACTTGGGTTTGATCATAAAACATTTTTAAAATACAACGATAAAATTATTACTGCCTTTGCTGTTGGTTTTTCTAGTAATGGACCTTATAGAGACTTACCTGCATACGATGATATAATACAAGCTGCTAGTGGCATGGCTAGTTATCAAGAAGCATATTCTGATCAACCATCTTATACATCAGGAGCTACTGCAGATAAAGCAACAGGTCTCATGTTAGCGTTAAGTGTGGTTTCAAGTTTATTTAAAAGAAATAAAGATAATAAAAATTTAGAATTAGAAGTACCTATGTTTGAGACAATGGTAGATTTTACCTTAGTAGAACATTTATATGGCTATAATTTTTTGCCTCCAAAAGATGAACCAGTTTATCCACGACAATCATCTCCAAATAGAAAACCTTATGAAACTAAAGACGGATTTATCGCAGTATTGCCTTATAATGACGAGCAATGGTTAAGGTTTTTAAAATTTATTAATAAAGAACATCTAATTAAAACAAAAAAATTTTCAACTTTAGAAAATAGAAATAAGAATGTTGATGAGCTTTATTCTTTGCTTGTTAAAGAACTTAAAAAAGAAAAAACAAATTTCTGGATTAAAAAACTTAGAGAAATCGATATTCCTTCTATGAAAGTAAATAAACCTAAAGATCTATTTATTGATGAACATCTTAAAAAGACAAACTTTTTTAAAACCTATAAGCATTCAACTGAGGGTGATTTGATGTATCCTCGGTTACCAGTGTATTTTAATAATGAAAGGGATAACGAAAGTAAATTAGAAGCGCCAAATCTTGGTAATAAGACAAAAGAAATATTGATTGATTTGGGATATGATAAAAATGAAATTGAAAATTTGAGAAAAGAAAAAATTATTTTTTTTGAATAATAATGGAGTTTAACAGATGAAAGAAATAGGTTTTGTAGGTTTGGGTGCGATGGGATCAGCAATGGCTCCTTTATTATCTAAAGCAGATTTTAATGTTTATGGATATGACATAAAAAAACCTAAGGATAATTCAGAGATTAATATTGTGACATCTATAAAAGAGCTTTCAGATAAAGAAGTGATAATCTTCATGTTACCTGATGGTAAAATTGTAAATAAAGTAGTTCAAGAACTTATAAATTTTGGAACTAAGTCAATTATGATAGACATGTCATCAAGTGACCCTAACGACACTCTAAATTTAGGAAATGAATTAATTAAAAAAAATATTGAGTTTATTGATGCACCTGTTTCTGGAGGAGTTGCAAGAGCAATAACTGGGGAATTAATTATAATGGTTGGTGGTAATGAAGTTACTATAAATAAAGTGGATAAAATATTAAATGTAATGGGCAGTGTAAAAAGGGCCGGACCTTTGGGTTCTGGTCATGCTATGAAATCATTAAATAATTATGTTTCTGCAGCAGGATTGATTGCTAGTTTTGAAGCTCTCAATACTGCAAAAAAATATGGCATTGAATCAAAGGACTTTATTGCCATAATTAATGGTGCAACTGGAAAAAATAATACAACAGAAGTTAAGTTAGAAAAATTTGTAGTATCTGAAAAATATAATTCTGGTTTTGCACTAGATTTGATGATTAAGGATGTTTCGATTGCTGATCAATTAATTAAAAAGATGAGTTCTGACAATCCATTATCAAAACAAGTACTAGAATACTTAGAAAAGTCTTATGAAATAGTTGGAAAAAACTCTGATCATACTGAAGTTTTTAAAGTCTTAAAGAATTAGTCTCAATTTTGAAGTTCTTCTATGGTTGTAGTACTAGTATTAATTTCTAAACTCATATTATACTCAATCAAAACTGTTTCGTTTAGATCAATCGCTTTTTTTAAAGTAGGTTGAATCTGATCAATTGAATTAATTGTAAAACCTTTAAGTCCAAAACTTTTTGCATATTCTGCAAAATTTGGATTTACGAGTGTCGTCGCATAATGTTCTCTTTTGGGGTAATGCACTTCTTGGTGATATCTTATGGTTCCATAATGATTATTATTAGCAACAATTACAATGATTTTTGCCTTTTTTAGTGATGCTGTAGCTAATTCTGATCCTGTCATTAAAGCACCTCCATCTCCAACAATCACAAAGACTTTTTTGTCATGGTTTCTTAATGATGCGGCAATGCCAGAAGGTATACCCATTCCCATTGCACCAATTTCAGATCCTATTAATTTCATTTTAGATTTAAATGGAAATCTATGATGCATCCAGCTCGTAAAGTTTCCCGCATCGTTTGTAATTATGCTATCTTCAGGAACTTGTTTTCCTAATTCATCAATTAAAGCTCCAAAATCTAAACCATCTTCTGCTTTTCGAATGTCTAAGGTCGCTTTATTGTTCATATATCTATCGTGACATTCATTAACCCAATCCGTATTTTTATTAGATATGTAATCAGTACTGTTTAGCTTATTTAAAAAGTTTTCTCCTTTGGAGATTATAGAAATATCAGTTTTAAATAATTTATTAAAAAATTTCTCTTCAGGTAATACATGAATAAATTTTTGTGTATCACTTGGAAATGTGTAACCCATATTTGGAACACCATTCATTTGATGGCCAATACAAATAACTAAATCGGCTTGAAGAGCATTTTGTTTTATAGGTTCAGGTGGTCTTAATCCTAATTCTCCAGCATAGTAAACACTATCATTATCAATTAAATCCTGATGTTCATAAGTACATAAAACAGGCAATGAAAATTTTTTGGCTATTTCTTTTATGAGAACTTTGGATTTCTTTGAGAATTGAAGTTCACCTCCAACAACTAATATTGGTTTATGAGCCTTTTTGATATGATCAAGTGTTTCTTGAATTTCTTGATTATTAGGTTCAGGATACATTAAACTTATTGGATGTTCTGATTTGTTTGAAATTTCTGCCTCAAGTATATCTGTTGGAATTGATATAACAACCGGTCCAGGAATTCCTTCTTTAGCAACTTTAAATGCGTTAGAGACTATTTTTGGTAAATCTTCAGGATTTTTAACTTCTTCAACTAATTTTGTCATATCTGCAAATGTTTTAGTAAAATCCATTTCTTGTAGATGCATTTTCCCTAAGTTTTTTCTACTTACTTGACCTACAAATACTATCATTGGAATACCGCCCTGATGTGCTGAGTGAACGGCAATTGAAATGTTTGTTGCTCCTGGGCCTCTACTAACATAAGCTATGCCTGGTTCTCCTGTACATTTGGCGTCTGCCACTGCCATAAATCCAGCACCACCTTCATGTCTACAGGTGACAACATCAATAATTGGATTAGAAACCAATTCATTCATGACAGGTAAATAAGATTCTCCTGGCACGCAAAAAAATCTATCAACTTTATGGTTTTTTAGAGTTTCAATAAATACTGAAGATACTTTTGGCATTTTTTTCCTATATTTTTAAATTGTAGGTTTAATTCCACCATCTAATGTTATAGATGTTCCATTAATATGTCTGACATTTTCTTTACATAAAAAATAGGTCAATTCTGCTATTTCTTCCGGCGTAGAAAATCTATCAAGTCCAGAAGCTTTTAAAGCATTTTCTTTAGCTTGATCAAATGATATATTTTCTCGATCCGCAGTAGCTTGAATTATAGAAATTAATCTTTCAGTTGATGTTAATCCTGGGTGGATAACATTTACATTAATATTGTCTTTAATGCCTCTTTTTGACAGAGCTTTACAGACATTTTCTAGGGCTGAATTAACAGCACCTCCAACTGTAAAATTAGGATTTGGAGTATTTGCCATTTGGCCGTTTATTGCAACAATCCATCCTTTTTTTTGTTGTAAATTTATCCATAAACCTTTTAGTAATCTAACAACACTGTAAAATTTCAGATCAAAGCCATCAAAAAAATCATATATAGGTTGAGATAAGAAATCACCACTTTTTGTATCACCAGCTGAAAAAATTATAGTGTCTAAATCTTTGAAGTTATTTTGTATATCTGTAATTACGTCGTTACATCCTTGCTCAGTTTTAAGGTTAGTAGCAAAATAATGTATTTTAGAATTGTTACCTTCGTTAATTTCTTTAGATGCGTTTTTAAGTGTTTTTTCATTAGAAGAAATTAGATATATTTCGCAGTCATCATATGCAAATTTTTTTGCAATAGCTTTTCCTATTCCTTTACTCGCACCAGTAATAACTATTTTTCTGTTTTTCATATTATTTTTCCATTAATTTGATAATGCTCTAATTTTATTATAAATATTAATTAATACAACAAAACATAAAATTAATGTAATGAACAACCTTGATTTTAAAGACAATAATTTAAAGGCTATCCTTGGCCCTACAAATACGGGTAAAACGTTTTATGCTATGGAACGAATGCTTTCACATGCATCAGGAATGATAGGATTTCCACTCAGACTTTTAGCTCGAGAAAATTATGATAAGGCAGTAAATGTTGTTGGATTAGACAATGTAGCTCTTATCACTGGTGAAGAAAAAATTATTCCAAAAAACGCAAAGTATTTTTGTTGTACAGTTGAAGCTATGCCGGTTGAAAAAAAAGTTGCTTTTTTATGTGTTGATGAAATTCAACTTGCTTCAGATTTAGAGAGAGGATACGTATTCACTGATAGATTATTAAACTCAAGGGGTGAAGAAGAAACATTATTTCTAGGCTCAGAAATTATAAAAAAAATAATCCAAAAATTATTACCAGATTGTAAGATTGAAACCAGACCAAGGCTTTCAATACTTAGTTATGCAGGCATAAAAAAAATCACTAGATTAAAAGAAAGGTCAGCAATTGTAACTTTCTCGATACCGGAAATTTATAGAATTGCTGAACTAGTTAGAACTCAAAAAGGTGGTGCAGCAGTCGTTATGGGAGCATTATCGCCTAGAACTAGAAATCATCAAGTTGAAATGTATCAAAGTGGCGATGTGAATTATTTAGTTGCTACTGATGCCATTGGTATGGGATTAAATTTAGATATTGATCATGTTGCATTTGCATCAGACATGAAATTTGATGGAAATAACTCTAGAAAACTCTTTGCAACTGAAATTTCACAAATTGCTGGAAGAGCTGGAAGATCAACCAAAAATGGTACATTTGGTGTTATTAGCGATGAAATTAGATTTGATAAAGACATAGTGCAAATGGTTGAAAATCATGAATTCAACTCTTTATCACATATTTGGTGGAGAAATTCTAATTTAGATTTTTCTTCAATTAAGAATTTATTTATCTCTCTTGAAGAACAACCAGGCAAGAATGTTTTAAGAAAAAAAGGAAATGCACTCGATTTTTTGTGTTTGGGAGAATTGTCAAAATTAGAGTATGTAAATAAAAATAAAAATAATAAATTTTTGAACGAATTATTATGGGATATTTGTCAAATCCCTGATTTTGGAAATATTTTTTCAGATAGACACATTAAATTATTAGAACAACTCTATACTATATTAAAAGATGGAAAAATAGAAGATGACTGGCTTAAGTCTCAAATAACACCACTTTCAAGATTAGATGGTGAAATTGATACACTGATTAATCGAATTTCAAATATTAGAACTTGGACATATATAACTAATAAAACAAATTGGATAAAAGATGCCAATTTATGGCAATATGAGACAAAGAAAATTGAGAATAAACTTTCAGATGAATTACATGAAAGGTTGACAAAAAGATTTGTTGATAAAAAAATAGCTATATTATCTAAAAAAATGAATGAGAAAATAGATTTAGAAGCTGTCATCAAATTTGATGGTAAAGTATTAGTTGAAGGCCAAGAGGTTGGTTATTTAAGAAATTTTGATTTTATTCCTGAAATTTCAAATGATGAACATTCTTCAAGAGTTTTGACAGCAGCAAGAAAAGCCTTGCCAAAAGAGTTAGATAAAAAAGTAAACGAATTTATAAATTCTTCTGAAGAGGCTCTTAAATTAGATAACTTTGGTAATATTTTATGGATGGAAAGTTCAATTGGAAAGTTGGCTAAAGGAGATAACATTTATACTCCTAAAATAATTTTAAAAAATTTTGACATGCTCTCTTTAGATCAAAAAACTAAAATTCAAAAAAAATGTGAAGAATCAATTTCAAAAGAAATAAATAAAATTTTAGCCAGTTGTCTTAAGTTAAAGAACTTAGATAAAATTGATAGTGATCATGATGATAAAGTTATTGAGTTATCTTCAAAAGTTAAAGCAGTTAATTTCCATATTTTTGAAGGTTTGGGAAATACATTAGTTAAAAATATTCCATTTCAAATTCAAAAGATTAATAAAAGTGACCGATTGGCAATTGCAAAATTGGGAATTCGTCTAGGAGTCAATCTTATATATTTGCCTATAGTTTTAAAACCAAAAATAATAAAATTAAAAGCAATTCTATGGTCACTATATAATAATGAATTTTATGTTGATCACTTACCTGATGAAGGTCGTGTAAATTGTAAGTTTAACAAAAACATTAAAGCAGACTTTTATTTTTTTATTGGATATATACCTTGTGGTGATATTTGTTTGAGGATAGATATTTATGAGAGATTATCAGCATTGGTTAGAAATGAAGCAAAAAAAACAAAGTTCAAAATAACAGAGGAAATGCTATCTATTGCAGGCTCCACTAAAGATGATTTAAAAAATTTTATTACAGAAACTTTAAAGTACCAGTTCTTAAAAAAAGATAATTCTGAAAGTGATGAAGAATATTATTTTAAAAAAATAAACAATAATAAGTTCAAAAATATTAGGAAATCTAAAATAAAAAAAAATAAAGTTAGTAAAGTTGATTTAAATAAAGATTCGCCCTTTTATATATTAAAATCATTAAAATCATGACATCTTTAGATCCATCACATATGAATATTAGACTAGATCAATTATTATACTATTTAAGGATTTTTAAAACTAGAGGAATTGCAACTAAAGCAATTGAAAAAGGTTCATGCAAAGTAAATAATTTTTTAATTAAAAAGAAAAATAAAGTTATTGAAATTGGGGATGTCATTAACATTAAAAATGAAAAATTAATTAAACAGATAAAAATTTTAAAAATTCCAATACGAAGGGGTCCATTCAAAGAAGCTATTATTCACTATAAAGATGTAACCCCGATTTTTATAAAAAATTTTAATGAAAACGAATTTACTAAAAAGATAAGTTTTGGACGAAGACCCACTAAATCTAGTAGAAGAAAATTAGAAAAATTTATGGGTAGAAACTTTTAAAAAAGTATTATATACATCCAACTTATGACGTACATAGTTAATGAAAATTGTATAAAATGTAAATACACAGATTGTGTTGAAGTTTGTCCTGTGGATTGTTTCTATGAAGGTGAAAATATGCTTGTAATTCATCCTGATGAGTGCATTGATTGTGGTGTTTGTGAACCTGAATGCCCTGTTGACGCTATAAAGTCAGACACAGAAGATGGAGCAGAAAAATGGTTAGTTCTTAATAGAGATATGTCTGAAAAATGGCCGAATATTACTGAAAAAAAAGATCCACCGCCTGATGCTGATGATTTTGTTGATGTTAAAGATAAATTTAAAAGATTTTTTAAAGAATAATATAAATAGACTTTTCTCTTGTTTTGTGATATAAGCTTTTTTTAGTCAAAAATATATATATTAATTTCATAGGTGATTTAATTGTCAAAAATTAAAGAAAATAGTTTTATTTCTGGAGACTTTGTTGTTTATCCAAGTCATGGTGTTGGTAAAATAATTGGTACTGAAACAAGAGAAATAGAACAAACAAAGCTTGAACTTTTAGTTATCAGATTTGAACAAGATAGAATGACACTTAGGGTTCCACTAGATAAAGCTAAAGTTTCTGGTTTAAGAACGCTTTCAAGTAAGGCACAAATGGATGAAGCTATTACAACTCTTCAAAGCAAGGCAAAAGTTAAAAAACTCATGTGGTCAAGAAGAGCTCAAGAGTATGAAACTAAAATTAATTCTGGAAGTTTAGTTTCTTTGGCTGAAGTTGTCAGAGATTTATATAAAAAAGATGATCAAGGTGAACAATCTTACTCTGAAAGACAGATGTATCAAGCTGCATTGGAGAGACTTGCAGGAGAGTTCGCAGCAGTGCAAAATGTTGATAAATCTGATGCAGCAACAAAATTAGAAAAAATTATTGATGATAGCGCTGAAGAAGCTGCTTAAAAATATATAGAGTAAGGTTTAGTTTTGACTTTTAATAATGGTCATTTAAAAGTCAGTAATATTCATAAAATATATTATGAGGAATTTGGTAATCCGAATGGTATTCCAATATTGTTTTTGCATGGAGGTCCAGGAGCCGGCTTTTCATCGTTTCATAGAAAATTATTTGATGTAAAAAATCATAGAGTTATATTTTTTGATCAAAGAGGTTCTGGAAAAAGTATACCTTTAGCGGAATTAAGAGAAAATAATACGAACGAATTACTCAATGATATTGAAAAACTAAGAAAATATTTACAAATTGATCAATGGTATATTTTTGGAGGGTCTTGGGGAAGTACGCTTGCTCTGTTGTATGGAATAAATAATCCAAATCGTTGTCTAGGTTTTATATTGCGAGGTATATTTTTAGGTACTAAGAAAGAAATTGATTGGTTCTTATATGGCATGAAAACTTTTTTTCCTGAAGCATATAATAACTTTACCAAGAAAATATCCTCAAACGAACATAATAATATTTTGAATTGGTACTACAGAAATTTAAATAAATCTAATTCAAAAATTGTTTATGAACTGGCGTCTATCTGGAATTCTTATGAAAGTTCATGTTCAACCTTAAAATATGTTGAAAGAAAAATGCCAGGGGAACAATCATTAGCAATTGCTAAAATTGAAGCACATTATTTTGTAAACAATTGTTTCATAAAACAAGGATATATTTTAAAAAATATAAATAAAGTTAGTAAATTACCATGTCATATTATACAAGGTAGGCATGATATAATTTGTCCACCTATAAATGCTTATAAGCTCTCAAAAATTTGGTCAGAATCAATTTTAAAAATTGTTGAAGAAGGAGCTCATTCAGGTTTTGAGGATTGTATGTTTAAGCAAATTCAAGAAAGTATAAATCATATTGTAATTGACACTTCTAGATAAAATTATTTATCGTAATTTAGGTAGAAAATGAAAAAAGAATTATCATTCGAAGAAGCTTTAAAAGAGCTTGAAGAAATTGTGGTTAATCTTGAAAAAGGAGATATCTCTCTTGATGATGCCATTAAGGCTTATGAGAAAGGGTCACTTTTAAAAGAGCAATGTGAGAAAAGATTAAACGAAGCTAAATTAAAAGTTGAAGAGATAGAAGAAAAAGAAAATAAAAATAAAAATCTTAAACAAAGTTTAGATGAGTGAATTTAAAATTTAAAAACTTCCAAAATACATTATTAAAAAATAGTGAAACTGTAGATAATTTTATAAAAAAAAAATTACCTAAAAGTCAAGGTTTAAATAAGAAACTTTTAGAAGCCATAAAATATGCTATATTAGGGAGTGGAAAAAAAATAAGAAGTTTTCTTATAACTGAAACAGGGAAAGTTGTTTCAGGTATCAATAATATAACTTTTGATAATAAAAAATATAATGAACTAATTGTTATTGCGTCAGCTATAGAAGCTATTCACACCTATTCATTGATTCATGACGATTTGCCAGCTATGGATAATTCTGATTACAGAAGAGGAAAAAAATCAACACATAAAAAGTTTGATGAAGCTACTGCAATATTAGCAGGAGATGCCCTTCAAAGCTGGGGATTCGAACTAATTTCAAATCGAAGTAATTATGTAGATCAAGAAAAAGTACCAAAATTGATTTTTGAGTTATCAAAAGCTATTGGTTTTTGTGGTATGGTTGGAGGGCAACAAGGAGATATAGATTTTACACACAATGATTTAAGTGAGGATAATATACTTTGGATTCAACAAAAAAAAACAGGATCTTTGTTAGAATGTTGTGTAACTCTAAGTTCAATAATCTGTAATGCAAAAGATGATCAAATAAAAAAGCTACAAAATTTCTCTAGAAACTTAGGTTTAGCTTTTCAGATAAAAGATGATTTATTAGATTTACATAGCAATCCAAAAACTCTTGGCAAACCTGTTCATCAAGATCAATCTAACGAAACGCCAAACTTTGTAAATTATTATGGTGAACAAAAATCAATAAAAAAAATGAATAATAGTCTAGAAAAATCGATAGAATCTTTAAATATTTTTGGTAATCATGCAAAAAATCTTGTATTACTAGCAGATTACATAGTTAATAGAAGCCATTGAAAGAATGTCAGAGAAAAAAAAGAAAAAATTATTTTTAGAAAAAATACACTCTCCTGAAGATTTAAAAGGTCTTAATATTGAGGATTTAAAAATTTTATCCTCAGAGTTAAGAGAGGAATTAATTGAGATTGTATCAAAAACTGGAGGCCATTTAGGAGCTGGCTTAGGTGTAGTTGAATTGACGGTAGCGCTTCATTTTGTATTTAATTCTCCAAAAGATAAATTGATTTGGGATGTAGGACATCAAGCTTACCCACATAAAATTTTAACTGGTAGAAGAAAAGATCTTCACACTTTGAGACAAAAAGGTGGTATCTCTGGTTTTCTTAAAAGAAGTGAATCAATACATGATCATTTTGGTGCTGGACATTCTTCTACGTCTATATCTGCTGGATTAGGTATGGCCGTGGCTAGAGATATAAATAAAGAAAAAAATAAAGTTATTGCAGTAATTGGTGATGGAGCTATGAGTGCTGGTTTAGCATATGAAGGTATAAATAATGCAGGTATATTAGATAGTGATATGATTATCATCTTAAATGACAATAGAATGTCTATAGCTCCTGCAGTTGGTGCTTTAAGCAATTATTTGTCTAAAATAGTCTCTAGCGAACCCTTTAATTCTGTTAGAGAAATTGCAAAAAAAATGGTTGAAATTTTCCCTCAACAGATTAGTAACACAGCAAAAAAAGCAGAAGATTTAGCTAGAAATATTTTCACACAAGATAATACTTTTTTTAGCCAAATGGGAATGTTTTATCTTGGTCCTGTAGATGGTCACGATGTTGAAACTTTAGTTAAAGTTTTAAAAAATTTAAATAATGGATCTAGACATGGACCTATTTTACTCCATGTAGTCACAGAAAAAGGAAAAGGCCATCCATTCTCAAAAGTTTCAGATGAAAAATATCACGCTGTTTCAAAATTTAACGTTGTAACTGGAAATTCAATTAAATCATCTTCAAATATACCAACTTATACTGAAGTTTTTGCGGATACATTGTGTAATATCGCAGAAGATAATAAAAAAATAATAGCAATTACAGCTGCTATGCCATCAGGTACTGGTCTGAACAAATTTAAAGAAAAGTTTGAAAATAGATTTTTTGACGTTGGCATAGCTGAACAACATGCTGTTACATTTGCCGCTGGACTTGCGTCCCAAGGAATACAACCTTTTGTTGCAATATATTCCACTTTTCTTCAAAGAGCTTATGATCAAGTTATTCATGATGTAGTCATACAAAAATTACCTGTAAAATTCATGCTTGATAGAGCAGGTTTGGTTGGTGCAGATGGGTCCACTCATGCTGGAGCTTTTGATCTAGCCTATTTACTTTGTTTGCCAAATATTGTTGTTATGGCCCCAAGTGATGAAAATGAATTAAAAGATATGGTTTACACGTCTTCTTTATATAATTTAGGCCCAATATTTTGTAGATATCCAAGAGGTGAAGCCACAGGCATAGAAATTTCAAAAAAGTTAAAAAAACTTCCAATTGGAAAAGGAAGAGTGATAGAAGAAGGAACTGATATAGCTATTCTATCTATCGGAACATTATTAGAAACGGCATTAGAGGTTTCAAAAAAGCTAGGATCTGAAGGATATAATTTAACCGTAGCAGATGCTAGATTTGCAAAGCCTATTGACGAAGATCTTTTATTAAACCTTTATAAAAATCATCAAATTTTATTTATAATTGAAGAGGGATCTCGTGGTGGATTTTCTTCTCATTGCTTGAATATTATTACTTCAAGCGATACACTAAATATAAGTTCTAAGATAATCAGAACTTTAAATTTACCTGATTTATTTCAAGATCATGCCTCTCAAAATGAACAATTAATAGAAGCTAACTTAGATGTTAATGGTATATATAATAAAATTAAAATAGATATAGAATCTCAAAAAATTAAACCAAATTTAAAGATTAATAAAGGTTTTAAAAAATAACTAAAATCCGTATTGACAAATTACTCTTTGATAAAGATCTTGTAAAAAGTAGGCAAGAAGCAATTGGACTAATTTTAGCTGGTAACGTATTTATAGATTCACAAAGAATTGATAAGCCAGGAACAAAAGTAGAAATCAATTGTAATTTATCCTTAAAAAAAAAATATAAACCGTGGGTCTCACGAGGAGGTTATAAATTAGATCAAGCTATAAATGAGTTTGAAATTGATTGTACAGATATTACTGCAATGGATATAGGGGCAAGTACTGGAGGTTTCACAGATGTATTAATAAAAAAAGGAGCAAAAAAAGTTTATAGCGTAGATGTTGGTTATGGACAATTAGACTGGAATATAAGAAATAACGTTCGTGTAGAGGTTCTAGAAAAAACAAATGCAAGATATTTAGATAGTAATATAATTAGTAATAAGTTAGATGCTATTGTTTGTGATGTGTCATTTATATCTTTGAAAAAAGTTATTAAACCAAATATTAAATTCTTAAAAAATAATGGCTGGGTTATTAGTTTAATTAAACCACAATTTGAAATTGGAAAAGACCTTTTAGGAAAAGGAGGTGTTGTAAAAAATGCTGAACACCATCAGATGGTTGTGGATGATATAAAAGTTTTTTTTGAAAATGAAATTAATTTAAGTGTAAAAGGTATTATTGATAGTCCTATACTTGGGCCAAAAGGCAATAAAGAATTTCTAATTTATGGTAAAAAGTATTTTGAAAATTTATTTGGCTAAAGAACCAATTTGTGCTTCATGCATCATAATTTGATCTACTAATATAATAGCCATCATAGCTTCAGCTATTGGCACAGCTCTAATTCCAACACAAGGATCATGTCTACCTTTAGTAATAATTTTTGTTTTTTGATTTTCAACATCAACCGAATTTTTTTCAATTAATATAGAACTAGTTGGCTTTACAGCGAAATTAGCAACTATCGGTTGACCTGTTGAAATTCCACCTAAAATTCCACCAGCATTATTTGTATTAAAAATATATCCTCCTTTATTATCTGGAAATATTTCGTCATTATTTTCACTTCCAGTAGATGATGCTGATTTGAATCCTGATCCTATTTCTACCCCTTTTACAGCGTTTATAGACATTAATCCTTCTGCAATTTGAGAATCAAGTTTTTTATAAATTGGACTTCCTATACCTTTTGGAACATTTTCAGCTATAATTTCTACAATTGCACCAGTACTATTTCCACTTTTTCTTAAAGAATTCAAATCTTTCTCCCAAACTGGTACAGTCTCTTTATCTGCGCAAAAAAATGGGTTATTATCAACTTCATTCCATGAAAAATTGTCTTTATTAATTTTATGTTCTCCTATTTGAATTACACTAGCTTTAATGAATAGTTTTGGAAAACGTTCTTCTAGTATTTTAAAAGCAATTGCTCCAGCTGCAACTCTTACTGCTGTTTCTCTTGCACTTGATCTTCCACCACCTCTATAATCCCGAATTTTATATTTTTCGTGGTATGTTATATCTGCATGACTTGGTCTAAATTTATTGGCAATTTCGTTATAATCTTTACTTCTTTGATCTTCATTTTTAATATTTAATGCAATAGGATGACCAGTTGTTTTACTTTCAAAAATACCTGAAAGAATTTCGACTTTATCATTTTCTTTCCTTTGGCTTACAAATTTTGATTGCCCAGGTTTTCTCCTATCAAGAAGTTTTTGGATATCTTTTTCATTAAGATTAATATTTGGTGGAACTCCATCTACTATGCATCCAATAGCTGGCCCGTGGCTTTCACCGTAACTTGTAAATCTAAATAAATTACCAAAAGAATTATATGACATTACATTAATTATTTTTAGGAGGTGTCATGTCTGGAGCGTCAATTGCTTTCATTCCAACAACATGATAACCACAATCTACATGATGAGTTTCACCAGACACACCTGTTGACATATCGGAAAGCAGGTACACAGCGCTTCCACCAACATCATCCAATGTAACATTTCTTTTCATTGGCGAATTATATTCGTTCCATTTTAAAATGTACCTAAAGTCACCAATTCCACTTGCTGCAAGAGTTTTAATTGGGCCAGCAGAAATGCTGTTGACTCTAATGTTATCTTTACCTAAATCTGTAGCCAAGTATCTAACTGAAGCTTCAAGAGCAGATTTTGCTAAACCCATAACGTTATAATGTGGCATCACTTTTTCAGCGCCATAATAACTTAGGGTTAATAATGATCCGCCATCAGGCATCATTAGACATGCTCTACGAGCAATTGCTGTAAATGAATATACAGAAATATCCATAGTATTTATAAAGTTTTCTCTTGATGTATCAATGTACTCTCCTTTGAGTTCGTCTTTATCTGAAAAAGCAATAGCATGAACTAAGAAGTCAATTTTAGGCCATTTTTTTTTTAGTTCATTAAAAGTGTTATCTATATCTTCATCGTTTGAGACATCACAGGGAAGTACTATCTCAGAATTTACGCTGTCAGCTAATGGAATAACTCTTTTTTTTAATGCCTCGCCTTGATAAGTGAATGCTAGTTCTCCACCTTGGTCAGAAATGGCTTTAGCAATTCCCCAACCAATGGATTTATCATTAGCAACTCCCATTACTAAACCACGTTTGTTTTTCATTAAATTATTCATACATCTGAACTCTAAAAATATTAAATTTATTATAATAGATTACTACAAATATAAACAGATAAATTTATTTAAATTAATCTAAAAAATAACTAATCTCTTTTCTTACAGATATTGCATCACCGGGATTGTAGGACTTATTGCTACTGAATTCTATGATTTGACCATCAATATTTACATTTAATTTATAACCAGTAATTTGTTCTGACGTTTCAGTATAAGTAATGTTTTTTATTCTACAAACTTCTTTTTCAACAAATTGATTGTTATCTGCTCTAGCTTGTTTATCACTTCTAACTATTTCAGATCCAATTAAAGCACCTATTGCTGTTGATCCAGATTTTCCACCACCTTCGCCTAATTTATTCCCTATTGCTCCACCAATTAAAGCACCTATCAAATTGTCAGCACTAAATCCTCTAGAAGCTTTTTGCACAGGAACTCTTTTAATCTCACATACTTTTTCTTTTTTTGGTATATTCTCAGTCACATATTTTTTTAAAACCTCTACTGACTCTATATACCCACTTGACTGGATGATTACTGTTTTTGAAAACACTATGGATGGTAGAATGATAAAAAAAATACTTATTATAAATTTCATTACTTTAATTCCTTATAAATTAAACTATATAATAAATATAAATATGGCAAAAATTTGAACTTAGTGAATCATGGAATTAGATACTAAAATAGATCCGATTGAATTATTTCAAAAATGGTTTCAAGAGGCACAAGAAAAGGAAATTAGAGACCCTAATGCCATGCAAATAGCTACCGTATCTAAAAATGGATTCCCATCCGTAAGAACAGTTTTACTGAAGGATATTATTGATAGAAACTTTGTGTTTTATACAAATTATGAAAGTAGAAAATCTAAAGAAATCTTTGAAACAGGTAAAGTTGCAATATGTTTTTATTGGAAGTCTATAAATCGTCAAGTAAGGGTTGTCGGTGAAATTGATAAAATTCCTGAAAAAGTATCAGATCAATATTTTAAAAGTCGTTCATTAGGTAGTAAAATAGGAGCTTGGGCATCTATTCAATCACAACCGTTAAAAAATAGAGAGACTCTATTAAAAAGAGTTGAAGAGTTCAAAAATAAATTTGATGAGAATGTACCAAGACCAGAGCATTGGGGTGGATTCAAAATTGTACCAAATGAGTTTGAATTTTGGCAAGATGGAGATTTTAGATTACATGATAGATTTATTTTAAAACCATCAGATCACTCTACTCTTTGGGAATGCCAGAGATATTATCCTTAGAACTTTTAAAATAAGTCATTATAAAATAATTAATCAATAAAATTATTATTAACCCGAGAAAAACGCCAAAGCTTAACTGGTAAGAGAACAATGAATAGCCAGTCATTTTCCCTGGCTCAATAAATTGCATTATTGCTCCCATCGCATATTGAGCAATGAAGGCAACCATAAATGTTATTAAATTTACAGCTGTTGAGACTCTTCCTGCGTAATTTAATGGAAAATAGTCACTTAATCCTGAATATGATAATGTTGCACAAAAAGAAGTTAAGCTAAACAAAACCCAAGGCCATATTGCTTTTGGAAGTAACCCAAAAGTTATAACTCCAGTTGGGATAATTAATATAATTATCATTCCAACCATGACACTAATTGTTGAAATATTTTTTTGTCTTAAATTATCTGATATGATACCCATAAGTATTATTCCAACTGTCATAGATATTGTGAACAAAAAAAGAATTTCAGCTATTTCTGTTTGACTAAATTTTCCAACATCAGCAAGCCATGGCCCTGCCCATAAGCCTTGAATTGCCATTGTTGTTCCACCTACCAAACCTGCTAAAGGACCAGCTCTCCAAAAATGATAATTAGTATAAATTATTTTAAGAACTTTTAATACTGGTTCTTCTTTTTCGTATGTGATTTTCTTTTCTGGTACAATTATAAAAATTAAAAAACCAACAATTAAAGTTATTAGAGATAAAGCAAAATAAATAGTTCTCCAATCAGTTATTTGAAGTAGATATTCTAAAGGTGATGATGCCGAGATTGCCCCTAATCCTCCCACAGCTAAAAATAGTGCAACTAATAAACTTAGTCGTTCTTTTGGAAACCAAATGGACATCGCTTTAAAAGCACCCATTAAAGCGCCAGAAACACCTAAGCCTATTAGACCCCTTCCTACCGTTAAAGAAAATACAGAATCACCTAATGCAAATAATGATGCACCCAATGACGCTATAACAAACAAAACGGTTTGTACTTTTCTTGCTCCAAATTTATCAAGTAGAATTCCTAATGGTAATTGAAATAAAGCAAATGTTAAAAAATAAACTGAAGTAATTAGGCCAAGTTGTTCCGCGTTAATTCCTAAGTCTTGGTTAAGATAAGGAGCTAAAATTGCATTAGTAGATCTGTAAACATATGACAAAAAGTAACCAGCTGAAAATGGCAAAAAGACAAATAACATTTTTTGAGTTAGCGTGCTTGGATTTTTCATTTAAATATATATATGTAGAATCGTTTGTTTTTTTAGCTTTTAATCATTATACTCAAATACATTATTAAACAATGAATATTTCAGAAAACATTAAAAAGATTCATCAGGAGGTTACGACCTGGAGACATGAACTTCACGCTAATCCAGAACTTTGTTATGAAGAAAATTGGACTGCAGATTTTATTACCGAAAAGCTAAAATCATTTGGGATAGAAGTTCATAATAAGATTGGAAAAACAGGCGTTGTAGGTATTTTAAAAGGCTCTAACTCTAAAGAACATAAAAGTAATCGTTCAATAGGGTTAAGAGCTGATATGGATGCACTGCCTATTGAAGAAGAAAATGATTTTGACTATAAGTCAAAGTTTTTAGGAAAAATGCATGCTTGTGGTCATGACGGACATGTTGCTATGCTTCTTGGTGCAGCTAAAATTCTTTCAAAAGAAAAAAAATTCAGTGGTACAGTATATTTTATTTTTCAACCAGCTGAAGAAGGAGGCGGCGGTGGTTTAAAAATGATTAATGATGGTCTTTTTGATAATTTTGCAATGGAAAGTGTTTGGGGGTTACATAACTGGCCAGGTTTAGATGTTGGAGAAATAGCTGTTCACAAAGGTCCCGTAATGGCATCTTTTGATCAATTCAGAGTATTAATTAATGGTGTTGGAGGTCATGCTGCTTCTCCACATCATGCATCTGATCCGATAATTGCTACTTCTGGCGTGATACAATCTTTGCAGCAGATAGTTTCTAGAAAACAAAATCCTCTTGATCCAGTTGTTGTTTCCGTTACTAAAATAGAATCTGGTACAGCTTTTAATATTATTCCACAAGATGCTAATTTTATTGGAACGATAAGAACATTGAATCCTAAAACAAGATCTTTAGTTAAAGAACAATTTATTGATATTTGCAATTCTACCGCATATGCTTACGGTTGTACTGCAAAGGTTGAAATTAATGAGGGTTATCCTGTTACTGTCAACACTTCGATAGAAAGTGATATTGCCATTGAAGTTGCAAAAAAAGTAGTTGAAACGAAAGCTGTTAAAGATAATCTTGCACCATCTATGGGAGCTGAAGATTTTGCTTATATGCTTGAAAAAAAACCAGGAGCTTATATATGGTTAGGTGCAGGTGAAGGGAAAAGTGGTTGTATGTTACATAATTCAAAATATGATTTTAACGATGAAATTATTCCGTTAGGTATCTCTTACTGGTATAATCTTGTTGAAAATCAGTTGTCGGTAGAAAGTTGATTTTATACTCATGTTCTCTACGAAAAATAAGATAATTATATCTCTGTTTTTAGCAGTATTATTTCTTGTGTTATATTTTTCTATTAAATTATGGTTTAATTGGGATTTTATAAGTATTAGTAATCACGGATTTTTTGCTATTATAATTTGCATTGCTATGTCTTTTATTATTGGTTCAGGTTTAATGGCCTTAGCATTTTTTTCATCAAAACATGGTTATGACAAAAATGTTGACCATGATTTAGATTCATTAATAGATAAATATAAAAAATCTTAATATTTTTTTAATTACTGTTGAAAAAACTTTTCAATCATTTCTTTTTATGTATAAATAGAACAAAACATGAACAAAGGGGGATTAAATGATTGAAAGTATAGAAAAAACAAAAGAGATATTAATTTTAAATGGACATTATTCACCTCAAGATAGTGTTAAAATATTTGATTTACCTAATTTTTTGAAAGATGAAGTAGTTCATTCAGATTCAGAATTACCCTTGTATAGTTGTAAAATATCTGCGGGGTTTCCTTCACCTGCAGATGATCATTTAGAAAGAAATTTAGATTTAAATAGCCATTTAGTTAAACATCCAGCAGCAACTTTTTTTGTTCGTGTCACTGGAGATTCTATGATCGGCGCTGGAATTAATGATAATGATATATTGATAGTAGATAGAAGTTTAAAACCTTCACACGGCAAAATAGTTATTGCTGTAGTTGATGGTCACATGACTGTTAAAAGGCTATATAAGGAATCTGGAAAATTAATTTTAATGCCAGAGAATACTTTATATAAACCAATTGAGATAAAAGAAGATATGAACATTGAAATTTGGGGAGTAGTTGTTACAGCTATTCATTCTGTTTACTAAAAAGGTAAACAAAATTGTACGCATTAGTTGATTGTAATAATTTCTATGTATCCTGTGAAAGGGTTTTTAATCCACTTATTAATAATAAACCTGTTGTTGTTTTATCAAATAATGATGGATGTATCATAGCTAGATCAAATGAAGCTAAAGCTTTGGGTATTCCTATGGGTGCACCACTGCATTTATGGAAAGATTTAATCAAAAAAAATAGGGTAATAGTTTATTCATCTAATTACACTTTGTATGGAGATATGTCTTCTAGAGTAATGAACTCTTTTTATCACTTCACACCAGACGTTGAGGTCTACTCTATAGATGAAGCTTTTTTAGGTTTAGATGGATTTAATAAAAGTAATATTTATAAAAAAATGATTTTTATGAAAAAAAAAATATATCAATGGACAGGTATACCCGTTTCTGTGGGAATAGGACCAACTAAAACGTTAGCAAAATTAGCTAACAGAATAGCAAAAAAATATGTAAATGAAGGAGTTTATAACCTTCAAGATTCAAACCAAATTACTCAAGTATTAAATGATTTAGAACTTGAAACAATCTGGGGAATATCAAAAGGTTGGGCAAATAGATTGAAAAAAATCGGTATAAATAATGCCTTACAATTACAGAGAGCTAATCCCAATCACATAAAACAACATATTTCTGTTGTTGGAAAAAGAATAGTGTATGAATTAAGAGGTATTTCAGCTTTAGATTTAGAACAAGTTCATTCTAAAAAATCTATCACGGTTTCGCGTTCATTTGGAGAAATGGTAACTGATTTACAAAGTTTAAAAGAAGCATTATCAAACCATATTTTTAGAGCAGCTGAAAAACTTCGATTACAAAGAGGTTTGTGTAGTTCGTTATGTGTATTTATTAATACAAATAAGTTTAAAAAAAGTGAATCACAATATAGTAACTCTGGAGTAATAAATTTTGATGAGCCCATAAGTAATACACCTGATTTGATCCAAGGTGGATTTAGAATATTAGAAAAGATTTACCGGTTGGGATTTAGTTATAAAAAAATTGGGGTTACGCTACTTGACTTAAACATTAAAAGTTTAGAAATCAATTTAAATGAAACGAGCTCTTTTTATAAATCAGAAGATTATACTATTCAGGGTAGTTTATTTAATAAAAATAAAAAAGATGATATATTATCAAATAAACGAATGATAATGCTAGATTATATTAATAATAAAATGGGTTCAAAAACTTTATTTTATGGATCTCAAGGATTATTAAAATCAAAAAAGAATAAAAGTAAATGGAATATGAAATCTCATTTCAAATCCAAATCATACACGACTAATTGGAATCAACTTTTGATTGTTAAATAAAATATTAATTTAGGCTTTTTTGAGGTAAAGGGATACAACTAAGTCCTGATGACCATAGTTCAGCACAAACAGATCTTGCTTGATTTTCAGCTAATTCAATAAACCTAACTCTCCAGAGAGACCTTTTCACATTTAAGTTTTCTAGAGGCTTATTAACTTTTTGTAAAGAAGCAGGTAAATTACCAAGTTGTTCAGGAGCGGCATTACGAGCTTTTTTTGCAGCAATATGTGCATTAAGTTTGTTTTTAAAAGCTCCTATTTGTATAAACCAATCTTCTGATTCACTAACGGTATAAACAGAGAAGTTTTTTGGTTTTTTTACAACAGGATATGAAATAAAATCAGGTCTTTGGGTAGGTATTTCAGAGAGTTTAGCAGTTCGTACAACAGGAGTTTTTATAAATTTATTTAATAACTTAACCATATGCTTGTCTCTAGTTCTTGCAGTTTTACCACCAAAAACAACTCCGATTATTCTTTGACCATTTCTTTCAACAGAAGCCACTAAATTAAATCCTGATGCGTTGGTGTAGCCTGTTTTAATACCATCTGCACCAAAGTAAGAGCCAAGTAAATTATTATGATTACGATACTCAATACCATTAAACACAAATGATTTTTTATTAAAAAAATAAAAAAATTCAGGAAAGTTTTTTTTAATAGCTACTGCTAGTTTTGCCATGTCTCTAGCTGTAGAAAGTTGACCTTTATTAGGAAGTCCAGATGCATTTCTAAAAATAGTACGAGTAAGACCAATACTTTTAGCTTTTCTAGTCATTTTGTATGCAAATCTTCTTTCAGTTTTTTCAAAATTTTCAGCAACTACAGTTGCAACATCATTTGCTGATTTGGTAACGAGTGCAAGAATTGCTTGTTTAACAGTGATTTTTTGACCTGGGTATAGTCCTAATTTTGATGGGGGTTGCCTTGAAGCTCGTTTAGATACCTTAAGTTTAGTATTCATTTTAATTTTTTTATTTTTTAATTTTTCAAAAATCATATAAATTGTCATTATTTTAGTAAGTGAAGCAGGATAATTCCTCGTATCAGCATTAATTGAATGATAAACTTTTCCTGATTTTTCATTCATAATAATTGATGCGTACTTTCCGTAAGAAGGTTTATTAAAATAAAATGAACATATAAAAAAAGGGAATAGCATCAAAATTTTTATGTATGATGCTTTAAATGGTATAATAATATTCATTTAAAATTTTGAGTATAATAAATTATAATACATTATGTTGATATATATATATATGTATATACAATATTTAGATGTTTAAAAAGACTTAATTTATAAAATATTTTCTAAAAGTATTGATACCAAAGTCTTTAATTATTAAATTAAATATATGAAAAAAAAATATTTCAACATCCGATCTGAATCAGAAGAAGATAATAATCAAACTGATGGAAGTGTATTAACAAAGGTAAAACCTAAAACTAAAAAACCATCTTTATATAAAGTTTTAATGCTAAATGATGATTACACACCAATGGAATTTGTTATTGAGGTTTTAGAAAAATTTTTTGGAAAAAGACAAGATGAAGCCACACAAATTATGCTTCATGTTCATCAAAAAGGTATTGGTGTTTGTGGTGTTTATACATATGAAATTGCTGAAACTAAAGCAGTACAAGTTACAAATTATGCCCGCAAATATGAACATCCACTTCAAATGCAATTAGAAAAGGAATAAAAAATGTTATCAAGATCATTAGAGGAGACATTAAGACGTGCAATGAATTTAGCATCCTCAAAAAAGCATGAGTTTGCAACTTTAGAGCATTTATTATTCTCATTGTTAGAAGATAAAGATGCAATTGAAGTATTTAAAGCATGTGGTGTAGATATAAAACTTCTAGAAGATGATCTTAATGGTTATTTAAATAAAGATTTAAAATCAATTATTAGTTCAAATGAAGATATAGATACTCAGCCAACATCAGGGTTTCAACGTGTTGTTCAAAGAGCTGTTATTCATACTCAATCATCAGGAAAAAATGAAGCAAACGGGGCAAATGTTTTAGTTGCTATGTTCTCTGAAAGAGATTGTTATGCAGTATATCTGCTTCAAAAGCAGAATATGAAAAGACTAGATGCTGTTAGTTTTATTAGCCATGGTCTTGCAAAAGATCCAAATTATTCTCAATCTAAAACTGATGAAGATACTAATGCAGAAAATCAAACAAATCCAAAAAAGGAAAGCGCATTAAAAAAATATGCTGTCGATCTCAATGAAAAATCTGCATCTGGGAAAATTGATCCGGTTATAGGAAGAAAGAAAGAAATTGATAGAACCATGCAAGTTTTGTGTAGAAGAACAAAGAATAACCCTTTGTTGGTTGGTGATCCTGGTGTAGGAAAAACAGCCATAGCAGAGGGACTTGCAGATAAAATTGTTAAAGGTGAGGTTCCAGAAGTATTATTGAAATCTGAGATTTATGCTTTAGATATGGGCGCACTTCTCGCAGGTACAAGATATAGAGGTGATTTTGAAGAACGTTTAAAAGCTGTCATCAAAGAAATTGAAAAGAATGAAAATGCAATACTATTTATTGATGAAATTCATACGATAATTGGTGCTGGTGCTACTAGTGGTGGTGCAATGGATGCCTCAAATTTATTAAAGCCTGTTCTTCAAACAGGAACACTTAGATGTATTGGCTCAACTACATATAAAGAATATAGAGGTTATTTTGATAAAGACAGAGCTTTAGTTAGAAGATTCCAAAAAATAGATGTAAAAGAACCTAATGTTGACGATGCAATTAAAATATTAATGGGACTTAAATCAAGATATGAAGATCATCATAAAATTAAGTTTACTAACGATGCAATTAAAACTGCAGTTGAATTATCTTTTAGATATATAAATGAAAGAAAACTTCCTGATAAGGCTATTGATGTAATTGATGAAACAGCAGCTGCACAGATGTTACTACCTCAAAATAAAAGAAAAAAAACAATTGATAAACAAGAAATAGAAGAAACAGTTGCTTTAATTGCTAGAATACCTCCAAAACATGTTTCTAAAGATGATAAAAAAGCATTATTAAATTTAGAAAGTGATCTTAAAAGAATGGTTTACGGTCAAGACAAAGCTATATCTGCTTTGGTTTCAAGTGTAAAATTATCAAGGGCAGGCCTTAGAGAAGGAGAAAAACCAATAGGTTGTTATTTATTCTCTGGTCCTACTGGAGTTGGGAAAACTGAAGTGGCAAGACAGTTGTCTGAGTCGTATGGGATTAAACTTACTAGATTTGATATGTCAGAATATATGGAAAGACATACGGTTTCTAGGTTGATAGGTGCACCTCCGGGTTATGTCGGTTTTGATCAAGGTGGATTATTAACAGATGCAATTGATCAAAATCCCCATTCGGTATTACTTTTAGATGAAATTGAAAAAGCACATCCTGATTTGTTTAATTTATTGCTTCAAGTAATGGATCACGGTAAATTAACTGATAATAACGGAAAGTCAGTGGATTTTAGAAATGTTATTTTAATTATGACTACTAATGCTGGGGCTTCAGAGTTATCTAAATCATCAATTGGATTTTTAAATGACACAAAAAATGATGCTGATACACAAGCAATAGAAAAATTATTTACCCCAGAATTTCGCAATAGGTTAGATGCAGTTATACCTTTTGATTACCTAAATATAGAAGTTATTAAAATGGTGGTAGATAAATTTATAATGCAATTGGAAGCACAATTATCTGATAAAGGTGTTTCAATAATGCTCTCTGATGAAGCTAGAAATTGGTTAGCTAAAAAAGGATATGATAAGATTTTTGGAGCAAGACCTTTAAATAGATTAATCCAAGAAAAAATTAAAAAACCACTAGCAGAAGAACTTTTGTTTGGAAAATTAGTAAAAGGTGGAAATGTTTTTGTAGATAACAAAAACGATGAATTAATTATTAAATCTGAGTCTTCTACTAAAACATCAGATAAAAGAAATTCAAAAATTAAGATTTAATTTTTGAATTTAAAAGGGTTATCATGATTATTAACATAATCAATGTTTTCCTGAATATGTGTTTTTTCATCATTAATAAAAGCTGAAACAGCATTTCTAAATGAGTTGTTAGGAAGATAATGATAGCTAAAAGTTGGTTTAGCTAGATACCCTCTTTTAATTTTATGATGCCCTTGAGCACCAGCTTCAACAACCTTTAATTTTTTATCAATTGCATAATCTATAGCCTGATAATAACACATTTCAAAATGCAGAAAAGGGATATCAATTTTAGATCCCCAATTTCTACCATATAAACAATATTTATCAGTGAAATTTAGAGCACCAGCAACTATTTCATTATCTTTTTCTGCTATAATGAGAACAATTTTTTTATTTAACTTATCTGATATAGATGAAAAAAAATCTCTTGTTAAATAAGCACTTCCCCATTTTTTATCTATTGTATCTAAATAAAACTTATAAAATTGATCCCAAATTGTCGAATTTAAATCATTACCACTTATCCTATTTATAACAATACCCGTTTTTTTAATATAGTCTCTTTCCTTTTTGATCATTTTTCTTTTTGAACTTTTCAGCTCTTCTAAAAAGTCTTCAAAACTAGAATAATCATTGTTTTTCCAATGAAATTGTAAACCAACTCTTTTTAACCATCCTTTTTTTTCTAAAATTTGATCAGTGTTTTCATCTAAAAAATTTATATGAGCAGAACTTAAATTATTTTTTTCCGCAAGATCCATCATAAATTGGGTGATATTTTTAATTACGATTTCTTTTTCACTTTCTTTATATAAAAAACGTGGTCCTTTTACAGGTGTGAAAGGTATAGCTGAAATTAATTTAGGGTAGTATGAACCTCCTGCCTTTTGATAAGCGTTTGCCCAGCTATGATCAAATACATATTCTCCATAAGAATGGCTTTTAAGGTAATTAGGTAAAATTCCTATAATTTTTTTATCAATATCTTTTACAATTATATGTTGAGGAAGCCAACCTGTCTCTGCACAAACAGATTTAGATTTTTCTAATGCGTATAAGAATTCATAATTTGTAAATGGATGATCATTAATATTTAAGTTATTCCAAGCTTTTGAACCAATCTTAGATATATTTGAAATTATATCCAAATTCATTTTATTTTATTTAAGCTCAAAAATTCCTTCAATTTCAACTGGGGCATTGAGTGGAAGACTGGAGACGCCTACTGCAAATCGTGAATGCTTTCCTTGTTCTCCAAATACTTTAACCATGATATCTGAAGCACCATTAATTATTGAAGGTTGTGATGTGAAGGATGAGGCTGAAGCTACAAATCCACCTAATTTCACTACTCTAGAAACTTTATTAAGGTCTCCATCACAAGCTGATTTTAATTGGCTGATTAGTGCTAGAGCGCATAATTTTGCCATCTCAATCGCATCTTCTGAACTAACTGTTTCCCCAACAACACCTGTTATTGGTATCTTTCCTTGTTTAAAGGGTAATTGACCAGATATAAAAACAAGATTGTTTGTAATAATGTAGGGAACATAATTACCGGCTGGTGTCGAAGCATCTTCTAATTCTATTTCATGATTTTTTAAATTTTCATCTATATTCATAAATTATTTTCTCATTAATTAAGAGCATCCAGAAGTAGCACCACATGTGTTACATTTCATACAAGTACCATTTCTAACTAATGTAAAGTTACCGCATTCTCCGCAGGCCTCACCTTCAAAACCTTTAATTTTAGCTTCAATTTCTTTAGATATAGTAGAGTTTTGCTTTACTAGTACTTCATTAGTTTCACTTTCATCATTAATATCTGTTATCTCATTCTCATAGCTATCTAAATAATTTTTAGTTTGTAAAACTGACACATTATCCGCTCCACCACCTGATACAACTTTAAGTTCTCTTCTTACAAAGCCTCTTGATGCAACTTTATGAGTTGTTTCATCTCCTCTTACACCAACACCTGTTGGGCTTGTATCAATATTATTAACATCAACATGCCCCAGGTCATTTCTATCTAGATAAGAAATTGCTAGTTCTCTAAAAATATAATCCAAAATAGATGTAGACATTTTGATAGTATCGTTTCCAGTAACTATACCTTGTGGTTCAAATCTAGTAAATGTAAATGCCTCAACAAATTCTTCTAAAGGAACTCCATATTGCAATCCAATTGAAACGGCAATAGCGAAGTTATTCATTAAAGATCTAAAAGCAGCACCTTCTTTATGCATATCAATAAAAATTTCACCTAATTTACCATCTTCATATTCTCCAGTTCTAAGATAAACCTTATGGCCACCTACTATAGCTTTTTGGGTGTACCCTTTTCTTCTATGAGGTAATTTTTCTCTTTCTGCCCTCAATACTCTTTCAACTATTTTTTCAACAACTTTTGTTGTTTTTTCTGTGATTACCTCTTCATCATTAATATCTTCATCTTCAATCAAACTTGAATTAAGAGGTTGACTTAATTTTGAACCATCTCTGTAAAGAGCATTAGCTTTAAGACATAATTTCCAAGATAACATGTAAGCATCACTGCAATCTTCTATTGATGAGTTATTTGGCATATTAATTGTTTTAGAAATAGCACCTGAAATAAAAGGTTGTGCTACTGCCATCATCCTTATATGGCTATCCACTGATAAATATCTCTTGCCAATTCTTCCACATACATTTGCACAGTCAAAAACATTAAGATGCTTTTCATTTAGATGAGGCGCTCCTTCTAGTGTCATAGATCCGCAAACATGAATATTAGCAGCATCGATTTCTTCTTTTGTAAAGGATAAAAAGTTAAGCATATCAAATGAGAAATCATTAAGTTGATCTTCTGAAATTTTTAAAACATTTTTGCAGAAATCTTTACCTAAAGTAAATTGATTAAAAACAAACTTAATATCAAAAGCACTTTCTAATGAGTTCTCAATTAAATTAATTTGTTCATCCTTAAAGCCTTTTTCTTTTAGGGCTGAATGACTAATTGCTTGACAGTTTTTTAGACTGCCAGTACCCAAGACATAATTTTTAATATCCAAAATTTGTTTACTATTATAACCAAGGTTTTGAAGTGCTTCTGGCACAACTTGATTAATAATTTTAAAGTAACCTCCTCCAGCTAACTTTTTGAATTTAACCATTGCGAAGTCTGGCTCAATACCTGTTGTATCACAATCCATCACAAGTCCAATTGTACCGGTTGGAGCTATTACAGTAGTTTGAGCATTTCTGTAACCAAATTTTTCTCCATCATTTAGAGCTTTTTTCCATGCTTTTGACGCTGCATTAGGCAGATCTTCAGAAGGACAATCTTCTTTGATAAGGGGCACAGGATTAATAGTTAAGCTATCGTATCCATCTTTAAAACCATCAGCTGCTCTTTTATGGTTTCTTATCACTCTTAACATATCTTTTGAGTTCAATTTATATTTTGAAAAAGGACCTAATTCTTTTGCTATTTCTGCTGATGTCGCGTATGAAATTCCTGTCATAATTGCTGAAATTGATGAACATATCGCTCTACCTTCATCACTGTCATAAGGTACACCCCATGACATCAGGAGACCTCCAATATTTGCATAACCAAGGCCAAGTGTTCTGTAATCAAAAGATTTTTGAGCAATTTCTTTTGAAGGAAATTGTGCCATCATTACAGAAATTTCAAGTGTTAACGTCCATAATCTGCATGCGTGTTCAAAAGCATTAATATCTAGTCTTTTATTCTTTTTACTAAATTTAATTAAGTTTAATGAAGCAAGGTTACACGCTGTATCATCAATAAACATATACTCCGAACATGGGTTAGAAGCATTTATTTTTTCTTCTTGTGGACATGTATGCCACTCATTAATAGTAGAGTCATATTGTAGACCAGGATCTGCACATGCCCATGCTGCTTCTGTTATTTTATTCCAAAGTTCTTTAGCTTTAACTTTTTTAAAAACTTTTCCATCAGTTCTTCTTATAAGTTCCCAGTCACTATTATTCTCAACTTTTTTTAAAAAGTCATTTGTTACTCTTATTGAATTATTAGAATTTTGTCCTGAAACTGTTAAATAAGCTTCACTATCCCAGTCTGTATCATAAGTTTTAAATTCAATTTCTTTAAATCCTTGTTTTGCAAATTGAATTATTCTTTGAATATAATTTTCTGGGATCATAACTGATCTTGCGTTTAGAACAGCCTCTTTAAGTTTTTTATTTATTTTGGTGTCGTATAGGTCATCTTTTTTATATTCATCAACATTACAGGCTTCCATAACTGCTCCAAGATGCTTTGCAGTAGATTTAGATCCTGCAACTAAAGCCGCAACTTTTTGTTCTTCTACAACTTTCCAATCAATAAATTCTTCAATGTCTGGATGATCTACATCAACAGTAACCATTTTGGCAGCTCTTCTTGTTGTTCCTCCTGACTTAATTGCACCTGCAGCTCTATCACCAATTTTCAAAAAGCTCATCATTCCGGATGATTTTCCGCCACCGGAAAGTTCTTCATTATTTCCTCTTAAGTTGGAAAAGTTTGTTCCGGTTCCAGATCCATATTTAAATAATCTTGCTTCTCTAACCCACAAATCCATTATTCCACCTTCATTAACAAGGTCATCTTTAATGGATTGAATAAAACATGCATGAGGTTGTGGGTGAACATATGAAGATTTTGACTTAACTAATTTTTCAGTTTTGTAATCCACATAATAATGTCCTTGGCTAGGTCCATCTATTCCATAAGCCCAATGAAGTCCAGTATTAAACCATTGGGGAGAATTTGGTGCTCCCATTTGAGAGGCAAGCATATATCTCATTTCATCATAATACACTTTAGCATCTTTTTCCGAACTGAAATATCCACCTTTCCATCCCCAATAAGTCCATGTACCAGCTAATCTATTAAAAACTTGTTTTGCAGATGTTTCTGCAGCAAATCTTTCATTTTCGGGAATGGTTTCTAATTTACTTTCATCTGGTTCAGATCTTGACAACCAATTAGGCACATTACTCTCTTTAACTTTTTTTAAATAGATAGGCACTCCAGCTTTTCTAAAATATTTTTGAGCAATCACATCTGCGGCAACTTGTGAATAATTTTCTGGAACTTCAATTTCTGGTGCACTAAATACAATTGTACCGTCTGGGTTCTTAATTTCACTTGAGGTAGTTTTAAATTTTAAATTATTATAAACGTCTGATTTATCTTCTGTGAAAAGCCTAGTAAATTTCATTATATCCCTCTCATTATTAAACTACCTATATCAAGATTCTTGATATAACCTTATAAAATTTCAAAATAAGGTTTAACAACTATATCTTGTAAAGATGAACATTTAATATACTGTATTTAGTAGATGATAGTAAAGCAATAAAATTAAATTTTTTATAAATAATTAATTTAATTGAATTTTTTTTTAAAAATTGAATTTTATTAATTTATTGTATAATTTTAAATAGTAATTATAAAGATTTTATGAATTTAGTCTCTCAAATTTTAATACGTTTTAGTTCTAACTTAATTGGTGAAGATCGATATGGGAATAAATATTATAGTCAAAAAAAAACAGATAAAAGATTCGTTATTTTTAATGGTAAAGTAGAAGCTTCTAAAATACCACCTATGTGGCATGCTTGGTTGCATAAAATTACAAGTAAACCACCTCTAAAAAGAAAAAAAAATTATGACTGGCAAAAAGAACATCTGCCTAATTTAACAGGAACTGCATTTGCTGTAAAACCTCAGGGAAGTCTATTAGATAGAGGTTTTAGACAAAAATCAGCTGCGGATTATGAATCTTGGACACCTAAGAAATAATTATGAAATATAGTCTAATAGAAACATTAATGGGGTTTAGTGTAATTGTAGTAGCAGTTTTATTTTTATTTTTTGGGTTTTCTTTAGAAAAAAATATAAATTCTAAAAATATATCTATATCTGCAATCTTTGAAAATGTGACTGGTTTAAATGTTGGTGATAAAGTAAAAATATCTGGTATTACAGTTGGAAAAATTAGAAACTTTAAATTAGAAAAAGATGAATTTGAAGTCATGGTAGAACTTGAAGTCGATAAAGAAATAAATATACCGGATGACTCAACAGCAAAAATCTCTTCATCAAGTTTATTTGGAGGAATGTTTTTGGAAATTATTCCAGGTTCTTCAGAAACTTTTTTAAAAGATAAATCTATAATTTATGATACTTCAACATCATTGAGTTTTACAGATATGATCGCTAAAATGATTATGTCCAGTGGTAAGTAAAGACTTGAAAAAAGTTTTATTTTTAATTTCTTTTTTCTATGTTTTGATAAATACTAAAATTTTAGTTGCTAATGAATGGTTAATTGGAAATATAGGAATTTTTCAAGGTTTAGATAAGATTACAGCGAGAATCAAAACGTTTGAAATTCAAGTGGGTGTACCAAAAAAATTTGGTATTTTGGATATAGATCTTCAAAAATGTGTTTATTCGTTACCTTTAGATGAACCAGAATCAATAGCCTATATAAAAGTTTTAGATAAATCTGATAAATACTCTGTCACTAAAGATAAATTATCAATTTTTGAAGGCTGGATTTTTGCATCTAGCCCAGCATTAAATGCAATGGAACATCCAGTTTATGATGTTTCTTTAATTTCCTGTAGAAAAGACAAAACATTGTCAAACAAATCTTCATCTTTGACACTTAAAGACTGAAAATCAATATTATGATTAATATATTCAGATATTTTTTCTTTAAAAAGATCTTGAGTTATTTCGAAAGCTCCAAATTGCTTTAAGTGATCATTGATAAACTGAACATCTAAAATTGAATATTTTAAAAAATACAGTCTTGCTACTAGATTGATCAATGCAAATTTGCTAGCATTACTAACAGAACTAAACATAGATTCAGCAAAAAAGCATCCCCCTAATGCAACACCATAAATTCCTCCGACAATTTCGTTGTTTTTCCAACATTCTATAGAGTGAGCAACGCCAATTTCATGAAGATTATTAAACTGTTTTTCTATTGTTTTATTAATCCATGTATCTGATCTATTTACAGTTGCACATTTCTTAATTACTTTTTTGAAATTTGTATTAACTGTAATATAAAAAGGTTTTTTCTTAATAAATCTTGAAAAAGATCTTGATACATGAAAGTCTTTAATAGGTAAGATAGCTCTTTTTTTTGGATTTACAAAATAGATTTCGCTATCAAATCTATTTTTAGCCATTGGAAAAATACCAAGTTTATATATTTGTATAATTAATTCAGAACTCAAATTCTCTTGGAATTTATTTTCCATTTAAATAAATTTGTTCTAACCATTTTATATCAAAATCGCCATTAAGAATATCAGGATTTTTAAGTAAATTTTTATGAAGTTCTAATGTTGATGGTATTGGATCAATTACCATTTCTTGAATTGCTTGCTTTAGTTTTAATATACATTCTTTTCTATTTTTACCATGAGCTATCAGTTTGGCTATAAGGCTATCATAATAGGGAGGGATACTATACCCAGAGTAAATCCCAGAATCTACTCGAACACCAAAACCGCCAGGCGGATGAAACTGCTCAATTTTACCTGGTGAAGGCATAAAGGTTTTTGGGTTTTCAGCATTAATCCTACATTCAATAGAGTGACCTGTAAATTTAATATCTTTTTGTTTCCATTTTAGCTGATAGTTTGAAGCAATTTTTATTTGCTCTTTAACAATATCTATCCCTGTTATTGCTTCAGTAATTGGATGCTCCACCTGAAGTCTTGTATTCATTTCAATAAAATAAAATTTCCCATTTTCATATAAATATTCAATTGTACCTAGACTTTCATAACCCATAACCTTTGCAGCTTTAGATGAAAGATTACAAATGTATTCTCTCTCGTCATTGTTCAATGCTGGTGAGGGTGCTTCTTCAATAAGTTTTTGATGATTTCTTTGTATTGAACACTCTCTCTCACCTAAGTGAAATACATTTCCAAAAGAGTCTCCAATAATTTGTACTTCAATATGTCTTGGGTTTGATAAATATTTTTCAATATATACATCATCATTACCAAACGCTGCTCTTGCTTCATTTTTTGCAGATAAAAAAGCGTTTTTTATATCACCTTCATTCTGGACTATTTTCATGCCTTTGCCGCCACCACCTGCAGATGCTTTTATTAAAACAGGCAGTCCAATTTCATGTATTTCTTTTTTTGCAGACTCAATATCTTTAACAATGCCTTTTGAACCAGGGACAAGAGGTAATCCAATTTTTTTAGCAATTTCTTTTGCTTTTATTTTGTCCCCCATATCTTTTAAATGTTGAACTTTAGGCCCTATAAATTTTATGTTATGTGCTTGGACAATTTCAGCAAAAGATGAATTTTCAGAAAGAAAACCAACACCGGGATGTATAGCATCAGCTCCTACAAGTTGAGCAGCTGTGATAATTGAAGGAATATTCAAATAAGACTTTGAAGAATGAGGAGGTCCAATACAAACGCTTTCATCAGCTAATCTTACATGCATTGCTTCATTATCTGCTGTTGAATGAACTGCTACAGTTTTAATTTCTAGCTCTTTACATGCTCTTAATATTCTTAGGGCAATATCACCTCTATTAGCAATTAATATTTTAGAAAACATTTTATTCTATAATTACAAGTAATTGTTCAAATTCAACTGGTTGTCCATCTTCAAAACCAATAAACACAACTTTACCTCCTTTTGGAGCGGTAATAGTATTCATTACTTTCATCGCCTCAATAATTAAGAGTGGTTGATTATTTGATACCGTATCTCCAATTCTTATAAAAGGAGCTTTGCCTGGCTCTGGAGAAACATATGCAGTTCCAACCATTGGTGCTTTTAAAGCACCAGGATGGTTAACATCAAAATTGGTTTTAGTTTCTAAATTTTTATTTTCTTTTAATTCAGTTTCAACTATCTTGGGTGTCTGAAAACTTGTCAAGTTTTCAGACTTAGTATTTTTATCAATAGATAGTTTAAAATCTGATCTTTCATATTTTAATTTAGTTATTTTTTCTTTAGACATTAATTGAGAAAGTTTACGAATTAATTCTATATCTTTATTTGAGTTTTCTTTCATTCTAAACCTTTTTATTGTTTACTTTATATAGATAATCTAAAGCCATTAAGTATGATTCTTGACCAAAGCCAGCTATTATACCTTTGGCAACTTTAGAGATAAATGAGTTATGTCTAAATTTTTCTCTAGAATGTATATTTGTAATATGTATCTCAATTACAATTCCTTTAAAAATTTTCAAGGCATCAAGAATTGCAATTGATGTGTGTGTGTATGCTGCGGCATTAATAATTATTGCTTTAATATTTTTGTCAATTGCATCATGGATTTTGTTAATAATTTCTCCTTCAATGTTGGACTGAAAAAAAACACAACTTAAACTTAATTCATCACATTTCTTTTTACAGAGCTTTTCAATTTCCTGAAGTTTTAAAGTACCATATTTATCAGGTTCTCTTGTTCCTAATTTATTTAGATTTGGACCATTAATTATATATATTGTGTCTTTCAAAAGTGTCTCCAAAAATTAAAATTCATCTCTTTCTTTCTTTTCTTTCTATAGCAATTGCCTTTTCTATATCTTTTTCACTCATAGCACCAGGATATATTTTATTTCCAATAATAAAAGCTGGTGTACCTCTTAAATTTAGTCTATTAGCTATTTCTCTATTCTTGTTAATAATTAACATTAATTTTTCATTTGAATAGTCACTTTGTAATTTTTTTATATTAATTTTTAGATCTTTGGCAAATGACAATAATAATTTATCATCAATTTTTCCTGTATGTTTCATAAGCTTACTATGAAATTCAAAATATTTTTTTTGATTTCTTGCAGCCAAACTAGCTATAGCAGCAGATAGAGAGCTATTTGACAAAATTGGATATTCAACAAAAACAATTTCTACTTTTTTATCTTTTTTATAAATATTAAAAATATTTTGCATAACAGATTTACAATAACCGCAATTATAATCAAAAAATTCATATATAGTTACATTTGAATTATTATTTCTTAATTTAGGATTAGGAATTTTTTTTAACTCAGTTAAAGCTAATTTAAAATTTTTTTTTGATCTCTCTAAATTTAAGTTTTGAAGTGCTTTTTCTATCACTTGTGGGTTTTTTAATATAAAGTTATTTATAAAGGAATTAATTTCATCTTTGTTTAATTCATGTGCAAATGATGATTTGAATAAGGAAAAAATAAAAATAAAAAAAATCAAAGTTTTATATTTAATATTCATTTTAATCCTTTTATTTAAAATTTATAATATCTGAAGCTCTCATTTTATACAAAGTTTTAATATTTTTATACTTTAATGCTTTAGATGCAAAGATTTTAGCTTTATCATATTGTTTTTTTAAAATTTTCTCTTCAGCTATAGCTACCATGCTGGCTGATTTGTTTCCTAATTTATTAGCAGTTATTCCAATTAATTTCCAAAAATATATAGAATTATATTTCATTGGTATAAGTTCCTCTAAAATTAAAAGTGATTTTTTTAATGATTTTTCATCATTAATTTCTATTAGTGATTTTGCAAGTGACAATTTGATATTTGGAGGAGGAGAAATTTTTAATTTATTAAATTTATCTATGGCTTGGCTATAATGTAATGAAGCTTTTCTATAATTGCCTCCGATGAAGTATAAACTTCCAATCATTTCTTTAGCAAATGGATTGTTTTTATTTTGTTCTTCAAGTTCTATAGCTTTTTTTATTGAAGCTGGAATGTTGTGGTTTAAATAATAGTTTATAGAAGAATAAAAAAGTTTATTTCTCTCTTTTAGGTTTTTTTTAATTATATTAAATTTTTGTTTATTTTTTGTGTAAGCTGTGAGCTTGATTTTTAGTTTTTGTAAATCTAATTCAAGATTTTTATAATAAATTGTAGTGTTAAGATTATTATTCCTGAAATGAGAAAGACTATTTATAAGTTCTAATCTATTTTCTGAATTAGGATGAGAAGTATAATAATTATTTTTTTTTGGAAAAAGTTTATTTCTTTCTTCAATTTTTTTAAAAAATTTATTCAAACCAATTGAACTTTTTTTTAATTTATTAAGAGCCTTTATTGAAAAAATATCAGCTTCTAATTCTTGAGTACGATTATATTTAAATTGTTTTTTATTAAAAAAATCGGTTCCAATTAATATTGAGCCATTTAAATTATTATCTGAGCCAGCTAATGTGGCACCAAGCAAAGCAAAAATACCAATATTTATGAGATTTGAATTTTTTTTGGATAAAATTCTCCTACTTTCCACATGTCCTAATTTTAAGTGTCCAATTTCATGAGCTATTATTCCTTCCAATTCCTCATATGAATCTAAATTTTCTAATAAACCAGTATGTATATAAATGTGATTGTTTCCTGTTACAAAGGCATTCATTGAATTGTCAATAACAATTAAAGGTTTGATAGATGAGTTTTTAATATCTTCGTTTATTAAAAAATTATTAATTAAATCTTGCAAAAAAAACTCAATCTCTGAGTCTCTAATAATATTTATATTTTTAGCAAAAACATTTGATGTAAAAAATATAAAAAATAAACTTACATAAATTTTTATACAATTAAATTTAATTATTCCACCATCCAGTTTTTTTGGTTTTAACTTTATTTTTTTCAGAATCTAAATTGACAACATCAATTTTAGTAGAAGATTTTGTTTTTCTACTTGTAGATTTCTTTTTTCCATTATCTAAAATCTCATTTATGTCTGATGCTTTTTGTGAGATTTTCTCAATAGACCCGACTTTTTGCTCAAAGTTTTCAATTTCTAAGTTGTCTTTCTTTTTAGTGCGTTTAGTTTTATTGGGACCTCTTTTGTTTTTTTTCTCTATTGAAGATGGTTCCTTTTTTTTATCTAAATCAGTATCAGTTTCATTTAAAGTATCATTATTATCACGTAATTTTTTTTGATTTTTTCTCTTTTTTGATATTTGCTCCTTGTATTGATTTTCTGCTTTTAAATCAACAATTTTTCTATCATCATTATTTTCAAGTTTATAGTCTGAAATAGTTAGATTATTATCAATATTAAAAATAATTTTAGCTTTATGTCTGTTTTCAATATCAAATATATTTTGCTTTTTATTATTTAAAATATAAGCTGACATACTTGAATGAATTGAAATTGATATTTCATTTTGGTTGCTTTTAACTAAACTATCTTCAACTTCCCTCAATATTTGCATAGAGGTAACCTCAGATGATTGAATACGACCAACTCCACCACAAAAATTACAAACTTCAGTGGTTGTTTCAGAAACAGACAATCTTAATCTTTGTCTTGAAAGTTCTAAAAGACCAAAAGAGCTTATCTCACCAATTTGGATTCTGGCTCTATCTTGTTTGAAGGCCTCTTTTAATTTTCTTTCTATTGTTATTCGATTTTTATAATCTTCCATATCTATAAAGTCTATTACAATTAATCCGGAGAGGTCTCTTAATTTAGCTTGTCTTGCAAATTCTTGAGCGGCTTCTAGGTTTGTTTGAAATGCAGTTTTTTCAATAGACCTTTCTCTTGTTGCTTTACCTGAATTTACATCAACAGCAACGAGAGCTTCTGTATGATTTATAACTAGATATCCACCAGATTTTAAATTTACTATTGGTTTAAATATATCAGACAGTTGTGTATCAACACCAAATTTTTGGAAAAGTAAAACGTGATTATCAGAATAATGTTGAATTTTTTTTGTATGACTAGGCATCAATGACTTCATGTAACTTTTACAAGTTTTAAATGCTTGTTCACCTTGAACTAACACTTCCTCAACATCACTATTATACATATCACGGACTGCTCTTTTTATAATAGAACCTTCATCGTGAATTAAGTTTGGAGCATTAGATTTAATTGTTTTATTTTTTATATCTTCCCACATCGTAATAAGATTTTGAAAATCTCTTTTGATTTCAACCTTTGTTCTTTTGCTACCAGCTGTTCGAATAATCAATGCCATTCCTTTATCTAAGTTAAGACCTTCCAAAACTTTTTTTAATCTTTGACGATCAGTTGAAGTTGAAATTTTTCTACTAATTCCACCACCTTTAGGAGTATTGGGCATTAAAACGCAATATCTGCCTGCTAATGATAAATAAGAAGTTAATGCAGCTCCTTTATTGCCTCTCTCTTCTTTAACAATTTGAACTAATATAATTTGTCCTTTAGAAATTACTTCTTGGATTTTGTAGTTTTTATAAAGTTTATTCTTTATTTTTTTAAAGTCTTTATTTTCTTGAAATTCATCATCAATATTTTCATCGTTATTAATTTGAATTTCATCATCAACACTTACTTCTTTGGAAACTGTTTCTAATAATTTTGTTCTATCTTCTACAGGAATACGATAATAGTCAGGGTGAATTTCACTAAAAGCTAAAAATCCTTGCCTATTTCCACCGTACTCAACAAAAGCAGCTTGGAGACTTGGTTCAACTCTGCTAACTCTTGCCAAATAAACATTACCTCTAAGTTGTTTTTTTCCAACAACTTCATATTCAAAATCTTCTATGGTATCGTTTTGTATGGATGCAATTCTAGTTTCTTGATCGTTACTTGCATCAATTAATATTCTCTTTGTCATCAAAATCTCCATATATATGATGACAGTTAGAATAATTTGAAAGGAAACACCTAAAAAGTTTCATTTTTTTACAATGATTAGGTGTTTTATTTTTAAATAAATAGGTTTTTTTTTGAGGGTTCATTTCTATAATACAATATGTTTTATTTATTCTAACTATCTTTTTGTAATTAATTCGTGTAATTCAATTTTTTAACAGTATATTAATAAAATTTTGTTATCAAGCAACTTATTGATTTATTATTATTAATTTAAAGATTTAATTATGATGTATAAATTTCTTTTAATAAAATTTTTCTTAACAGTAATTTTAATTTTGTCTTCTTGTTCTTATAATGAAATAGAAGTTAGAAAAAAAAATATTCAAGCTGACAAATCGAACAAAATATTACTTTACACAAACAAAAAACTAGATGCAGAGTTTAGAAAAGAAAAAGCAAAAATAAATAAAAAATATATAATTGTTATTGACCCGGGTCATGGTGGAAAAGATCCAGGTGCAATAGGTGTTAATGGGACTTTTGAAAAAGACATTAATCTTGTATTTGCGAAAACAATTAAGTCGACTTTATCCTCGAATAATATAAAAGTTAAACTTACAAGAATAGATGATAGATATCTTTATTTAAGAGAGAGAGTAAAATTTGCTGAAAACGCAAAAGCAGATTTATTTATTTCAATTCATGCTGATGCTTCTAAAAATAGAAAAGCAAGTGGATTTTCTATTTTTAGTCTTTCTGATAAAGCATCAGATAAGGAAGCAAAACAGCTTGCAGAGAGAGAAAATAAGTCAGACTTTATTGGAGGACTTAAGATACAACATTCTGACCCATTGATTAAAGATAATCTCATTAAGATTTTTCAAAGACAAACAATGAATGAGAGTGCGAAAATAGCTAATATTGTTATTCGAAATATAAAAAAAATATCTATTAAAAACAGAGGTCACAGAAATGCTGGATTTGTAGTATTAAAATCCTTAACAATTCCATCTATTTTGATTGAGTTGGGTTTTATTACCAATAAAAGAGAAGAGAAATTGTTAAATAATAAGAGATATCTAACAAAAATTTCTAAAATAATTTCATTGTCAATTTTAAATTATTTTAATCAGACTGATTAGGGTTTTATGTCAAATTTCTGTCTAAATTCTTTTGTATTAATAAAAAAATGAAAATATTTACGTTCATATTTACAACTCTTTTTTTTATATCAATTCTTCTAGTAGGTGCTTTTTTTTATATTCTATGGCATTTTGGAAAAGACTTACCAGATTATAGACAGCTCTCGAAGTATGAGCCATCAGTTGTAAGCAGAGTTCATGCAGGAAATGGAGCTTTGTTAAAAGAATATTCTACAGAAAGAAGAGTGTTTGTACCAATAGATGTAATTCCTAAGAAAATTATTTCAGCTTTTTTATCGGCTGAAGATAAAGATTTTTATAAGCATATTGGAGTTGATTTACAAGCTATTACAAGAGCTTTAGTAACAAATTTTAAAAATTATGGAAAAGGAAAAAGATTAGTTGGTGCATCTACAATAACTCAACAAGTAGCAAAAAACTTTTTGTTAAGCTCAGAAGTCACCTTTGAAAGAAAAATAAAAGAAGCTATATTAGCAATTAGGATAGAAAGAGCTTTTTCAAAAAAAGAGATTTTAGAATTGTATCTTAATGAAATTTATTTAGGATACAATTCCTACGGTATAGCTGCTGCTGCTTTAAATTATTTTGATAAAAGTCTTGATGATTTAACAATAGATGAAGCAGCCTTTCTAGCAACATTGCCAAAAGCTCCAAGTAAATATAATCCAAAAACGAATTATGAAAGAGTATTAAATAGAAGAAATTGGGTTCTTAATCAGATGTATAAAAATAATTATATCACTGCAAATGAAAAAAATAAATTTCAAAGTAGAAAAATAGTTCTTACAAAATCATCAGGTTTAGATGATACATCAGCACCGTATTTTGCTGAAGAAGTAAGAAGAAAAATGTTAAAAAGTTTTGGTTTTGATGCACTTTATGAAGGAGGTTTGTCAATTAGAACAACTTTAAATCCAAAACTCCAGAGATATGCTGATGAAGCTTTATTTAATGGGTTAGAAAATTTAGATAAAAGACAAGGATGGAGAGATGCCATTCATAACATTGATTTAAAAAAAGTTAGCAACGATGAATTAAAAAAAATTATTACTAAATTTGAAGTGGGTCTTCCTCGAAAAAGAATTATTGCTGTAATAAAAAAGATAAAAGATAATAGAATTTCCCTTTACACGTTAGATGGCCAAATAGAACTTAAATTTCAAAGTAAACCCTGGCTTAGAAAACAAATAATTTATAAAGATAAAGAAAATAGGCAACAAATTGGATATGGAAAAAAATTTCAAAATTTTAATGAATTTTTAAAAAAAGGGGACGTTATCTTGTTAAAAAAACAAGATACAATTTATTCAATTTCTCAAATACCAAAGGTAAATGGTGCAATTGTTGTTATAGATCCAAATACTGGTCGTGTTTTGGCTATGACAGGGGGATATCAATTTGCTAAAAGTGAGTTTAATAGAGCAACTCAAGCTTTTAGGCAACCTGGGTCAGCATTTAAACCATTTGTTTATCTAGCTGCTCTAGATAAAAAAATTAAGCCAACTGATATAATTTTAGATGCGCCTTTATCTTATGATCAAGGGGTAGGTTTACCAAAGTGGAAGCCAGCAAATTACACAAAAAAGTTTTATGGACCCAGTCCTGTAAGGCTAGGAATTGAAAAATCAAGAAATCTAATGACTGCTAGATTGGCTTTGTTAGTCAATATGGAAAATATAAAAAAATATGGAAAAAATTTTGGAATATATGAGAATTTACCAGGCTTATTGTCTATGTCACTTGGCGCTGGTGAAACCACATTAATGAGATTAACAACTGCTTATGCGATGATTGTAAATGGAGGTAAAAAAATTTCTCCTATTATTATTGATAGAGTACAAGATAGGAGAGGAAAAACAATTCTTAAAAATGATACGAGAAGATGTGGAAATTGTGAATTAGATAATTACAGTGATCTTACAAATATACCAAAGTTGGTAGATGAAAGAGAACAAGTGACCGATCCTGGTTCTGCCTATCAAATGGTATCTATGTTGCGAGGAGCTGTAACAAGAGGGACTGGTAAACTTATTAACAAGCTTAATAAAACATTAGCCGGAAAAACTGGTACTACAAATTCAAATCAAGATGCGTGGTTTATTGGTTTCTCTAGTGATCTTGTTGTTGGTGTTTTTGTTGGTTTTGATAGTCCAGCCACACTTGGAAAAAGAGAAACTGGTAGTTCTGTAGCAGCTCCAATATTTAGAGATTTTATGAAACAAGCTTTACATAAAAAAACTGACGTTCCTTTTCGAAGACCTGCTGGAATTAAACTTATAAAAGTAAACCCTAAAACAGGGCTTTTAGCAAAAAGCAACAGCAAAAATTATATTATAGAAGCTTTTAAGCCTGGGCAACTCCCTAATAAAACGTCAGAATTTGACATAATTGATACGCCAAAAGAAAAGGATGTTGTAAATTCTCTTTCTCCTTTATATTAATAATTATGCCCCTAGAGATAGCAGAAAAAATTAAAATTTTGCATAAAGATATAGATCTATTAAAAAATAATATTGACTGGGATAGATCTAATTCTGAGTTAAAAACTCTTATTAAAACATCTGAAACAGATGGTTTTTGGAATGATCCCAAAAATGCTCAAAATGTTATGAAAGAGATAAAATTAAAAGAAAATATTATTAATTTAGTAAATAAAATTAATCAAGATTATCTTGATCTAAAGGATTTAATTGAATTAGCTGAAAGTGAAAATGATAGTAATTTAATTAACGAATTAAATAATTCTTTAGATAATTTAATGATAAAATCTAGTAAGTATAAAATTGAAACAATGTTTTCAAATCAAAATGATTTTTCAAATTGTTTTTTAGAGATACATGCAGGTGCTGGTGGAACAGAAGCTCAAGATTGGGCCCTTATGCTACAAAGAATGTATTTTAGATGGGCTGAAAAAAAAGGCTTCAAGGTTAAAATTATTGAAGAAAGTCCAGGTGAAGAAGCGGGCATTAAGTCAAGTACATTAATGTTTATAGGTGATTATGCAAATGGTTGGACACGAACAGAAACTGGTGTTCATCGTTTGGTAAGAATTTCACCATTTGACTCATCATCAAGAAGACATACTAGCTTTGCATCAGTTTGGGTTTATCCCGAAACTAGTGAAGAGATTGATATAACTATTGATGATAAAGATCTTAAAATTGACACATATAGAGCTTCTGGCGCAGGAGGTCAGCATGTAAATAAAACTGATTCAGCAATAAGAATCACTCATTTGCCAACAAAAATTATTGTTCAGTGCCAAAGTGACAGATCACAACATAGAAATAAAGCTCAGGCTTTAAGCATGCTTAAGGCGAAATTGTATGAATTGGAACTAAAGAAACGAGAAGAAGAAAATGAATTGTTATCATCATCAAAAAATGAGATTGGTTGGGGAAGTCAAATTAGATCCTATGTATTACATCCATATAATTTAGTAAAAGACTTAAGAACTAATGTAGAAACTGGGAATACAGTTGCGGTTTTAGATGGTGAACTCGATCAATTTATAAATGAGGCGCTTGCTAAAAATTTATAGTTTTTTAATAACTTCTAAAACTTCTTCTGCATGTCCTGGAACTTTTACTTTATTCCAAATATGTTGAATTTTTTGTTCGGTATTAATTAAAAAAGTAGATCTTTGAATTCCCATATATTTTTTTCCGTACATCGATTTTTCGACCCAAACACCAAATTTAGAGCAAATCTTAATATCAACGTCTGATGCTAAAATACATTTTAGATCATGTTTTGATTTAAATTTTATTTGTTTTTCAACTGTATCTTTTGATATTCCAATAACAATAGTGTTTAAATCTCTAAATTCATTAATCAATTTACTAAATGATATAGCTTCTTTGGTACACCCGGTGGTATCGGCTTTAGGAAAAAAAAATAAAACTAAATTTTTACCAGCATGATCTTTAGAATAGAATTTACCTTGATCGGTATCTATCTCAAAAGATTCAATTTTATCATTTATATTTGTCATGAAATAACCTTAAATATATATAATTTTACATACATAAATTAATATTATATTTAATGACCATGTCAAACTTAAAAATGAATTTGATAAATATCAATGACTAGAAAGTTTTTAAATTACTCGCTTTTACTTTTTTCTTTTTTTTTAGTAGGCATTTTTGTCATTTATTTTTCTAAAGTGTACTTTTTAAAAGAGCCAATAATTATTGATAATTACTTTTCAGAGAGTAAAAAAAAGTTTCAGTCTTTTTTAGCAAATAAAATTAATATTAACGAAAACCAAATCATAATTGAAGGTATAGGATTAGAAATTAATGATTTACAAAACTTTTTAAGTATTAAAATTTCTAATCTAGAAATAATAACTGAATCAAACGAAACTATTCTCAAAAGCAATAAGATAAATATTAAATTAAGTTTATTAGATTTGATTCAAGGATTAACAAATAATCAGCTCTTGCTTGAAAATATTTTTATAGACAAAATACAGTTTGAATTTTTAAGAAATCATGATTTAAAAATTATAAATAGTTCTTTATTGAATTTTCTAAGAGGAGTTGATGATAACAATTCAAACATTTTTAAAAATATAAAAATAAACCAATTCAATTTTAAATTTTTGGATCAAAATTCTATATTAAAGAGTAATTTATTATTTGAATGTAAAACTTTAAATTTTGATGTTTTAAATAATCAAGAAAATTTTTTTCTA
>CACCZR010000009.1 GCA_902550555.1 uncultured SAR116 cluster alpha proteobacterium | reverse complement strand
AGCTAATTTAACAAGTAACACCCTAATGTCGTCAGAAGAAGAGATTAACAATTTTCTAAAATTCTCAGCTTGAGCTAATCCAAATTTAAGTTCAATTTTTGTTAATTTTGTTACACCATCAACTAGCTTACTAATCTCTAATCCAAATATTTTTTTTATATCTTGGATAGTTACAGAACTATCTTCAACTACATCATGAAGTAAAGCAGTAATTATTGTGGAACTGTCTAGTCCCATGTTAGATAGAATTTCTGCAACTGCTATTGGATGAGTAAAATAATCTTTTCCATCATCTCTATATTGCCCTAAATGGTTAGACTTACTGAAATCATAAGCCTTTTTTATTAAATCTAAAGATTTTATATAATTTTTATTTTTTAAATTTAGAAAAAATTTTGTGTCAAGCATATAATTTCTGAAAAAGTTCTTTCAAAATTATAACGAATTTAATAAATTATGCTATTCTTCTTTTCTAATTAATTCATCTGAAACGTCTTCAAACGAATCTTCGGTATTTTTAAAAAAATTATTTGGATTTAAGTTTTGATCAGTTTCTTCTTGATTTAAATAACTTGAAAATTCTTCTTCTATATCATTCTCTTCATCTTCATCATTATTCACTACAACCTTTTGAAGAGACTTAAGATATCTTTCTTTTAAATCATCATAAGTTATTGCACCATCACCAATTTCTCTTAATGATATTACTGTATTTTTGTCGTTATCTTTGTCAACTTCAATTTGAACTCCGTTAGAAATTTCTCTTGCTCTTTGCGATGCAGCGATAATTAATTCAAATCTATTTTGAACTTTTTCAATACAGTCTTCAACCGTTACTCTTGCCATAAATACCTCTGATTAATTCATTAATAGTTTTAATTAAAAAAATCAATCAATTTTTAATTTTTTAATTTTTTGGCATTTTACTTGTTCTAAAAAAAATTTAATGTTCTTTTTTAATAATGGATGTACCCAGTTGGCATCTAGTTCAAAAAGTGGTAATAAAACAAATTTTCTTAAGTGCATCCTAGGATGAGGAACAGTTAATAGTAATGATTTTTTTACATTTTCATTAAATGAAATGATGTCAAGGTCAATACATCTTGGCATATTTTTAAAAATTCTTATTCGTCCAAATTTTTGCTCTATAATTTGGATAATTTTAAGTATTTTATCAGCGCTGTAGTTTGCATAACACAATACAACTGAATTATAAAATTTAGGCTGCGAACTTTTAGGGATAGGTTCACTTAAATACCAAGATGATTTTTGAACTATATTTATATTAAATTTAGAAAGTTCATTAATAGCATTATTACAATTTTTTATAGGCCCTATACCCTCTGCACTATTTATATTTGAACCAACAGCTATAACAATTTTATTTTTCATATTATGCTTTATAATTTAATAGTTTAGTTTATGGAACCAAAAATAAATTGTAATCTTTGTTCGAGATTAGCTGTTTTAAGAGAAAAGAATAAAATCTTATATCCAAACTTCTACAATGATAGAGTTCTAGGGATAGGATCACTTTATAGCAAACTTTTAATTGTTGGTTTAGCCCCTGGATTGCGAGGAGCAAATAGAACAGGTAAAGTTTTTAATGGTGACTTTTCTGGAAATTTACTATTCAAATTTTTAAAAAAATATAATATTTCAGAGAGTTATTCTGAATTTGAAAAAATAAGTAATATAAATTGTAGAATTACAAACGCAGTCAAATGTTTGCCACCCAATAATAAACCAAATTCATTTGAAATAAAAAAATGTAATGTTTTTTTAAGTTCAGAAATTAATAAAATGAAAAACCTAAAAATTATTTTAACATTAGGTCAAATTTCTCACAACAGTACGATTATTGCATTAAATAAAAACTTATCCGAATATAAATTCAAACACTTCAAAAAACATAAGATTAATGATCAAATTACTTTAATTAATTGTTATCACTGTTCAAAATATAATATTAACACTAAAAGATTAAAAATTTCTGATTTGGATGATATTTTTAAATTGATAAAAAAATTATTGCACTTTTAGGAGTCTTTGCTTTGACCTTTCCCAGTCTCTCTTTTTTATAGTTTCTCTTTTATCAACTTGTTTTTTACCTTTGGCAAAACCTAAGTTAACTTTAACAATGCCCTTTTTATTAAAATAACAGCTTAATGGAATTATTGTATAACCATCTCTTTTAATCATCCCAAAAATTTTATTTTTTTCTTTTTTGTGCAACAGTAATTTTCTAAATCTTTTAGGCTCATGATTTTGTCCTTTGGCAGCAAGATCATAGACTGGAATATTAAAATTGATTAAAACAAGTTCTCCATCTTCCTGACTTGCGTAAGATTCTCTAATACTGGCTTTTCCTAGACGCAAACTTTTCACCTCACTACCTAGTAAAACAATCCCAGCTTCTAAAGTTTCAGTAATATCATAATCAAATCTTGCTTTTTTATTTTCAGCAATTGGCTTATTCATCAAAATTACATTAGCTCAGCAAACTTAAGCCCTTCTTCAACTCTTTTTTTACTTTCAGATGCTATGCCAACAATTGGTAATCTTGTATCACTTTGACAAATATTAAGTAGAGATGCCGCGTACTTTAATGGTCCAGGACTTGTTTCACAAAACAAAGCATCATGCAAAGGCATAAGTTTTTGATTTATATCTTGGGCAGTTTTTATATCGCCTTGTTGCCAAGCATTATGCATTCTTGACAGTAACTTAGGTGCTATATTAGCTGTTACAGAAATGCAGCCATGTCCTCCAGCAGCAAGATAAGGTAAAGCCGTACCGTCTTCACCAGATAATTGTATAAATTTTTCATTAATAACATTTAAAAGTCTAGTTGGGCGACCTAAATCTGCAGTTGCATCTTTTACTCCTACTATTAATTCATGGTCTGCTAACTTAGCCATGGTATCATCTGTCATTCCAATCACTGATCTTCCAGGAATGTCATAAATTATTATAGGTTTAGAACTTACATTTGCCAATTCAGTGTAGTGAGCCAATAGTCCAGCTTGAGTTGGCTTATTATAATAAGGTGTGACAACAAGTAGTCCATCTGCCCCTACATCACAAGCATGTTTAACAAATTCAATTGCTTCAGCGGTAGAGTTTGAACCAGCTCCAGCTATTATTGGTACTCTTCCATTAGCTTGATCTATACAAACTTCTATAACTTTTTTATGTTCATCATGAGATAAAGTTGGAGACTCACCAGTTGTTCCAACAGGAACTAAGCCATGAGTTCCATTATCTATTTGAAAATCAACTAATTTTCTATATGCATCATAATCTACTTCACCATTTTTAAAAGGTGTTAAAAGTGCAGTATATGAACCAGTGAACAACATATTTACCTCTTAATTATTTAATATTTACAAAATTAAAACATTTATTTAATAATGAATTATTAAACATTTAGTTATATGAAAAGTCTAGTTAATTATCAAGAAATAGAAAAAGCGTATAATCGAATATCTAACTATGCTACCAAGACCCCATTACTCTCATCTGACCTTTTAAATAAAGAATTTAGCTCAAAAATTTTTATAAAAGCAGAAAACTTACAAAAAATTGGAGCTTTTAAATTTAGAGGTGCTATGAATTCAATTTTGAAACTTGATGATGATAAAAAAAATGTTCTTGCATGGTCAAGTGGCAATCATGCACAAGCCATTGCTTCTGCATGTTATTTGACTAATAAAAACGCAACTATAGTTATGCCAGAGGACTCTCCAAATGCAAAGTTAAATGGAACAAAATCTTGGGGAGCAGATGTGGTGACATTTGATAGATACTCAGAATCCAGAGAGGAAATTGGTACTAATTTAGCAAAAGAAATAAATGCTGAAATCATTCCTCCGTTTGATCACCCTGATGTTATTAATGGTCAAGGTACAGTAGGCTATGAAATAATAAATGATTGTAAAAGAAATAATCTAGTTCCCGATTTAGTTTTGTGTTGCTGTGGTGGTGGTGGGCTTATCGCTGGAGTAAGCACGGCAATTAAAGCAGAATATCCTAATGTTCCTATATATGCAGTTGAGCCTGAAGATTATAATGACACTTATTTATCATTAAGAGATAATAAAATTACTGAAGTTGATGTTTCAAAAAAATCAATTTGTGATTCATTATTAGCCAGCAAACCAGGTGAACTGACATTTTCAATTAACAAAGAAAATTTAAGTGGATCACTCTTGGTAAGTGATTTAGAAGCATTGAAAGCAATGAAATATGCTTTTCAATATTTTAAAATAATTTTAGAACCTGGTGGAGCAGTTGCATTAGCTTCGGCATTGTTCAATAAAATTGACATTAAAAATAAAACGGTTGTGATCATTGCTTCTGGTGGAAATGTAGACCCAGATATTTTTGAAAAATCATTAAAAATTTCAATTTAGAAATTTTATAACTTTCTCAAACTTAGGCCTAATTCTTTCTAATGGATCTTCTTTTTTTTCTCCTATGTAGATAAACCCAGCAATCTTATCTTTAGAAACATCTCCTCCTAAATATTCTAACATTTTATTATTATAGGAATACCATTCGGTAACCCATTGTACTGCATAATTTAAAGATTGAGCTGCAATAGTTATATTTTGACAAACAGCTCCAGTAGAAAGCATCATTTCCCAATTCGGAATTTTTTGACTATCTGCTGGGGTATAAATTACTGCAATAATTTTATCAGCTCTCATAAACCTATTTCTTTCAAATAGTAATTTTTCTTCGTTAAGATCAGTATTATTTTTTTTAAATTCTGGTTCTAATATTTCTTCTCCAATGGTTTTTCTCATATCTTTTTGTATTACAATCAATCTCCAAGGAGCTAATGCACCATGATCAGGAACTCGTAAAGCACATTCCAAAATATCTTTCAAATCACTATCTAGAACTTTTCCTGGCAACATTTTTTTTGCCGTGACAGATCTTCGTTTTTTTAAAAAACTTATTATTTCATTCATAAGAAAAACCTCTTAGTAAATATTACTTTACATATTTATATTGTCATCTAAACAATTATTATCGAATGTATTATTTAGATCCAAACTTAATTTTAATTATTATTCTATCAATAATGGCTGGTGGTTTAATGAAAGGCACTCTTGGGCTTGGAATGCCCATGGTAGCAGTACCGATAATTGCTTACTTCCTACCTCCTACAACTGCTATGATGCTTCTTTGCTTTCCGATATTGAGTACAAACTTTCTTCAAATGCAAATACAAAAAGGTTTAGGAAGTTTAAGATTTCTTCCATTGTTATTTTTTTTAGTTATTGGATTAATAGTTGGTGGGAGATTAATTGTAGAAATTGAACTTAATACTGTTTCGATAATAATTGCTATTTCAATTATTTTTGCAGCATTAGTAAATTTTTTTGGTTTTCGTATAGATAATATAGACTTAAAGTATGAAAGACCAATTACTTCAGTGTTAGGATTTTTTTCAGGAATACTTGGTGGATTATCTACTTTTTATGGGCCTCCAATATTAACCTATTTAATATCTGTCAATTTATCTAAAGAGTTTTTTATAAGAACAATTGCTACAATGTATTTTATAGGATCAATCCCCTTATACGGCTCATTATTATATCACGGCCTTGGTACCTTGAATGACTTATTTATAAGTTTTTTCTTAATTATTCCGGCACTTATAGGACAATATTTTGGGACCAAAATTAGACATAAACTATCAAACGATCTTTTTAGAAAATGTATACTTATAACTTTAATGATATTAGGGTTAATTTTATTATTTAAGAACTTTTAAAAATGCATAAAAAACTTAATCTACCTAAAAAAATTTGTAAAACTTGTAAATTAGAATTTACTTGGAGAAAAAAATGGAAAAAAGATTGGGAAAACGTTTTATATTGTTCAGAGAAATGTAAAAGAAATTCTATAAAAAATTAATTTTTTTCGAGTTTGAACAAACCACCATTTTTTTCATCAGAAATAAGTAAAACATAACCATTGGGATGAGTTAATACATCTCTAATTCTACCAATTTTATTTTTCAAAATACCTATTTCAGAAATAGGTCTTTTATTTTTAAGTTCTATAACATAAAGACTTCTAAATTTTAATGATCCAACTAATATTTTATTTTTAAAGCTCTTTATAGAATTTTCATTATAGTAAGTTATACCAGATGGAGCGATAGAAGGTATCCATTTCCATATAGGCTCTTCATAACCTTCAACTGGTCGATTAAATCCTATTTTACCTCCCCAATATTCTTTTCCATAAGTAACTATTGGCCAACCATAATTTTTATTTTTTTTTATTATGTTAATTTCATCCCCACCTTTAGGACCATGTTCATGAGACCAAACCTCGTCAAATTCTTTTAAATACATTAAACCTTGAGGATTTCTATGGCCTATAGAAAATATGCCTGATTTCCAATTTTCAAAATTAACATCTGGAATACCTTGATAATTTAATTTTAATATAGTTCCTGGATAGTTTTTGGGGTTTTGAGAATTATTTCTATCACCTCTATCTCCTAAACTGATCAAAATAGAACCTTTATAATTAATCATTCTACAGCCAAAATGGACACCATTATTAGATCTATGTTCAGAATTAAATATAATTTTTTTATTAAAAAATTTATTATTTTTTATTTCATGCCTTGCGATTACTAAATCAGTTTTTTGATCTTGGTAACATGTATAAGCGAATTGTTGTTTGTTATGCTTTATATATAGAACATCTAACAAGCCACCCTGTCTTTTTAAAAAAACATCTTTAAAATATATCTTTTCAATAATTTTTTTGTTTAAAAAATTATAAATACTAAGAGTTCCTTTTTTTTCTGTAATTAAAATATTATCACTATCTATCAAATCCATACCCCATGGATTTTCTAAATCAATAAGCTTAGACAACCTTAAATTATTTTCTAATTTTGAACTTGCATTAGCAAAATCTAAAGAAATAAAAATTTGTAAAAATACGATTAATAAAGTTGTAAATTTAATTTGATGCATAATAAGTATCCTTATAATATAATCTTATATCGAAAGATAGAAATATGACTATTAAATTTGAAGATATTACGGATCACACTGGCATAATTATTAGTAACTTTGATGTATCTAAAGATACTAATGATGAAAAAGTTTTGCAGATTAGAGAGTTTATCCAAAAAAAACATTTTATTTGTTTCAGAAACCAAAATTTAAATGAAGATACTCTTTTAAATTTTGCACGACAATTTGGAACTTTGGAAAGTTATCCAGAAAAAGATAAGACAAAAAAAATGTTCAAATTTTTAACGTCGCAAATGTTTCTTCAGAAGGAGATCACTTAAGTGAAGATGATCCTAGAGTTGTTCTTCAAAAAAATAACTCTCGTTGGCATACAGATAGTTCATATAGATTTTACCCAGCTTTATTTTCTTTACTTTATGGTAAGGAAATTCTTCCTAAAGAAGCGGCAGGTGGACAAACTCAATTTTGTAATATGCTTCTTGCCTATAATGATCTACCCAAAGATATGAAAGAAAAACTTCAACCTCTTCATCAAGTTCATTCTTATAACGATATCAGGCGATTAGAGCCTTCTTTACCTGAATTAAGCATAGAGGAAAAACAAGGTTTCCCGCCTGTAACTCACCCTTTAATACGTATTCATCCTGATAGAAACATAACTAAATCTCTTTTTTTCACATCTAATACAAGTTTAGAGATTGGAGGCATGAGTTTCAAAGAAGGAAAAGAATTACATTCCTGGTTAGTCAATTATATTGACAATAAAAAATTTCATTTGACCCATGATTGGAAAATTAATGATCTTATCATGTGGGATAACCGAGTTTTATTACATAGAGTAATCCCCTATGATTATTCAAAATATAGACGAGCTATGATGAGAGGGACTGTTGAAGGAAAAACACCTGTATATGGACCTTTTTCACAAATTAACTAGGTATTAAACCACCATCTATATTGAATGATTGACCAGTTATATTTCTTGCACCTTCAGAACACAAAAATAATACCATGGATGATATATCTTCAGTTTCATTAAACCTCCCAAGTGGAACATTTCTCATATAGAATTCAATCATTTTTTGCTTTGATATTTTTTTTTCTTTTGCACGCTTTTCAACTAATTTTTTAACAATGTCGGTATAAGTAGGAGCTGGACATATAGAATTGACATTTATATTATGTTCACCAAGTTCCTGAGAAGAAGTTTTTGTCATACTTAAAATTGCACCTTTAGTCCCTGCATAAATTGCATTTGAAACATCGACAAATCCTTTAGCTCCTACAGAAGACATATTAATAATTCTTCCTCCATGTCCTTGCTTAATCATTTGTTTAGCAGATTTTTGTAAACAAAAAAAAGTACCTTTAGCATTTATGTTATTCATCCATTCCCAATGTTTTTCATCTAAATCAAATAAACTTAAACTTTTTGTTACTCCTGCATTATTAACCATAATATCAAGTGATCCAAATTCTTTAACAGTTTTAGCTATCATTTTATCTATGTCTTTTAAGATCGAAACATTGCATTTGATTATTATTTTTTTGCTGTTTTTGTTCGACATCAGCTTTAATGTTTTATCAAGAGCCTTTACATCAATGTCAGCACAAACTACGTTATAGCCCTCTTCATTTAAGGAAAGTGCAATAGATCTTCCTATACCATTGCCAGCACCTGTCACACACGCATTTTTAAATACTTTTTTCATTAATTAAACCTCTTGATTTATCTCTAAAGTATTAGCATTTGCATCATATAAATAAATTTGATGAAACCCTGGCATCGCATAGACATTAGCATCAGAGTATAAAATATTAAGGTTATCTAGCTTTTCTTTAATTAAATTAATGTTTTTCACAGTAAAAGCAGGATGACCACCAATTGAAGGGTTATGAATAAAATTATTTCTAAATGCAAATCCTTCGTCTGGTTTAATGAAATGAAGTCCTTTATTATCATTTGAGATTGGGAATAAAGATAATTCTTTTTTGTCTATACTAAAATCACCTTTATCATTTGGAGCAACCCAATTGCCTTCTTTCAAACCAATTAAATCAGAAATAAAATGTACGCTTTCTCGAACATCAAGTGATTCTAAATTCATATGATGAATATAAAAATTAGAATTTTCAAAAAAGTCATTAGAATATTTATCTAAAATTTCGTTAGATTTTATAAATTGCATCATATTTAAAGAGGGTTCTTGTAAAATTACTGTTTCAAAAGAATTTATCTTTTTATAAATAAATCTAAAATTTGATTGTTGAAGTTTTTTTAAAACAGATTCAAAATCATTAATAATTATTGAAACATAGCTTCTTCTACTTTGGATATTATCATTAAGCTCTAAATCATGTTTTGGCTTAAATAATCTTACTCCAAATCCATTACTTCCTAAAAATAAATCCTCATTATCATCACTAAAAAAATTTTTATAAAACTCTGTGTCGACAGTATTATTACCTAATAAATCGTTATAAAAAATTTTAGATTTTTCTAAATCTTTTACAGGTATAGAAACATTGAAAATTTTCCAATTCATGATTTTCCTTCAATATTTATAATTTTTCTACTACTGTATCTTAGTCAATAAAACATTGATGAACAATGTTAAACATGGGTTTCTAATTGGAATTAGCAAAAAAGAATGTATTGATTTTAGCAATCGCTCAAGGCTTGTCAGTTACAACAACTAATATAGGTATAATTAATACAGGGCTAGTTGGTTTTTTGTTATCTCCAGAAAAAGAGTATGCAACTTTACCTCTTTCTTTACAATTTCTAACCTTAGCACTTTTATTAATTCCAGTTTCACTTTTGATGGGAAAATATGGACGAAAAATTATATTTATTCTAGGAGTGATTTCATCTTTAATTGGTACTTTAATAGTTGCCTACTCGATATTTGAAAAAAATTTTTTATTCTTTATTTTAGGATCAATCTTAATCGGAATATCCCAAGCTACTCAGCAATTTTATAGATACGCTGCTGCAGACAATGTTCCTGATAACTTTAAAAGTAAAGCATTATCTTATGTTATTTCAGGTGGATTAATAGCGGCAATTTTAGGTCCAGAATTATCTAAAATTTCTTATAATTTTTTAACTGAATATCTATACCTTGCCACATATTTAATTGCGGGATTAATTCAAATATTAAACTTATTTGTTTTGCTTTTTCTTAAAATTCCAAAACAAGAAAAAGTTGTTAATACAAGACGCCCACTATCAGAAATTTTATTTAAGAAAAATTTAATCCTTGCAGTATTTTCTGCTGCACTTGGTTATGCACTTATGAGTTTTATTATGACAGCCACTCCAATTCAAATTGTTAACATATGTAAGCTTGGCAATGAAATTAATGCTAATGTAATCCAATGGCATGTCATAGCTATGTTTGCACCCTCATTATTTACTGGTCAATTAATAAATAGATTTGGAAATTTAAATTTAATGACATTTGGAATAATTTTTTACTTGCTTTCAATCTTTTTTGGAACCATAGGACAAACTGAATATCACTTTTGGCTATCATTATTCTGCTGTGGACTAGGATGGAATTTTTTATTTGTTGGAGGAAGTGATGTAATTGCTAAAAGTAGTAATCCAAAAGAAAAGCCAATTGTTCAAGGTGTAACTGATTTTATTATTTTTGGTAGTGTAGCATTATCTTCTTTTTTAGGGGGTAATTTATTAGCGTCTATTGGATGGCATATGATGCTGTATTTATCCTTAATACCAATTAGTTTATTATCATTTTATATAATATTTTTATGGTTTTCAAAATTAAATGAAGCCAAAATTAAAATCTAAAATGACTCGTGCTTAGCTAACCAATTAATTACTTTAATTGCAGGATATATCCACGCTAAACCTATAACTATATATAATGCCCAATCCAAATATTGATTTTGACCAGTAAAATAATCAATCAAATAAGAAGAAAGCCATAAATATAAAAGAAAAAAAGGAATTAAAAGAATTATTACAATAAAATGACGCCATCTTTTCATGTTTTTATACTCAATTATTAAATCTATGCTGTGAATAAGGTTCTAGATTTATATTCGTTTTTTTACTTAAAATCAAATCTGATACAATTTTTCCTAATTTTGGACCAATTGTAAGGCCAACATGTTGGCCTCCAAATGCAAAATAAATATTTTTAATTGATTTAGATCTTCCTATAATAGGCAAGCTATCTGAAGTTGATGGCCTCTGCCCCATCCAAAAATCTTCTTCTTTCCAAGATAAAGTAGGCATAATATTTTTAATTAGTGATCGTATATAATTATATCGAGAGTTGTTAACGGGTGCATCAACACCTGAAAAATCTACTATTCCTGCGAACCTTAATGTATCTTCCATTGGAGTAATTGCAATTTTTTTGTCAATTATCATTAATGGATTAGGTGGCATAAAATTAACTTTTTTTAGTACTATATGAAAGCCTCGTTCAGCTTCTATATTAACTTTGTGTTTAATATTTTTTAAAAGTTTTTTAGACCAAATTCCTGAACATATCAGTATTTTATCAGCAGAGATAATATTACTATCTTTTAATATTACCTGATTATTTGATATTGAAGTAACCTCTGCTTTTTTAAATATACCACCTAAAGAAATAAACTCTTTTTTTAAAGCTTCGAGATATTTTTGTGGTGATGAAATCCAACCATGATCATAAAATTCAACAGCACTATTATAATTATTTGATAAAAAATTGTATTGACTAGTAAATTCATAATCACTTAAATTTTTAAAATTAAATCCATATTTTTTTCTAATCTCAAAATCAGATTTACTTTTTAGAATCTCACTTTGATCTCTAAAAATCATTGAAATTTTTCCTTTATTTATGAATTTTGATGCTTGGGTATTTTTGGTCAATGCAACATGCTGCTCTACTGTGTCATAGGTAAGTTGATGAAGATTTTTTATGATATTTGTAAAATTATGTTTTTGTGAATTTTTTAAAAAAGGAATTAACCAAGGTAATAATTTTGGCAAATATGAATATTTTAAAAACAAAGGAGAGGATTTTGAAAATAAATAAAATGGTAAATTTTTAACTAATCCAGGAGATGATAGTGGTATAATTGACGAAGCAGCTAACAAACCAGCGTTGCCGTAAGAAGTCTGTTTTTCACTACCAATGTCAACTCTATCTATGAGAGTTACTTCAAGCCCACCTCTCAATAATTGTAACCCAGCAGATAAGCCGGTAATTCCTGCTCCAACTATTATAATATTTTTATTCAATATTTATTTTAATCTATGCCATAAAGGCTTGTTTTATCAGCTTTAGGCCTTTCATCACTTAATGGCTTACCATTAATCAAAAAATAATTATGCTCTGCTATATCAGTTACATAATCTCCAACTCTTTCAATACTTTTTGCAATAAATAAAATATGAGTCCCACTGACAATATTTTTTTTATTTCTACTCATTGATGCAAGAACTTCCTGGTAAAGTTTTGTATTCATTTTATCTATTACTACATCAGTATCTCTAACTTTAACACTTAAATCACTGTCTTTATCTTTATAAGCTATAATTACATCTTCTAACATCTCTTGAGTTACAAGTCCCATTTTTCCAATATTTACACCTGGAGTATCATCAGAACTAATTTCACATAATGCTTTTGTTCTATTGGAAATATTTCTTGAATAATCACCAATTCTTTCAAAAATTGTTGATATCTTTAAAGCAGATATAACTCTTCTTAAATCTTCTGCTTGAGGAGATCTTAAGGCGATTATTTCAAATCCTAATTGTTGAATTTTTTCATCCAAATCGTCTAAATTTTTATCTCTAGAAATTAACTTATCAATTTCTTCGATATTTTGAGTTGAAAAATTATCAATTGAGTTTACAAACTGTTCAATTGCGAGTCTTGCTAGCTTAAGTAAATTTTTATTTAATTTATTTAGATCATCATCAAAGGATGACAGAATATGTTCGTTACTCATTTTTTCTCCTTATCCTATTCTACCAGATATGTATGCTTCTGTCTGTTTATCTTTAGGCCTTGTAAATATTTTTTTTGTTTCTCCAACTTCAATTAATTCACCAAGATGAAAATAAGCAGTTCTTTGAGATATTCTAGCAGCTTGTTGCATTGAATGCGTAACAATTACTATAGAATAATTTTTACCTAATTGATTTATTAACTCTTCTATTTTTGCAGTTGCTATAGGATCTAAAGCAGAACAAGGTTCATCCATTAAAATAATTTCAGGACTAACTGCAATAGCTCTTGCTATGCATAACCTTTGCTGTTGTCCACCAGACAAACCTGTTCCAGGGGAATTTAGTCTGTCTTTAACTTCTTGCCATAAACCAGAATCTTTTAAAGAGTTTTCAACAATAAAATCTAATTCTTCTTTAGATGATGAAAGTCCATGAATTCTAGGACCGTATGCTACATTTTCATATATTGATTTTGGAAATGGATTTGGTTTTTGAAAAACCATGCCTATTTTTGCTCTTAAAGGTACTACGTCAATTTTTTCATCATATATGTCGTCTTTATCAAGTAAAATAGTTCCTTTGACTTTACAAGTATCTATTGTGTCATTCATTCTATTTAAACACCTTAAGAAAGTTGATTTGCCACACCCTGAGGGTCCTATGAATGAGATAATTTCTCTAGATGATATGTCTATTGAAACATCTTTAATAGCTTGTTTGTCTCCATAGAATACATCAACATGCCTACAGATAATTTTAGGATCTTTAGAAAAAATTTCTCCAATAGTTTTTGTTTTTACATTATTTATATTTGAATTAATAACCATAATTTCCTACCATCTTCTTTCTAGTTTTTTTCTAAGAATTACTGCAGCTGCATTCATAAAAATTAGAAAAACTAATAAAACAATTATTGCTGAACTAGTTTTTTGAATAAACATTCTCTCTGCAAAATCAGCCCACATGAAAATTTGTACAGGAAGAACTGTGCCTGGATCAGTAACACCTCCTGGAATATCAACAATAAATGCAACCATTCCAATCATTAACAATGGAGCTGTTTCACCTAATGCTTGTGCCATACCAATTATTGTTCCAGTAAGCATTCCTGGCATAGCTAAAGGTAAAACATGATGAAAAATAGTTTGTAACTTAGAGGCTCCTATTCCATAAGCAGCATCTTTTATACTAGGAGGAACTGCCCTAATTGCAGCTCTAGAAGATATGATTATAGTTGGTAATGTCATCAAAGCCAGGACCATACCACCTAGTAACGGAATAGATCTTGGCATTCCAAATACACCTATAAATATAGCCAGGCCTAAGATGCCAAAGACAACTGAAGGGACTGCAGCTAAATTGTTAATATTAACCTCAATAATTTCAGTTATCCTATTTTTTGGAGCAAATTCTTCTAAATAGACCGCAGTTGCAACTCCTAAAGGAAACGCGATGATAAAACAAACTGCTAGAGTTAACAATGAACCAATAAAAGCACCTTTTATTCCGGCTATTTCTGGTGATCTTGACGCACTTCCTGTCAAGATATAATCACTAAACTTGTATGAGATTTTATTTTCAGCAGATAATTTATCAACAAATTTTATTACTGTGTCATTAATACGTCTCTCTGAAGATGGAGTTTCTCTTTTAATATATCCTCTTAAAAAACTATCTATATCATCATCAACAGCAAAAGTTATTGGAATAGTTTTACCTAGAATATTTGGGTCATCTAAAACCATTTTAGATATTCTTACATCAGCGTTAGTCGATATAATTTTTTTTGCAGCTTTTTTTTCTTTTCTTCCTTTAGGGTTTATAACCTTATATAGAGATTCAAGAACTATTGACCGAGCATCACCATTGTAAAGAGATTCTGGAGAAAGATCTCCTTTTGGATCAAGCCTATCTCTATCTAGGTACACATCCAAAGTAACGTAATATTGAAAAAAGCCAGGTATTCCTTTAGAAAATATTGAAACAAATAAAAAAATTAAAAAACTGACTGCTAATCCTATAGCAATTCTACCGTATGTTTTTAATCTAGCATCTTTTTTTCTTCGTTTTATAACAGAGGATTCAACGATCATGCTAGCTTCATTTGCTGTTAGTATTTTTGGTTTATTGTTATTCATACTGTTCTCGATATTTTTTAACTACATGTAACGCGTAAAAATTTAAAATTAGTGTTATTACAATCAAAGTTAATGCCAATGCAAATGCTGATAAAGTCTTTGCAGATTCAAACTCTTGATCGCCAACTAAAATAGTGACAATTTGGGCTGTAACTGTAGTCACTGCATCAAGAGGATTAAAAGATAGATTAGCAGCAAGGCCAGCTGCCATTACAACGATCATGGTTTCTCCAATTGCTCTTGAGACTGCCAAAATAATACTTGCAATAATTCCTGGAAGTGCTGCAGGAATAATTACATTTGTAATAACTTCATTCTTTGTAGAACCTAAACCATATCCAGCATCCCTAAGAGACTGCGGCACGGCGTTAATTACATCATCAGATAATGAGGATATAAAAGGAATAATCATGATGCCCATAACAAACCCTGCAGCTAAAGCTGATTCAGAAGCTACATCTAAACCAATAAGAGAGCCACCATTCCTCATCAATGGAGCAACAGTTAATGCAGCAAAAAAACCGTAAACTACGGTCGGTATACCAGCTAAAATTTCAAGTAAAGGTTTAAAAATTGATCGTTCTTTTTTATTTGCATATTCAGATAAATAAACAGCGCTAAATAATCCAATAGGAACTGAAACACATAGAGCTATTAGCGATATTAAAAAAGTCCCTACAAACAGTGGAACTGAACCATATGTAGCCAAACCCTCTTGTCCAGAACCTGCTCGTTCAGCTCCTTCAAATTGTGGATTCCATATTAACCCAAATAGAAATTCTGATGCGGGTATAATAGCAAAAAAACGTAATGACTCAAAAATTACAGAAAATACAATTCCTATGGTTGTTAAAATTGCTATGATTGAACTAAGTCCTAAAAGAGAAATAATAATTTTTTCAACAGAATTTCTTGATCTAAATTCTTCGTTTATGTTTTTAAAACCCAAATATCCAATTCCTAAAGCTAAAGAAATTGAACAGAAAAAATTTAAAATTAAAGAATGATAATTCCATTCAATCATTTGATTTGAAGCTATAGTAACCCAGTCAGGTTGTTCTCCAAAGTAAATACCTCTAACTGCGTTATCAATCTGCGCCAGTACAATTATTTTATTAAAATCAGGAGAATTTAGAATTTCTTTTGGTACAAATTCTATAATTAAATTAGAAAATAAGATCCCATCAAATACTAGTATCAATAGGTATGAAAAAAGTGCAGGTATAAAAGAATAAAGAGCTACATAAATACCATAATAATGAGGTAAAGAATTTAGTTTTAATTGTTTTTTTTTGAGAGACAAAGCGGTTTTATTTCCAAAATAAAACCAGAGTGTTGAAATTAGAAGGAGAATTATAAGCAATGAATATTCGTTCACCTATTTGCCCCCTCTAAAATAAAAATGAGGCTACCATAAACACAGTAGCCTCACAAGTTTATAAGTTTATTTTAACATATCTGCAGTTAAAACTGGAAGTTCTTTCATTGCCTTAGCATATTTTGCTCTTTCTGCAGTAGGCATTGGTATCATGCCAGCATCAGCTAATATACCATCATCACCCCAATTAGCTACCCATTTATCCATGTATTTATCAATACCTTTTATGACGCCAATGTGTTGATGTTTAACATAAAAATAAAGAGCTCTTGATACAGAGTAGTTATTACCTGCAATATTTTCAAAAGTTGGAGCTGTTTTACTTATAATAGCACCTTGAAGCGTGTCAGAGTTTTGATCTAAGTATGAAAACCCAAAGATACCATATGCATTTGGATCTTCTTGAAGCTTTTGTACAATTAGATTATCCTGTTCACCAGCTTCAATAAAAGCACCATCAGTTCTCATTGCACGACATTTTTTTCCTTTTTTATCACCTCTAGCTTTTGATGCAGCTTTTGCTTCTTTGTCTTTTGCACAATAACCTTTTTGGTTTACCATTTCTGCATAAGAAGCTCTTGTACCAGAAGTTGTTGGTGGGCCATAAACTCTTATTTCAATGTCTGGTAATGAAGGATTAATATCACTCCATTTTTTATATGGATTATCAACCCATTTACCGTTCATTGGAATTTTAGCTGTTAACGCTTTTCCAAGGTCAGCTTTAGATATTTCTAATAACTTCCCTTTTTTAGAATTAGCAACAACAATTCCATCATACCCAACTTTAATCTCAGTTAACTTAACCTTGTTTTTATCACAAAAAGCTAATTCCTTGGTTTTCATCCTTGAAGATGCATTACCAATATCGATAAATTTTGTACCAATACCTTCACAAACACCCTTTTTTCCTACTGAGGAACCACCAGATTCTACAACAGGAGTTTTAATTGTTGGATCTTTACCAAAAGTTTCAGCAATAATTGTTGCAAAAGGCAATACTGTAGATGAGCCAGCAATACTAATATGCTCTCTTGCGTTTGATGCTGTTGTACTTAAAGCAAGTACAAAACCAGCAGTAATCAATTTTTTTAACATAAATACTCCATAAAAATTATGTTTGTTATATGATTGATTCGTATTGCGAATATATTAAAAAAATATTACATTTTTGTTACAAACGTTAATTTGACTTCTTATAAAAATATATCATATAACTAAAAACAAACTGGATATCAAGTTGCAAGAATTTCAATTTTTAAATTATCAAATCAAGTCCCCTATTGCAGAAATAATTATATATCGTCCCCCAATTAATGCTTTTAATATTCAACTTCTAGATGAAATATTAAGTGCGTTAGAATTAGCAAAAAATGACAAGACTATAAAAGCAGTATTAATAAAAAGTAATCTTAAAAAAATATTTTGCGCTGGTTTAGATTTAGACATTCTTATTGATAAACCAATTTTAAAAGTAAGAGAATTTCTTGAAAGATTGTATGTCAAACTTTGGGATATCCAATATAACATGGGAAAACCAACAATAGCTGTTGTTAACGGTTCTGCAAGAGGTGGTGGAATGACTTTAGCTATTTCTTGTGATGTAATTTTAGCCTCAGAAGATGCATCTTTTGGGTACCCAGAGATAAATTTAGGACTTCCACCAGCTATACATTTTATTCATTTGCCAAAGATTATAGGTAGGTATAAAGCATTTGAACTACTTTTTAGTGGTCAAACATTTGGAACTAAAGATGCATTATCAATGGGACTAATTAATAATATTTTTGTTAAATCGAAATTAAATGAAGAAGCAGAAAAATTAGCATTAATATTTTCTCAAAAATCAGCTAATTCTATGAGATTAAGTAGAGCCGCTTTTATGAGAGCAAATGATTTCGATTACAGAAGAAGTGTCGCTAATGCTGTTGAAGATTTTTGTAATGCTACAGTTACTCCAGATGCTCAAGAGGGTTTGAAAGCATTTTTAGAAAAAAGAACTCCGAATTGGGATTAAATTTAAACCTTTAATAAAAATGTAATATTTATTTATTAATAAGATTTATGACTAATATTAACTTTGCAATCAATGGTTTAGGTAGAATTGGAAAATTGCTTTTTCGTGTTTTATTTGATGAAGGCTTATCTATTAAATTAGTTAATGAGATAAATGGTGATTTAGAGATTAATTCTGAATTATTAATGCATGATTCAATCCATGGTAAATGGAATAAAGTTGTACATGCCAATAATGATAATTTGAAGATAAATGATCATACTATCAAGTTTACAAATTATAAAAATTTAAATGATGAAAAATTATCAAATATTGATGTTTTGATTGATTGTACAGGGAAAAATAAAAATTTTGAATACTTGCAGAAGTTTTTAAAAAATGGCGTTAAAAAGGTAATTGTTTCTGCCCCAATAGATGATCCTAAAATATTAAATTTAGTTTATGGTGTAAATCATCATTTATATAACAAAAATGAACATAACATTATTACAGGTGCAAGTTGTACTACTAATTGCATAGCTCCAATTGTGAAAGTGATTCATGATACTCTTAAAATCAATCATGGATCAATTACAACAATCCATAACATTACGAATAGCCAAACAATAATTGACAAGCCTTCCTCAGATCTAAGAAGATCAAGAGCATCAATGACAAATCTTATTCCAACAACTACAGGTTCTGCAAAAGCTATCAACCTCATCTATCCTGAGCTAAAAGGTAAATTAAATGGGCATGCTATCAGAGTACCTGTAGTTAACGCTTCATTAACAGACTGTGTTTTTGAAGTTGAAAAAAACACTTCAAAAGAAGAAGTTAATAAACTTTTTAAAGAAGCATCTAAAAATGAATTAATAAATATACTTGGTTATGAAGAAAAACTTTTAGTTTCCTCAGATTACTTAAATGATCCAAGAAGTTCCATAGTGGACGCAGAATCAACAATGGTAGTCAATAAAACCCATGTAAAAGTTTATACTTGGTATGATAATGAATGGGGTTATGTAAATAGATTAGCTGACATTGCTAAAATGGTTGGAAAATCAATTTGTTAGGCTCAATTAACTTTAAAGACAAAAATATTTTTTCTTACTTGATAGTAACTATATCTTATTGGTCTTTTATGCTGACTGATGGGGCATTAAGAATGCTTGTATTGTTACATTTTCATGTTCTAGGTTTTAACCCAATACAATTAGCCTATCTTTTTTTATTATATGAATTTGCTGGAATTATAACTAATCTTTCGGCTGGTTGGCTTGCATCAAAATTTGGATTAAATGTTACACTTTATTCAGGATTAATTTTACAAATAATTTCTTTATTACTATTAACTCAAGTCAATGAAAACTGGACTATTTTTGCTTCGGTTATTTTTGTTATGTTTGTACAAGGCTTATCCGGTGTTTCCAAAGATTTAACAAAAATGAGTTCTAAAAGTGCTGTAAAATTACTGGCTCCTGAAAAAAATAATAAACTTTTCAAATGGGTTAGCTTTTTGACTGGTTCAAAAAATACAGTTAAAGGGTTAGGTTTTTTTATTGGTGGACTTTTATTGTACTTATTTGAGTTTCAAAACTCTTTAATCATAATGAGTCTAATTTTGTTTTTAGTGTTTATTATTACATATATAATAATGCCTAAAAATTTAGGTTCTTTAGACAAAAAAGTGAAATTTTCTGAAGTTTTTTCTAAAAATAAAAATATTAATTTTTTAAGTGCTAGCAGGGTTTTTCTTTTTGGTGCTCGCGATGTATGGTTTGTAGTTGGACTACCTTTATTTTTTTATTCAATTTTATCTGATGGATCTGTGGATGATAATAAAAAAGCTTTTTTTATTATTGGAACATTTTTAGCGCTATGGATAATAATATATGGAATTGTGCAAGCATTAACACCTAAATTAATAAGTAATCAAATTTTAAAATTTTCTGCAGTAAAAGTTGCCAAAGACTGGAGTTTGTATTTATTTCCAATTCCAATAATTTTATTTTTTTTACTAAAATTATACCCACATAATGACAATTTTAATTTAATAATTACGATAATAATATTATTAGCTTTTTGTTTTTTCTTCGCAATAAATTCATCTCTTCATTCATTTTTAATTTTAAAATTTACAAATAAAAAAAGAGTTAGTTTAGATGTTGGGTTTTATTATATGTCTAATGCAGCGGGAAGATTAATAGGAACTTTGTTTTCTGGATTATCATATACTTATGGTGGTATAGAAATCTGTTTATTTGTAAGCTCAGTCATGCTTTTAATAAATAGATTAGGCATGAGAAAACTTGAAGAAAATTAGAACTGATTATTCAGTAATAATTTATTTTTCATCATAATTTAGCTTAAAAAAATAATATAAAGAAAAAGGTAAAGTTAACGAAACAAATTAAGGCTTTTCAAAAATATTATTTAATTTCTTATTTTCAATCAGACTTTATCGTTCTGGTCTAATAGTTTTAAAATGGCTATTCCATCTAGCTTATCATAACCTTTAGAGTTAAAAATACGAAACAAGGTTGTTGCTTGTGCTGACATAGGTGTTGGGGTTTTGAATTCTTTTGCTAGATCGAGCACCATATCAAGATCATTAAGGACTTGTCGTGCATATCCTTTAGGTTCAAAATCTCTAGCAATCATTCTAGGAAATATATCTCGTAATAAATTTGAACCAGCGTGTCCTGCTGCAAGAGCTTCAGGTATTTTAGATGCGTCAATACCACCTGCTTCTGCTAAGGCAAGTGCTTCTGCAAGAACAACGTAATTATTCAAGACCAACACTTGATTAACCATTTTAGCGACCTGTCCTGCACCTACATCTCCAAAAACTGTAAAAGTTGCCGAGAGTTGTTCCATCAATGGTCTAATACTCTCAATATCATCTGTACTACCACCTGCCATGATAGCAAGCGATCCATCTCGACAAGCATCTGGTCCTCCAGATACTGGAGCATCAATCCACCCCATATTTGACTCATCTTTTAAACGTTTCGCTATCTCTTTTGTAGAAGCAACAATAGTTGTCGAAAAATCAATTAGTAAACTTCTTGAATTTACACCCTTACTAACTCCCTTAGGTCCAAAAATTACATCCTCAACTGCAGCAGTTGAAGTTACACACAACATCACTATATCGCTTTGAGACGCAACATCTGCAGGAGACTTTCCCGGACGAACACCAAAGACTGAAGCTTCTTCAACTTTTTTAAAATCCAGATCATAACCAATGACTGAATGACCCTTTTTAACAAGACGTTCAGTAAAACCTTTACCCATAAGCCCCAAACCAATAAAGCCAATATTATATTGTTTTGCATTCATAACGTCTTATCCTCTTTTGTTTTTTTAATTAATAGACTCAGTACGATAAAATATTCATAATTTAAGTATTAAATAACTTAGTATAGAATTATTATATATTTATTAAAACTACTATGAGGATCTTAATATGGATGAAGTGGTAAAAGTTTACTGGCAACCAGGTTGTTCAAGTTGTTTAAAAACAAAAGAATTTCTTGAAACAAATAATATTAAATTTGAATCCATAAACATATTAGAAGATCCAAGAGGATTTAAAGATTTAGAAAAATTTGGATTAAGAATGGTTCCTATTGTTATTAAAGGAGAAAACTGGGCAAATGGTGCTGTTTTTAGAGATGTAGCAAAAGTTGCAGAATTCTCTTATGACGAGCATAAAATGCTTGAGCCAAATATTCTTTTTTCAAAAATTATTCAAATCAACGAAATTACATGCTCTTTTTTAAAACAAATACCAGCATCAAAATTAGATGTTATATTACCAGGAAGACCAAGATCATATAGACAATTAATTTATCATATTTTTAATATTCCCGAGGTCTTTTTAAATTACTTTCAAAATGATACCCCTTACACTTATGAAGCTTTACTTTCAATACTGCCTGATAAAATAAAAGATGAAAATGATCTCTATGATTATGCTGAAGATATTAAGTTAAGATTTGAAAGTTGGTGGTCTAATGAAGGAAATAATTTTGATTTCTCAAAACCTGCAAATGTCTATTATGGAGAGGTTTCATTTCATGAAGTGCTTGAGAGAACAGCATGGCATTCAGGACAACATTGCAGACAAGTTGAATTACTTCTTAAGGAGAAGCTTAATATAATTCCAAAAATTGCATTAAATAAGTCTTTGTTTTCTGGACTTCCTATGCCATCTAATATTTGGGATAACGAAAGATCCTTTTCTGAAAGCTCTTATGATGGTCAAGTTAAAGAAGATTTAAGCATAAAAGAATAAATTGTTATTCTTATTTAATTAAAGTTTAAGACCTGTGAAGTATTCTGACTTGTTATAAACATCCAAACAAAAATTGGATAAATATCTATCTTTAAAAGGATGTGCACATAAAAGTATTCCAACTGGCATTTTATTATCATCTAATCCAGTTGAACAACTTACAATAGGACCTGATAAAGCTGTCCATGGGGCAATATATTTTGGCTCTCCTGTACTTTCGAGACCTACAGGAGCGGAATTAGGAATAGCAGGAAAAATGAAAATTGTGTTTTTATTAAATGATGAAAAGAATTTATTTATGGATCTATTAAGTTTTGATTTTGTTTCTGTATATTTTTCAATGTTTATATTTAATCCATCTTTTATAATTTGAAGTAGTCTTGGCCCAATTAATTCTTCAGGATGGTTGAGTAAAAATTGTAAATTTTTTCCTGTTTCATAAATTAACATTTCCCAGTGAAAATCTAATAAATCGTTAAACTTTACTGGAGACTTTTTTTCTTCAACATTAAAACCTAGTTCTTTCAACATGGATTTGGTCTCTTCAATTTGTTTTGATACATTTGGGTTAATATCTGATGTTAAATCGTCAATTATACTTACTATATTTACATCTTCTTTATTTAAAGATTTCAAAGGTAATTTGTCATTTAAAGATACTGAGTTATATCCATAACATGCATCAGCTATTGACCAACCATAAAATCCAGGTGTATCAAAGGACGGTGCTAATGGAGATATACCATAAGTTGTTATTGAACCATTTGTAGGCTTAAAGGCTGAGATGCCACAATAGATAGCTGGTCTATTTACAGACGCCATGGTTTGAGTTCCAACTGACATTGGGACTGTTCCACTTGAAACAGATGAGCCTGACCCACTACTAGATCCCCCTGGTGTGTGATTTGGGTTATGTGGATTTCTTGCTGGAGATGGATCATAAAAGGCAAATTCAGTTGTATGTGTTTTACCCAAAATAATTGCACCAGCAGATCTTAAAGCTAAAACAACACCAGAATCTAACTTTGAGACATCTGTATCTTTAAAAGCCTTACAATTAAATTCAGTTTTAAATCCTTCGGCATGAATGATGTCCTTAATACCAACTGGTATTCCATGAAGAGGGCCTAAAATATTATTATCTATTACTTGTTGTTCTCTTAATTTTGCTGTTTCAATAGCTTTTTCAAAATCATAGGTTTTCCATTGCTCAATATCTTTTTGGGTATCGTTAATTCTATTTATATAACTGTTAATTAAGTCAACGGGTGAAAGTTCTTTATCTTTAATTTGATTAAATAAATTTTGAAGGTTACCAGGATTTTTAACATAACTTGAAGACATTACAGTTCCTATAACTAAGTAGACACACCAAGAAATTTTAGAGTAAGTTTTTTATTTTTAGAAAGTTCTTCTGACTTTCCTTCAAATACAATTTCTCCTTGATCTAAAATATAAACTCTATCTGCTACATCAAGAGCAGTTTGAAGGTTTTGTTCAACAAGAATAATACTCATACCCTCTTTTTTTAACTTAAGAAGCATCTCTTTTACATCCTCAACAATCATTGGAGCAAGTCCCTGTGATGGCTCATCTAACATGATAACTGATGGATTAATGACTAGAGATCTTCCAATTGCCAGCATTTGTTGTTCACCACCTGATAATGAATTACCATTTCTAAATTTTAATTTTTCAAGTTTTGGAAAAAGTTTAAATACATCTTCAATATTCCATTTTGAATGTTTTAAATGAAATATTTTTAAATTCTCATAGGCTGTTAATGTTGAAAATATACCTCTACTAGCAGGAACAAAAGAAATTCCTTTTTTAGCTACTTCATGAGGTTCAAAATTTGTTATTTCTTCACCTTTTAATATGACACTTCCTTCACTAGAAGGAGCAAGACCCATAATACTTTTAATTGTAGTTGTTTTTCCAGCGCCATTTCTACCTAAAATACTAATAATTTCACCTTCATTAACGTTTAGGCTTACACCTTTTAGCATGTGTACTAGCCCATAGTATGTGTGTAGATTTTTTATTTCTAAGTGCATTATTTTCTTCCTAAGTAAGCATCTTGGACTTTTTTACTATTTTTAATTTGTTTAGGAGTACCTTCTTCAATTTTCTCTCCAAAATTTAAAACAGTTATTATTTTAGAAATTTCCATAACGATATGCATTTTATGTTCAATCAACAATATCGTATAATTTTTTGAGAGCTTACGAATAAGCTCTGTCATTTCAACTGTAGCTTCTGGTGCAAGTCCCTGGGTTGGTTCATCTAACAATAATAAATCAGGTTTAGCACCAAGAGTTATTGCCATCTCCAACATTCGTTGTTGACCATGAGAAAGCTCTTCAGCTTTATCGTCAATTTTATGAGAAAGCCCTACATCACTAATTATATTTTCAGTATCTTTATCAATTGTTTTAAAATCATTCATTGATTTAAAAAGATCAATTTTACTTTTATGACTACAAGAAAAAATTGATGCCCATACATTTTCTCTTACAGTTAGTTTTGGAAAAACATTTGTTATTTGAAAGCATTTAGCAATACCCATATGTGGTAATTTATAACTTTCAAAACCTGTAATATCTTTATCTTTATAATGAACACTTCCATTTGATGGAGGGATCACTCCTGAAATCATATTAAAAAATGTAGATTTACCAGCTCCATTAGGCCCAATTACTGAGTGTATTGTGCCTTCTTCTACTTCTAAGTTAACATTAGAAACAGCCGAAATACTTCCAAAATTTTTAGTTAAGTTTTCTATTTTTAATATTTTGTTCATGTTCAGTTTTTTTTGAAATTGATTTGTATTTTTTGAAAAGGTTCTCTAGTAACTCGCTCACACCACCTCTAAAATATAAAACTACAATTGCGAATATTACACCCATAATTAATGGCCATCTTGCCCAAATAATTGAAAAGGTATCAGAAAGCCAAATATATCCAACCACACCAATTAAAGGTCCTAGAAAACTTCCAACCCCTCCAAAAAGCGTCATGAAGATTATATCTCCAGATTTTAACCAATGTATTTGGTCTATAGGAACCATACTATGAATTAAAACATATAATGACCCAGCTAATCCTGTGAATGTACTAGCTATTGAAAATGAGATTAATTTGTAAAATCTGACATTATAACCAATTGCCTCAGCTCTGCTTGCATTTTCTCTAATGAGTTTAAAAATCAAACCTAGTGGCGATGTAACGATTTTATATAATGCGATAACAGCAAATAAAAACATTATCGCCGTAAATATATAAAACGTTAATTGAGTATCGATATAAGCAGGTCTTTCAACTCCCACAAGACCATCTTCTCCGCCGGTCACATCGTGCCATACATAAGCTATAAAATAAAACATTTGATTAAAAGCAAATGTAAGACATATAAAATATAATCCTTCTCTTTTCACACAAAAATAGCCAATAAATAATGAAATTATAAAAGAGCCAAAAGTAGCTACTGGTATAGCTAAGAATAAAGGGAACCCCCCAAGTAACATTAAACCCGAAATGTAAGCTGATGTTCCAAAAAATAATGCCTGTCCAAAAGATAACATGCCAGTGTAACCCAACATAATGTTTGTTGATATTGCAACAATGCCAAAGATTAACATCTCTGCAATAGTTGCATTAGGGAAAAGAAATGGACCTACAAATAAAAATATTATTAATGCTATAAAACTATATTTGTTTTTCATCATCTCACACCAAAAAGACCTTGTGGTCTAAAAATTATTGTCAATCCCATCATCACATAAATGACGACATTTGTTGCTTCTGGAAACCAAATGGTTGCAGCTCCTTGTGACAATCCAATCAAAATACCAGCAATTATAGCACCTGGAATACTTCCTAAACCAGCAACTACAACAACGACAAAACATATTGGCAAAATATCAAGTCCCATAGAAGGTGTTAGACCCATAATAGGAGCAGATAAAGCTCCTGCTAAACCTGCCAAATAAGCGCCTAGACCAAACGTATATAAAAACACTACATTTACATTAATTCCAAGAACTTTGACCATATCTCTATTTTCAATACCAGCACGAAGAATTGCACCTAAATTTGTTTTTGTGAGGAACAAATAGAGACAAACGATCATAAAAAGTGCAAAACATATTAAAACTAGTCTATATTTTGGGTATATTAAAAATCCAAGATCAACAGCGCCGCTTAAACTTGGAGGTGGTAATAATGAGAAACCTATTGGTCCCCATATAATAATAATTATTTCCTGAATGATAAGCGCACAAGCAAATAAAAATAACAGTTGGTAATCATGATGTGCATGATACAATCTTCTAACACCTTGACTTTCTAAGAGAAACCCAACTAAAACCACTAACAGTGGTGATAAGAACATCGCAAAATAAAATGAACCTGTTAAATTAGCAATTGTAAACGCTAAATACGCCCCTAACGCATAAAGTACACCATGGGCAAAATTTGGTATATTTAATACACCTAAAATTAAAGTTAGGCCAACCCCAACAAGAGCGTACAACATGCCTAGACCAAGGCCATTTAAAATTTGAGATATAATTAAAAAGGTCATATTATTCTTTAAAGTTAAAAGACGGCATTTGATGCCGTCTTATTTATTGATATAAATACTTAGAATGATCCAATATCTTTACACATATTGATATTCTTAGGCTGCTCTGTAGAACTTATATCAACAACTTCGGCCATATCGTATTTATTTTTCATTTCACTTTTCTTTTTTGTTTGTAGAACAAAAAATGGACGAACTGTTTGATGATTTCTTCCTCTAATTTCAAAATCACCAACGAAGTTTTTGCCTTTATGTTCTTCTAAAGCAGTAATAACCTTTTGAGGTTCGGTACTACCAGACTTTTGCATGCCTAATAAAGTCATTTTCATAAGGCCATATCCAGCGGCACCTGCGTACCCAGGAGGAACACCTTTAAATTTCTTTTTATAAGCTTCTACAAATTTTTTATTATCTGGGTTATCTATAGTATAATAATAATTAGAACCAACAATGAGATTTTCTCTTGCGGCAGGATCTAATTGAATTAATTCTTCAAAACCAGAAGACCAAGACATAACAACAGGTTTTTTTGGTGTAAAACCAAAATTATTTAACTGTCTAACTGCTGAAATAGCGTCTAATCCAAAATTAATCATGTAAACTGCATCTGGATTTGTTGACATGGCTTTTGTTATAAAAGTAGAGTACTCTCTGTGACCAAGTGGGTGTCTGTCAACACCTACAACTTCTAATCCGTACTTAGGTGCAAGACTTTCAACATATTTCTGAAGTGTCCATCCAAATGCATAATCAACTACAAATAAATATATTTTTTTTGCATTAGGGTTAGCTTTTTTAAAAATTTTTAAATTAGCATCCATCGCAGTCCACGCATTTGCAGCCCACATGAAAGCATATTTATGACATTTTTTTCCAGAAATGTCTTCAGTTCCACCAGAAAAATAATACATAACTTTATTTTTCTTAGCTACTTCAGTTACTGCTAATGCAACACCCGAAGACCATGGACCTACAATAAATTTTACTCCTTCAGTATCAATAGCTTCTTGTGCTCTTCGAGCTGCAGGACCAGCTTTAGTTTCACTATCTCTAGTAATATATTTGATTTTTTTTCCATTAATTGTGTAATTTACCTCTTCAAGAGCAATTCTTGCACCTTGATCAGTAAGCTTTCCTGAGTCTGCATATGGACCACTGAACGGAAACAGCCCTAGAATGTTGACAGTATCTGCAAATGAGACACTAGATGAAATTGAAAACAACGAACCAAAAACAACACTCGCAATCTTCAATTTTAGGCTTGAAAAGAATGACTTCTTCATAATTTCTCCTTAATTAAGTTTAAATAATAACTAAACGTATTAAGCTAAATTTAAGTTATAAATAAAAAGTCTGGACTATTTAATTATATATATCAATAAAGAATATTAAAATTTGTGCAAAAAAGTAAATTTGTTTATTAATTGATCAAATTGTTGGTTTTTTTTTTGAAATGGCAAGTTTACAACTTCCGACTCTTTGGCCCCAAACCAGATACGTTACTAGACTACGCTAAGCAATTTTAAAAAATTGATAATGATAAGATTACAATTTTTTTATTAACAATTCATTAGTTTAACAATTTATCTTTAAATATTCCTAAACAAAATTTATTGATTTAATTAATGAATACAGGTATTTATTATAAGTTAGTAAAATTCATTGTAAGGATTAGTTATGTCGCGTCGCAAAACCATACGATTTGGTGATTATATCCAAGCAATGTCAATCGATAGTCAAAAAATTCCATACCAAGAATTAATGCCAGAGCCATTGTTTGATCGTCATGGTAATGAACATCCACAACCAGTTCCAAAAATGAAATTAGGGGGTGGAGATATACTCAAAATTTTACAACCGTATTTGTCTACACGATTTATTGATCAAGCACGTGCAGTTGTTCCACTTGCAATTTATTTAGCCCTTTTCCAATATTTGGTTCTTCAAACACCTGTGATGGACGCAAGTATAATTGCAGGCGGATTGTTTGCAGTTATGATTGGCTTAATGATGTTTATGGAAGGCTTGAAGCTTGGCCTGATGCCTTTTGGTGAGATAATTGGGAATACTTTACCACGTAAACTACCTTTGGCTGGCGTACTATTTATTGCATTTTTGTTGGGAATAGGTGTGACTTTTGCCGAACCAGCAATTGGTGCATTACAGGTGGCTGGATCAATTGTTGATCCAAAACAAGCACCTTATTTATTTACACTACTAAATGATCGTTCAGGTGCAACTGTTTTACTTGTTGGACTTGGAGTTGGTTTGGCGGCAGTTTTAGGGACAGTAAGGTTTCTACGGGGTTGGAGTTTAAAGCCAATGATTTTTTTAAGTGTCGTACCTACTTTGATTTTAAGTGTTATTGCATTTATGGATCCTGAATTAACTAAAATCGTTGGTTTGGCATGGGATTGTGGAGCAGTTACAACTGGACCAGTTACAGTGCCCTTAGTACTTGCACTAGGTATCGGTGTTGCGGCAGCAGCCGGTAAAGGCGCTGATTCTTCATTGTCTGGATTTGGTATTGTGACATTGGCATCAGTGTTCCCAATTCTAGGCGTTTTGATACTAAGTTTTTACACAGCCTATACCGTTCCTCCAGAACTAATTATCGAAAAGGCTGCTGAAATCAAATTGGCCGCACAGACTGCTACAACTCAACCACAATGGTACGAGGTTACTCCTTGGACAGAAGTAATCTTAGGGGTAAGAGCCATTGTGCCATTGGTAATTTTTTTGGCAGTAGTGTTATTAGTAATTTTACGTGAAAAGTTAAAAAATGCTTTCATTACTTACTATGGTATTATACTAGCTGTTGTTGGAATGTGCATCTTTAACGTTGGCTTAACCTATGGTTTAGCAAAACTTGGAGATCAATCTGGCGGATTGATTGCAGGTGCTTTTACATCAATTGATGCTATCACGGCAAGTCCACTATATAGCATGGCTGTAGGTGTTGGGATTGCAGCTTTATTTGCTTGGGTTCTTGGTCTTTCAGCTACTCTTGCAGAACCTGCTCTAAACGCTCTTGGAATGACAGTACAGAATTTAACCAACGGGGCATTCAAAAAATCTATGTTAATGATAGCAGTTGCATTTGGTGTGGCTACTGGAATAATGCTAGGTGTTTTGAAGCTCATATATGGATTTCATATAATGTATATTTTAATACCTGGTTATACTCTTGGATTAATTTTAACTTTTTTATCCACTGAAGAATTCGTCAATGTTGGTTGGGATTCAGCAGGTGTAACAACCGGGCCTGTAACTGTTCCACTAGTCCTTGCTATGGGACTAGGATTTGGAAATGCGCTCGGTTCAACCGATGGATTTGGTATTTTGGCTGCAGCATCAATTTGCCCTATTGTCGCTGTTTTAACGCTTGGTATTTATGTTCAATTTAAAATAAAACGTGAGGAACGCCGCGTTGCCCGTGAGCTTGCCCTTGAAGGAGAGACAAAATGAAACGTTCATTTACAACATTGACTGAAGCAACATTAATTACAGCAGTTGTACAACAAGGTTATGGTGAGATCATAACTGATGCTTTATTAGAAGTAGGAATTCAAGGGTCAACTGTGCATGGCGCAATGGGCGTAGGAATTCGTGAAAGATTAGGTGCTTTGGGTGTAGCTGTAGATGCCGAAAGAGATGTTGTCAATGTAATGGTTTCAAGTGACGAAGTAGATAGAGTTTTTGAACGAATGTTTTTAGCTGGAAAGTTAGATACGCCTGGTATGGGTTTCATGTATGCCACCCCTCTAATGCAGGCTGCCACCTACGTTCCACCTTCGATTTTATCTAAATATGTAGGTTCATAAAATGGTTTTTCCTGAAGTAAAAAGAGATCCTCGGGTACGCTATCTTGACTACACATGGTTAATTTCGGGTATATTGTATGAGGGTGGTACCGACAAGTTAATTCCTGAACTTATGAAACGTGGTATCAATGAGGTTTACTTTTACAACGTGGCTGGCACGATAATAGGGCAGAAAGCCGTCGCAGGTGTTTCAGGTTCATTTGATGTAGAGCAATTTCATGTTGTAGTGACTGCTGATCAAGCAGAGAATATATTTGATTTTATTTATCGCTTTTGCGAATTATCAGAGCCCAACAAAGGAATAATTTATATGAATAAACTAAAGAGATCCACCAAACATTCACTCCAGGATGACGAAAACTCACAGTTAGAAGAAATTACAGAATAATAGGTGAAACCATGGTAAAAAAAACTGATTTAATATCTGAAAATAAAACAAATATTCGTAAGAACAGACGTAAGATTTTTGAGCTGGATGCAGAAGTATCTACGACATACGCCGAACTCATGCTTTTACTGGCTGATATTGAAGAAAATCGTTCGTTGCTACAAAGAAATTTCACCTCTGCTTTTATGGGCAACCGATCAATAGCAATTGACAATGTAAATGATCTATATGGTTGCCGAATGGCAATGCTTGAAGCGCTAGAACCATCATCTGACGTACAAACTAATTTCAAGGTACGGATGTTAAATCAAGTAAGGATTGAGCAACTTGAAAACCGTACTGATCTTAACGATACTTTACGAGATATTGCTACTAAAATGATTGAAGTAAATCAGATGTTGCAGTCAGTTAACAGTTTGATTACTGAAGCGAACGAAGCAGTAGTTGAACAAGGAGATGACATGATTTCTGAGAATGCTGAGTGGGCTGATGGATCAATTCGTAAGCAAATGACAAAAGCAACTCCTAATACAAATGCACAATCTGTAAAATCTAATACCGAGCGATTACAAAAACTTTTAGATAGAGCTCATGTTGCAGAGAATGAAGCTACTAATTTAGTGAGACGTGTTGAGGATGATACAAAAGGTATCTTGGAACTTGGTGATCAAATTGCTAAACGACGTGAACGCATACAAGCAGACCGCGAACGTGTTGTGGCAAATCAGAGACGAACTGCAGATCAAATCATTAAATTAAAATAAGATTCGATATCTCATAAAGTTATAAATGTGACATAATTAAATGGCAATTCATTTTTTAAGACCAGAAAAAGTCATTTCTAATTTCCTAGTCTAAACATATCTTTAAAAACTCTATATCAACTATAGATTATAAACTTTAGAAAAAACAGGCCAAAAAGAAAATTTATAATTATTAAATTGGTCGGGGCGGAGAGATTCGAACTCCCGACCCTCTGGTCCCAAACCAGATGCGCTACCAGACTGCGCTACGCCCCGTTATGATTCTTTTAATTTAAATTTAAGTTTTTTAAAACAATTTTTTTATTTTTTTTAAAATATAATTCTATCACCTATGTCAAAACCTAGCTCTTTAAATACACCAGCATTTAACTCTAGAACAAATTTAGCTCTTTTTTCACTTCTAATTGATTTTTCACTAAATGGTCTTGCATCAAAATAAACCTCTGTAACTTCTAAGCTTGAATTAATGAAAATTAAATCTAAAGGTATGACTGTATTCTTCATCCAAAAACTTCTGTAATCCTCATTAGACCATATGAATAACATACCTTCATTTTTCTTAAGTTTTTTTTTACACTGTAATCCTTTTTGTCTTTCATAGTTGTTTTTTGCTAATTCAACTAAAAATAATACTTTATTTTTTGACAATTTATTTTCTACAAATAATTTTTCTTGTTTTAGATTCTGGGCTTCACAGGATATTGATTTTTGAGTTATTATAGAGAAGCTAAATAATAAAAATAAAAGATATTTATAGCTTCTTAATTTTCTGAATATAAAGAACAATTTCGTTCACCTCATCTCTAATTTGCATTTCTACTTCATCATCAATCCATTTATCTAACCACTTATTTGGTATTCCATTTCTTACTCTTGAATTTTTCCATTTTAATGATCTAAGTATTTCTTTACATTCATCATTCAATTTAGATTGAAGAAGTTTTTCTTTTGAATTTAATACTAGCCAATTTCCAGCCCAAGCTTTTGCAGTTATATAAGGGTTATAACCACCACCTCCTAAAATAAGTGTTTTTGTGGATATATCTTTTAACATAGAAATTGTATGCCAATATGTAGAGTTTGAAAGTATCATTTTTGACTGTGGATCATCTTTTAAACCATCTGTTCCTGCTTGAATAATTGTAATGTCTGGGTTTACTGCTTTACAATAAGGTATTATTAATTCGTTAAGAATAAAAAGCATTTCATTATCATTAAAATTTTCAGGAACTGGAATATTCATTAAATTATTAATTTTTGATTCTTCTATTTTACCAGTTCTTGGCCATTTATTTTTTTCATGTATTGATATTAATTGTACATTGTCATTATCTAAGAAATAGTCCTGAACTGCATCACAATGATGAGCATCTAAATCAATATATAAAATTTTGTTAAAGCCAAATTCTTTAGCTTTTAAAATTGCTAGTATGCAATCATTAAGAAAACAAAAACCTGAAGCAAAATTCTTTCTTCCATGATGTGTTCCACCAGAGAAATTTAAAATTTTCTCTGCTTTATTACTTGCTAAAAATTCTATTGCTCTCATAGAAGATTTTGCTGCTGAAGCTGGCCTTGAGTAAACTTCTTTAAATATTGGATTTACACCAACACCTAAATTATATTTTTTCTTCTCTTTTAATTCTAAATCTTGAAACTTTTCAGCTTTTTGCAAAATTCTTAAATAATCAATATCATGAAATATTGTTAATTCATCAATACTAGCAGGTTCATTAAATACTAATTGTTCATTAGAGACCCAATTCATAATTTTTAAAAGATCTAAACTTGGCCAAACTCTATCAATATTTAAAGGGTGTCCTTCACCATATCTTGATCCTTTAAAAATTTTGCTAGAAAAAAGAAAATTTTTCATCTTAATATGCTATTTATAGGTATGTTTAGAATATTGGTTACATTTTTAGTCATTATTATTTTTTGGTACATTATTTGTTTATTATTTGAACTGCCATCTTTCATTTTACCTTCACCTGATTTAGTAGCAATTGCTTTATTTAATAATTTTTCTGAAATTTTAAATCATTCATCAATTACTTTATTGGAGATTTTACTATCTTTGTTTTTCGGAATAGTTTTAGGAAGTTTTTTTGCAGTTTTAATTTCATTATCTGAGAGACTTAAAAGATGGATCATGCCTTTATTGCTAGCAAGTCAATCAATACCAGTGTTTGCCCTGGCTCCAATTTTAGTTTTGTGGTTCGGTTATGGAATATCAAGTAAAGTTATAATAGGAACTATAATTGTTTTCTTTCCTATCGCGTCAAACTTTTCAGATGCACTAAATAAAATCCCTAAAGAATATATTCATGCTGGACAAACATTAGGGTTTTCAAAGTTGCAAATTTTTAACCTAATTAAACTCCCAAATGCATTACCTGGACTTTTTTCTGGTATAAGAGTTGGGACTTGTTTTGCACCTATTGGAGCAGTTGTTGGCGAATGGATTGGAGGAAGTCAAGGATTAGGATCTTATATGATTTATAGTAACGCAAGATTACAAATTGATAATATGTTTGCAGCATTAATAATTTTAATTGTTATTACTATCTCACTTTATCATCTTATTGACTTAATACTCAAAAAGTTGATTTGGTGGGAATAATTAGTTTACATCAATTAAAGTTAATGCGATATTGTCTCCAACAGGGGTGCTTTTTAAAGCTGAGATATACCCTAAAAACCTGATCTAGATAATGCTAGCGGAGGGAGTTCATTATGCGATTATTATCTTTAATTTTATTTCTTAATTTTATTTTTTACTCTTCATTTTCTATATCAAATGAAAATAATATAAAGCTAGGATTGGATTGGTTTATTAATCCAGATCACGCACCAGTTATTATAGCCGAACAATATGGTTATTTTAAAGAAAATGGATTAAAGGTTGAAATCATTGAGCCTGCTGATCCAAATGATCCTCCTAAACAAGTCGCAGCTGGAAAAATTGATATAGCGATATCTTATCAACCACAATTTCATTTGCAAATTGATCAGTCTCTTCCAATTGTAAGACTAGGATCTTTAGTTAGCACACCACTAAATAGTCTTGTAGTTTTAAAAGACGGACCAATAAAATCTATTAAAGATCTTAAAAATAAAAAAATAGGTTTTTCTGTTGGTGGTTTTGAAGACGCACTTTTGTCAGGAATGTTTGAAAAATATGGATTAAAATTATCAGATGTTGAACTTATTAATATTAATTTTTCACTATCACCTTCATTAATTTCTAAAAAAGTAGACGCCGTAATTGGAGCATTTAGAAACTTTGAACTTAACCAAATGGATATTGTAAACCGAGCTGGAAAAGCGTTCTATCCAGAAGAACATGGAGTTCCTCATTATGAAGAACTAATCTATATTATTAATAAAAATGATAGAAAAAAACAAAAGTTTACGAGTTTTCTAAAAGCTATTCAAAAAGCTACAATTAAGATTGTTAATAGCCCTGAAGAAACATGGAAAGATTTTTCAAGTTATAAAAAAGGCTTAAACGATGAATTAAACAAAAGAGCTTATCGAGATACTGTAAGAAGATTTGCCTTACGTCCTAGTGCTTATGATTTAGAGGCTTACAATGTTTTTCAAAATTTCCTATACAATAAAAAAATAATCAAAAAGATACATAATATTGAATTATTTATTAAACCGTGATTATATTCATTAATCATGATTAATAGTAAAAGTATTACATTATTCTTATCGTTATTTGGTTTTTGGCTATTAATGTCTGGCCATTATACAGTTTTAATTACATCACTTGGTGTAATTTCTTGTTTATTATGTGTTTACTTGACAATCAAAGGAAATTTTTTGGATAACGAAACTATACCGATTTATTTTTTTCCTCGATTAATTCAATATACAATTTGGTTAATCAAAGAAATCTTCATATCAAATATAACAACAGCTAAAGTTATTTTATCTAAATCAGAAGAACCAGAATTATTCTCTGTTAAAGCTACCCAAAAAACAAACGAAGGAAAAGTAACTTATGCAAATTCTATCACGCTTACACCTGGGACTGTAACCACACAAATAAAAGATAATGTATTTGAAGTTCATGCATTAACTAAAGAGTTTGGTGATGACGTTAGAAGTTCTGAGATGGATAGAATGGTAACTTGGTTAGAAAAAGGAAAATAATGTTTTTAGCTGTTTTGATTGCCCTTGCGATATCTTTTTTGTTAATTTTAGTTCGTTTGATTAATGGGAAAACTACATTCGATAGAATATTAGCTGCAAATAGTATTGGCACAATAATAGTTTTAGGAATTTCTGTTCATGGTTTTTATATGGGTAGGCCAGAATTTATAGATATTTCTATAGTCTACGCACTCATAAATTTTATCGGAACAGTTGCTGTTTTAAAACTTTTTGATAAAGGAACTCTTGGGGATAAATAAATGTTAGATATCTCAATTGAAATAATATCTATAATATCTTTTGTAGCTGGAGTTTTTTTTATATTAACTGGATCTATAGGACTGATAAGATTACCTGATGTTTTTTCTCGAATACATGCGGCTGGCATGATTGATACAGCTGGAGCGTCATTTATAATATTAGGAATGATTTTACAAAGTGGCTTTTCATTGATTACTGCAAAATTAGTATTTATTGGAATTTTTATATTTTTCACAAGTCCTATTACAGGGCATGTAACCGCAAACCTTGCTAGAAAAAAAGGTGTTAATCCTGTAGGAAAGACAAAAGGTAAAACTCTATGATAGGCGAAATTATTATAAATGCATTTCTTGTAACTCTAATGTTAACAATAGCAATATTTATTATTAATACACGAAAAGTGATATCAACTATATTATTAACTGGCACATATTCTCTAGTTGCAGCTCTTATGTTTGTAAGTCTAGATGCAGTAGATGTTGCATTTACAGAAGCATCTGTTGGAGCAGGAATTTCAACAATATTATTCTTAGCAGCATTAAGCTATCTCCCAAAAGAGGAAAAAGAGGAAAAATTTAACCTAAAACATATTTATGCAATATGCACATGTACAATCGTTTCAGGATTGTTAATTTGGGCAAGCTATGATTTGCCATTAGTTGGACAATTAGAAAACCCCGCTCATCAACACCTTGCACAAGACTTTATTGAAGGATCACGAAACCATATAGGTATTCCAAATGTAGTCACTTCTATTCTTGCAAGCTACAGGGGATATGACACTTTTGGTGAGACAGTTGTTATATATACTGCTGGTATCGCTGTATTAGTTTTATTACATGATGGAGTTTCAAAAATATCAAAAATTAATAAGGAAAAAAAATAAAAATATGGATAATTTGATTTTAAAAGTATGTACAAAAGTTTTATTTACTCCAATTATTTTATTTGGTTTATATGTTCAATTTCATGGTGATTTTGGTCCAGGAGGAGGATTTCAAGCTGGCGTTATCGTTGCCGCAGCCTTTATATTGTACGCCATGGTATTTAGTGTTGAAGATTGTAAAGTGATTATGCCACCAAAATTAAATTTCTTTTTACTTGCATTGGGGGCTTTTCTTTATGGGTTTGTTGGAATAATTGGGTTAATTTTAGGTGACCCATATCTGAGTTATGATGTTTTAGGTTCAACAAAAGAAGCTGGTCAACATATAGGTATATTACTTGTTGAATTTGGAGTTGGTTTAACCGTCTGTAATGTAATGATTTCATTATTTTACTCGTTCGCTAACTTTAACTTTGGAAAGAAAAATAATGATTGATCAGATATTTGGTGTTTGGAATTACTGGATTGTATTCATTTTAATGATGATTGGACTTTACATTGTTATTTCAAAAAAAAGCCTTTTAAAAAAAATAGTTGGTCTAGCTATCTTCCAAACATCTGTTTTTCTTTTGTATATAACATTCGGGAAAATTGCTGGAGGCACTGCTCCAATTTTAACTGATAATGTAAATGAAATATATTCGAATCCCCTTCCACATGTACTGATACTTACAGCAATTGTTGTTGGCGTTGCGACAACTGCACTCGGTCTTGCATTAACGGTCAGAATTAACAAAGCATATGGAACTATTAATGAAGATGAAATTTCTGCATCAGATTTAGTCGAATATCATGAAAAATATCTTGAAGATAAAAATTAAGAATGATGTCATTTATAATTAAAAATTTACCTATACTTATTGTTATAACGCCTTTGATGTTCTCACTGATAGTCGCAGTTCTAAATAACAATAGATTAGCATGGGCCCTTTCTACTTTTGCAACTTTTCTAACAATGATATTTACAATTCTTCTTTGCTTTGAAGTTTCTTATAAAAGTAATATCTCATACTATTTAGGTAATTGGCCACCACCACTCGGTATAGAATATGTAATTGATACAATAAGTATAATTCCAATTATGATAGTTTCAGTAATTGGCTTAATAGCGACATTATTTGCACATAATTTTTTTACTTTAGAAATTGATGAAAAACTTGTTTCTAAAACTTATAGTTTGTGGTTACTAACAATAGCAGGTTTGATTGGCTTAATTACTACTGCTGACGCATTTAACCTTTTTGTTTTTCTAGAAATTTCATCACTATCTGCAGTAGCACTTGTTGCATTAGGATCAAAAGTAGATAGAAAAGCTTTAGTTGCAGGCTATAATTATTTAATTTTAGGTGCAGTCGGCGCAACCTTTTATGTAATTGGTGTTGGACTACTATATGGTGTGACTGGGACATTAAATATGGGTGATTTAGCTCAAAAAATTCCAGCTCTAGGACTAAATAAATCAGTTATAGTTGCATTCGCATTTATGATGTTAGGTATAATGGTTAAAGCAGCAGTTTTTCCTCTACATATTTGGTTGCCAAATGCTTACGCTTATGCTCCGTCACCAGTTTCTGTTTTGTTAGCTGCCACAGCAACAAAAGTTTCTATATATATATTAGTTAGAATTTCATATACCATTTTTGGATCTTCATATGAAATCTATTCATTTGAAAGTCTTAGATACATTTTGCTATATCTTGCAATTTTAGCGATGTTTGCAGGAACTATTATGGCAATATTTGAAAAAGATGTAAAAAAACTTTTAGCACATTCTTCAATTGCACAAATAGGCTATATCATTCTTGGAATTTCTTTAGCAACAAGCTCTGGAATTGCTTCGAGTTTTATTCATCTAATTAATCATGCGCTAATAAAAGCTGGTCTATTTATGTCAGTTGTAGCCATGGGATATTACACCTTAAAACGAATTGATGTTAATACTATCGCTGGCATTGGAAGGAGACTACCAATTACTTTTTTTGCTTTTGTGATTTGTGCGTTAAGTTTAGCAGGATTACCATTAACAGTTGGATTTATATCTAAACTTTATTTGATTAAAGCTGCCTACATGAGTGAGGGAATATGGCTTCCTTTTTTAATTTTAGTTAGTTCTGCTTTGTCATTAATCTATATCTGGAAACTGATAGAAGGTCTTTGGTATAACCAAAAAAATTCAAAACCTGAAAAAATTAAAGAATTACCTGAAATTTATATACCACTTTTATTTATTACTTTTTTAAATATTTATTTCGGTATAGATGCCGGTTTGATAATTGATAATAGCTTTATTGCTTCTGACGCATTAATAAGTGGAATAAAATAATGGCCAATGAATTCTATATATATTTATCAATTTTAACACCTCTTATTGCGTTTTTTATAACTCCTTTATTATCATCAAGCCCAAATTTAAGAGATAGCTTAGGACCAATTGGTGGAATCGTTACTTTTTATAGTTCTCTTAATATTGCATCATTGTACTTAGATGGAGAAATGCTTAATTTTACATTTTTTCAAATAAACGAAACATTATCTATTTCATTTAAAATTACTGGTTTAGGTGTAATATTTGGACTTGTAGCTTCAGGCTTATGGATTTTAGCTTCTATTTATACCATTGGATATATGAGAGGCAATAAAGAGAAAAATCAAACAAGATTTTTTACTTTTTATTCAATAGCTATCTTTGCAGCAATTTGTATTGCCTATTCTGGTAATCTTTTAACATTATTTATCTTTTATGAAGTTTTAACCTTTTCTACTTATCCCCTCGTTGCTCATAAGCAAAATGATGAAGCTAAAAAAGCTGGAAGACTTTACATGGGTATTTTGGTAGGAACATCAATAGTTTTTTTACTTCCAGCTATAATTATAGTTTGGGTACTAACTGGTAGTTTAGATTTTTCTCCAAATGGAGTTTTAAAAGGTAATATATCCAATGAATATGTCCCATTTTTATTGGCTTTATTTGCTTTTGGAATTGGTAAAGCTGCATTAATGCCTTTTCATAGATGGTTGCCAGTAGCCATGGTCGCACCTACTCCAGTGTCAGCATTATTACACGCAGTAGCAGTTGTAAAGGCTGGCGTATTTTCCATGTTGGTAGTAATAACGCATGTATTTGGAATTGATTTTCTAACTGAAACTAACGGCGCTGTTTGGTTAATCTGGGTTTCAAGTATAACTTTACTTTTATCAAGTTGTATTGCAATTACTAAAGATGATTTAAAAGCTCGATTAGCTTATTCAACAATAAGTCAATTATCATACATAGTTTTAGGTGGAGCCATTGCAACAAATATTGCTGTACAAGGTGCATCACTTCATATTGTAATGCATGCTGTAGGTAAAATTACATTATTTTTCGCAGCCGGTTCAATATATGTTGCAACGCATTTATCAAAAATTTCAGATTTAAATGGAATAGGAAAATCTATGCCTTTAACCTTTATAGCCTTTTTTATTGGTTCTTTATCAATTATTGGAGTCCCGCCAATGGGTGGATCTTGGAGTAAATTTTATCTAATGTTAGGTTCAGTTGAAAAAGAGTATTTGGTTGTTATTTCAATACTTTGTATTTCAACTTTACTAAATGTCTATTATTTATTAGAAATTCCAGCTAAAGCATTTTTTCAGCCTCAAAAAACAAATACTCAAGTTACTAAACACCCTTTGATAGTATATCCAACTTTATTTGCTGCAATGTTAACGATTGTGTTATTTATTTACATAGAACCACTTAAAAATATAACTAACTTATTATTTGGAAACCAATGATGTTTTTTACAAAATTGATTAAAAATTTCGGCAAAATAAATTCTATCGTTTTATTTATATGTATCATATTGTTACTTCTTGAATTTGTTGGTCATAGACATGGTGAATTCGAAATTGAGAATTTTTTATTTTTTCCTGCACTCTTTGGTTACATTTCATGTATCGTAATTTTCAAAGTAGGTGTGGCTTTAAGATCAATATTCATGAGAGATGAGGATTATTATGATTAATTCTTTACCTCCCGGATTTATAATGTTTATCGGGGCATTTTTAATCCCCTTCCTTCCAAAACTTGGTAGACAAGTTTATATGATTTTTTTGGTCATCTTATCTGCTTTTTCACTTTTCAATGGATTTGGAACACATTTGATAATAAATGTTTTAGACTATGATTTTATAATCAATCACTCTGATAATTTATCACTCCCTTTTGCTATTGTTTTTCATATAGCCGCATTCATTACAATAATTTATGGAAGTCATAAAGATGATTGGAAAGAAAATTTAGCTGTAATAAGTTATGCTGGTGCAGCTATTGCAGCATTGCATGCAGGAGATTTATTTACATTATTCTTTTGGTGGGAAGCTACTGCATTTACCTCAGTATTTTTAATTTTAGGTGGTAATACTTCAAGGGCTTATAGAGCTGCTTTTAGATACATTGTAATTCAAGTAGGTTCAGGGATGTTTTTGTTAGCAGGAGCTGTTTTATTTTTACACTCAAATGGAAACGCTTTATTAGGTCAAATGTCAATAGATGACACATCAGGTCTTTTAATCTTCTTAGCATTTGGAATTAAAGCTGCTTTTCCATTTCTAAATGGCTGGCTTCAAGATACATATCCTGAAGCAAGTGAAGTTGGAACTGTGGCATTGTCATCATTTACAACAAAATTGGCCATTTACGCGTTAGCAAGGTCATTTGCAGGAACAGACATCCTTATTTATATAGGCGCTTTAATGACATTTTTTCCTATATTTTTTGCTGTAATTGAAAACGATCTCAGAAGAGTATTAGCATATAGCTTAAATAACCAACTTGGCTTTATGGTTGTTGCAGTTGGGATTGGCACAGAGTTGGCTATTAATGGGGCTGTTGCGCACGCATTTGCACACATAATATATAAAGGTCTTTTGTTTATGAGTATGGGCGCTGTTTTATATAGAGTTGGAACTTGTAAGGCTTCTGAATTAGGAGGATTATTTAAATATATGCCTATAACCGCTGTGTGCTCAATAATTGGAGCAATTTCAATTTCTGCATTCCCACTTTTTAGTGGATTTGTTGCAAAATCGCTTATCATGTCATCATTAGGATATGAAGGATTATCTTTCATTTATTTTATGCTCTTATTTGCATCAGCGGGTGTATTACACCATTCTGGAATTAAAATACCATTCTTTGCTTTCTTTGCTCACGAATCCGGTCATAAACCTAAAGAAGCACCATTAAATATGATAGTTGCAATGGCAATTGGATCAGCATTATGTATATTAATTGGAGTTTTCCCATCTATTTTTTATCAAATACTTCCTTATTCAGTTGACTATCAACCTTATGACTTCAGTCATGTTTTATCTCAATTACAACTTTTAACATTTGCAGCATTTGCTTTTATATGTTTATGGCATTTTAAGATCTATCCACCAGAATTAAATTCTACAGTATTAAATAGTGATTGGTTTTACAGAAGAATGTTCCCAGCTGTAATTTCAAATCTTGTTAATGGTTTAAAAATTCTTAATGAAAAATTTTCATTAAATTGTTTTAAAAGTTTTAATTCTATTAAAAACTTTTTTCATGATATTATGTTCGAAAATAAGGTTATTGATAGAGAAGCCGGTTTTGATACGCAAATTGTATTACAAATTTTTGGAATAATTGTGTTTATACTTATTTTTCTCCATATAAGTTAATTTATAGGTGGAAGTTGCAAATGAAAATGGATGGCGAATACACCCTACCAACAGATGTTGCGAATGTATGGAAAAACTTAAATGATCCTTTAGTTCTTAAAAAGTCGATTCCAGGTTGTACAGAATTAATCAAAGTAAATGATAATGAATTCAAAGCTACAGTTACAATTAAAATAGGGCCTGTGTCAGCAAAATTTAATGGAGAAGTTAAACTTTCAAACATAAAAGTTTATGAAGGTTATACGATTTCTGGAAGTGGAAAAGGTGGTGCTGCTGGATTTGCTAAAGGAAGCGCAAATATTAATTTAGAAAAACATCAAGATACAACTATTTTAAAATATTCTGTAGAAGCTCAAATAGGTGGTAAATTAGCTCAATTAGGCTCAAGATTAATTGATTCAACGTCAAAAAAATTAGCTGGAAAATTTTTCGATAATTTTGTAAAAATTGTAGATGGAACAACTCAAATTGAAGAGGAAAAAAATGAACAAAAAAAAATTACCTAAAGGGGTTCCTGAGGAAAATATCTATAATAATGCTCACCTATTAATATATCTCTTTTATGCTATTTCGATAGGATCGGTAGTTTGGCTACTGCTTAATCAAAATTGAACGATTTAACTATTTATCATAAAAAAATTCTAAAATTAGCCTCTACTAATAGAGAAAGTTTAGAAATAATAGATTTTAATTTTTCTAAAGAAGTTAAAAATCCTCTTTGCGGTGATTTAGTTGAGGTTAGAATTAATATTATAAATAACAGTATTAAAAACCTATCTGCAAAAGTAAAAGGTTGTGCTTTATGTGAGGCATCAGCAGGACTTGTTGTTAATTATTTTTCTAATAAAAACTTACCAATAAATGATTTCATGGAATATTTTAATAAATGGCTTTCTAAAAACTATGATAACTATCCTGATGAATTACCTGAGGAATTAAAAATATTCTCACCAATACAAGATATTAAAAATAGACATACATGCATAAAAATGCCATTTGAAGCATTTTTTAAATCAATAAAAAATTCTTAATATCCTATTCTGGATTTTTTGAATATTTTCCAAATAAGATTAAAGCACCTACTAAAACAATAGGATAAACAGCTAATATTATAACACCTATCAATGGATCCATAAAAATCTCTATATTTTAATAACTCTCTTTAAATTTTAGATAATATATATTATTAATAAATAATATTGTATAATTTTCAACAACTTTAGGAAAACGAATGAGTGATCGTGAAAAAATGGAATATGATGTTGTTATAGTTGGTGGAGGGCCATCAGGATTAGCAACTGCCATAAAGTTAAAACAACTTAGTAAAGAAAAAAATAAAGATATTTCTGTTTGTATTCTTGAAAAAGGTTCAGAGATAGGATCACATATTTTATCAGGCGCGGTAATTGAAACAAAAAGTTTATCTGAATTAATACCTAATTGGGAGGAAACAGATATACCCCTAAATACCAAAGCAAAAAAAGATCACTTCTTATATTTAACAAAAGAAAAATCATTTAAATTGCCTACTCCTCCTCAAATGAATAATCATGGAAATTTTATAATTAGTCTTGGCAAATTATGTTCTTGGCTAGGTCAGTATGCTGAGAATTTAGGCGTTGAAATTTATCCAGGGTTTGCAGCTAGTGAAATACTTTTTAATTCTGATGGAAGCGTGTCAGGGGTTGCAACAAATGACATGGGTGTAATGAAAGATAGAACTAAGGGACCAAACTATGAGCCAGGCATTGAATTATTAGCAAAACAAACAATTTTTTCAGAGGGTTGCAGAGGTCATTTAGGAAAAATTTTAATGAATAAATTTGACTTAAACAAAAATAATCAAGGTCAAACATATGCGATTGGAATAAAAGAACTTTGGGAAATTGATCCTAAAAATCATAATGCTGGTGAAATAGTTCATACAACTGGTTGGCCCTTAAACAGTGACACATATGGTGGTTCATTTTTGTATCATTTTGATAAAAACTTGGTTTCAATAGGGTTTGTTGTAGGATTAGATTATAAGAATCCTTACTTATCACCCTATGAAGAATTTCAACAATTTAAACACCATCCTGAAATTATTAAACATTTAAAAGGTGGAAGAAGAATTAGTTATGGTGCTAGAGCTTTAAATGAAGGAGGCATCCAATCATTACCAAAATTAACTTTTCCTGGTGGTTTACTTGTGGGTTGTGAAGCAGGTTTTTTAAATGTTCCAAAAATTAAAGGTACTCACTTAGCGATTAAGTCTGGAATAATTGCTGCAGAGACAATTATTGAAAATATAGATAAAGTAAACGAGCTTACAGCATTTTCTGAAAATATTAAAAATAGTTGGCTTTATAAAGAACTTTACTCAGTAAGGAATATTCGACCTTCTTTCAAATGGGGGTTTTGGAAAGCATTAGCCTATAGTGCGATTGATACTTATTTGTTTAGAGGAAAAGCTCCATGGACTTTAAAACATCAACATAGTGATCATGAAGCATTAGAAACTAAAGAAAAATATGAACCAATAAAATATCCCAAACCAGATGGAGCAATTAGTTTTGATAGATTAACTAACGTTTCATTTTCAGGAACAAACCATGAAGAAAATCAACCTTGCCACCTTCAATTAAAAGATGAGTCTGTTCCAATCAAAATAAATCTTGAAAAATATGATAATCCTGAAACAAGATATTGCCCAGCAGGCGTTTACGAAATTGTCGAAAAAGACAATAAAAAACAATTACAAATTAATGCACAGAACTGTGTACATTGCAAAACTTGTGATATTAAAGATCCAACTCAAAATATAAATTGGGTTTCACCGCAAGGTGGTGGGGGTCCAAATTATCAAGGTATGTAGATAAAGATATAGTAATTAATACTTAGTTAATTTAACATGTTAATGATGTTAAATAAACTTAAAGAAAAATCTTCTTTGATTGGTATTTTTTGGATGATTGTTACAACCATATTTTTTGTTGGTGTAACAATATTTGTAAAAATTCTTGGAGAAAAAATACCTTCATCTCAGACTGCATTTTTAAGATATTTGTTTGGAACTATTTTTTTACTACCAATAATAATTAATAGCTTTAGAGGCTTTCAAATTAAACTAATGAATAAATTTGTCCTAAGAAGTTTTTTTCATGCTATTGGAGTAAGTCTTTGGTTCTATTCGATGACAGTGATAACTATAGCTGAAGTAACTGCAATAGGATATTTAACACCTATATTTGTATGCATTGGTGCAATAATATTATTTAAAGAAAACATAAAAGGCTTTCGAGCATTTGCTATTACATTATCTTTTATTGGAGCAATGATAATTTTAAGGCCTGGTTTTCAAGAAATTAAATTAGGACAATATTCAATGCTCTTAGCAGCATTTGTTTTTTCTTTTTCTTATTTAATGGTCAAGTATTTAGCAGAAACAAAAAGTTCTCTAGAAATAGTAGGATACTTATCATTATTTACTACAATCTTTCTTACGCCTTTAGCTCTAATTAATTGGGTTGAATTAAATACATATCAAATATCGATTATTATTTTGATTTCTATAATTGCCACACTTGGACATTTAACTATGACGATGGCCATAAAAGCGACAACAATGACTATAATTCAACCATTTACTTTCCTCCAGCTAGTTTGGTCTGTAATAGCTGGCATAATGTTATTTAATGAAAAATTAGATATTTTTGTAATTTTTGGAGGAATAATAATTTTAATTTCAACAACTTATTTATCAATAAAAGATGCTAAAGGATAGGATTTTTAATCTTTATTGAAAGACCTATATTTTTTGGAAATTGAATGTCTTTATGATCCTTCTTTAATTGGGTTAATCTTTTAAAAGCCCATTCAGGATAATTTTCTGTCTTTCTTTTTTTTAAATTTACATTTAATAATAATTGTTCAGAGAATGCCATAATTTTATTATTTTTTGATGAAATTATTTCCAAAAATAAATGCATTTTTTTTTTGTCATAATTAATTAGTGAGCATTGAACAAAAAATTCTTGTTTATATACCATTTCATTTAAATAACTAAAATTTGCTTGTACAACAAATGGTCCTTGATCATTTGTTTTAGCGTGAGTTTCACCAATTCCCAAAATTTCTTCTAAAAAATAATCAATTGAATTATCTATTGCCATTGTATAGTAAGCAACATTCATATGTCCATTATAGTCAATCCAAGATTTTAAAACTTTCCTCGATGGAAGTTTTAAAGGAGTTTCATATGGACCATCAAAACCTTTAACACTATTGATATCCATAAATTAATATTTTCTAGATAAAATTTTTGTTCCTTCAACAAGCCCCTCTATTGTAAGTGGAACCATCTTATTATCAAAAATCTGTTTTATAATTTGAGTTGTATGAGAATAACTCCAATATTTTTGAGGTGTTGGGTTAATCCACAAATGAGAACTCCATTTTTTTGTTACTCTTTCTAACCAAACATGACCAGCTTCTTCGTTGTAATGTTCATTTCCACCTCCAGGTATCATAATTTCGTAAGGACTCATTGATGCATCACCAACAAATATGCATTTATAATCTTCACCATATGTCCTTAAAATTTCAAAAGTTTCAAATTGTTCAGACCATCTTCTTGAATTATTTTTCCAAACGCCCTCATATAAACAATTATGAAAATAAAAATGTTTTAAATGCTTAAATGAACTTTTTGCAGCTGAAAATAAACTTTCAACTTTATAAACATGCTCATCCATAGAACCTCCAACGTCCAAAAAAAGAAGAATTTTTATAGAATTTTCTTTCTCTGGTTTAGTTTTTACATCTAAAAATCCATTTTTTGCTGTATATGATATTGTATCATTAATATCTAACTCTTCACTAAAACCTATCCTAGACCATTGCCTAAGTTTTTTTAGAGCAACTTGCATTCCTCTTGTATCAATTTCTTTTTTGTCATCAAAATCTCTAAATTCTCTTTTATCCCAAACCTTTACAGCTTTACCTTGACCTCTTTCATTTTGACCAATTCTAAATCCTTCAGGGTTGTATCCATATGCACCAAAAGGAGATGTTCCAGAAGTTCCTATCCATTTACTTCCACCTTGATGTCTTTTCTTTTGTTCTTCTATTCTTTTTTTAAGTTCTTCCATTAATTTATCTAAACCACCCAATGATTTAATTTTTTTTATTTCATCTTTAGTAAAATTTCTTTCAATTAATTTATCAATCCATTGTTTAGGTACTTTTAAATGTTTTAAAACATCATCGAGTTGAATATCCTCAAGACCGTTAAAATACTTTGAAAAAACTAAATCAAAACGATCAATTAATTTTTCATCTTTTATAAGACTAGAGCGAGCCAAATAATAAAAAGAATTAAGATCAAAAAGAGAGAAGCCTTGTTTTAATGCTTCCAAGAAATTAAAATATTCATTTAAAGAAACTGGTATTTTGACTTTTTTTAGATCTAAAAAAAAATCTAAAAACATTCTAATTCTGTCCTCTTGACATAAAAACTAATTTTTCAAAAAGATGAATATCTTGTTCATTTTTTATAAGCGCACCATGTAATTTTGGCAATAAATCCTTAGAATCTTTCTTTAATTCTAATGGATTCATATCTTCAATTAGCAATAATTTTATCCAATCTAATGCTTCTGAGGTTGAAGGTTTTTTTTTCAAACCTTTAATCTCTCTTATTTCAAAAAATATTTTTAAAGCATTATCTAATAAATTTTTTTTAATGTCTGGATAGTGAACATTCACTATTTTTTTTAAAGTTTGAATATTTGGAAAGTTTATATAATGAAAAAAACATCTTCTTAAAAAAGCCTCGGGTAAATCTTTTTCATTATTTGAAGTTATTATAACTATTGGTCTCTTCTTTGCTTTTATAGTTTCTCCTGTTTCATAAACATGAAACTCCATTTTATCTAACTCTTGTAACAAATCATTAGGAAATTCGATATCTGCTTTATCAATTTCATCAATTAATAAAACAACTTTTTTGTTACTTTCAAATGATTGCCATAATTTACCCTTTTTAATATATCTTGATATATCATCAATTTTATCTTTATATAACTGACTGTCTCTTAACCTTGTTACAGCGTCATATTCATATAATCCTTGTTGGGCTTTTGTAGTTGATTTTATGTTCCATTCAATTATTTCTAAATTTAAACTTTTAGAAATCTGTCTTGCTAACTCAGTTTTCCCAGTACCTGGTTCCCCTTTTACTAGCAAAGGTTTTTCTAAATTTATAGCAGCATTCACCGCTATAGATAAGTCATCTGTTGAGACATATTCTTTTGATCCTTTAAAATCCATATCACTCCCTAATTAAGTAAATTTATTTTCTTATATTTATTATTTATAAAATAATTGTTTAATCCATTTATATAGTCTGGTGTAATTTCACAACAACCACCTAAAATTGTACACCCACTATTTAGCCATTTAATTGCATAATTTACAAAGTCTTTAATTAAAATATCATTTCTTTTTTTTATGTTGTCAACTGACATTCCAAGTTTAAGTGGTTTCACTGATTGAAAATTATTTGGTAAAGCTCCATAAGGTAAATTATATTTTTTTAATATATCTAAACCATTCGAAATATCTTCAATTTGTGAACAATTTAAACAAAGTCCGTTTATTTTATCAATTTGGATTGCATCACAGGCTTCTTTTAAGTTTTCTCCAGAAAATAATTTTGTACCATCACCCTCTGATAAACAGAAACATAAAATAATTTCTTTGTTAAAATTAGATAGTGCTTCAACTGCACTCACTGCTTCATCAATTGAAGACATTGTTTCAATAATAAAAAAATCAACGTTATCTTTTTGAAGATCTGCTATCGAAGAATAGGTTTCTATCATTTCTTGTTTGCTTATTGATTTGTCTTTAAAATAACTCCCTGGCAGAGGAGAAAAACATCCTGCAATTTTAACCTTATTATTTTGACCTGTTTCCATAATAGCTTCTTTTGCAGCTGTAATGGCTAATCTTTGTAAATGCTTAAATTTGTTTTCAAGATTATACCTTTTTAACCTTTGGGGTGTACAAGAATATGAATTAGTAGTGATTACTGAACTTCCTGAATTTATAAATTCGATATGTAAATCTTTAACTAATTTAAAATTATCTAGAAGAACTCTAGCTGACCATAAAGGATCATTTGTTGATGAATTTCGTTTAACTAATTCTTGACCCATGCCACCATCTAAAAGCATTATTTGTTTCATTATTTTTGACCTCTTATCAGAAATAAAAATGGTATTGTCATAAAGCTTACAATTGCAAATAACTTGAATGAATTAATATACCCAATCATTAAACTTTGTCTATTAACTTCACTAGTTAAATTCTTAATTGTCACCTGATCAAAATTTTCTATGAATTGATTTTTAAAATTTAATGCTAAACCAGTATTCCAATCTGATACTAAAGAACTTAAATTACCAAAGTTTATTTGACCAGTATGTAAAACAACTGCAACAGTAATTGAAATAAAAAAACTAGATGCAACGTTTCTTATCAAATGATACATTGCTGTAGCTTCACCAAAATAAGTTTTATTTAAAGTGGAGAATGTAAATACACTTATTGGAACCCATGCCATTCCAACACCCATGCCTTGAATTATTCCAGCCCAGGCAACTTGAGAAAATGTCATATCTATATTAAATGAGGCCATATATAAACCTGAAAGTCCTTGCAATGAAAATGCTATTGCTAGAGAAATTCTTGGATCAAGTCTTGAAGCAAATGCCATTAATCCAAATCCAAAAAAAGCTCCTATACCTCTAACACCAATTAAAAGCCCTATAATCGATTGTGGATAACCTCGTAATTCCTGTAAAAGTGGAGGAAAAATTATCATGGGAACAAAGTTTAACATTCCGAAGAAAAAAATTAAAATTAAGCCAAGTGAATAATTCCAATCTTTAAAAATCTTTAAATTTATAAATGGTCCTTTATAGGTAACGCTATGAACTATAAAAATATAAAATGTAATAAGAGCTAAAGCTAATTGAAATAAAGTTTCATTACTTTCAAACCATCCATTTCTTTCACCTCTATCAAACATTACTTGAAGAGTGCCAACACATAATGATATTGATAAAAAACCTACCCAATCAAAGGAACTAGAAGAGGTATTTTTAAAAAAAGGAACAATAAAATATACTAAAGCAAATGCAACAAATCCAAAAGGTACTAATGAATAAAATATCCATCTCCATTCAAGTAATTCGCCTAAAAAACCACCTATCATTGGGGCAATAACTAACCCTAATATGTTTGCCATTCCCCATACTGACATAGCCAAATTTCTCTGAGTAATTGGAAATGCACCTAATATTAATGTCTGCGATAAAGGTGGAAGTGGAGCAGCAAAAGCACCTTGCAAAAATCTAGCAACAACTATTTCTTCAAGAGAAGATGAATATCCACAGTATACAGATGAAAGCGTAAAACCAACTACGCTAATTATTAAAATATATCTAATTTCAACCCTATTGGATAACCAACCAGCAAATGGTGTAAATATAGCTGTAGCAACTATATTACCAGTCACAGACCAAGTAATTTGATCCTGAGTTGCAGATAAAGCTCCCATCATATCGGGAAGAGCTATAGTTGCAATAAAGACAGCCATCCCATATAACATTGTAACAAATGATCCTGTCAAAAGGATAAACCATTTAAAGTATTTGTCTGATTCAGAAAAATACATCAATTATAATGTTTGAAATTTATAAAATAAATTTGAAATAGGTCTTATAATAATTGGAATATCTTTCTTAAACTCAGTATTGATAACAACAGAAACTGTCATTCCAACTTTTAATTTTGAATTCATATTATTTAAATTTGAAACACCATTAATTTTCAAAATAATAGGAACTCTTTGGACAACCTTAACCCAATTACCAGATGCATTTTGAGCAGGTAAAATTGCAAACTCCGAACCAGTTGCAGGACTTAAACTTTCAATTTCTGTTTGAAATTCTAGATTTGGAAAGGAGTCTGGAATAAATTTTCCTTTCTGACCAATTTTAAAATTAGTTATTTGAGTTTCTTTAAAGTTTGCCTCAACATAAATTTTGTCTTGCTGAACAACTACAAAGAGTTTTTGACCTTGCCTTACCACCTCACCTTTTTCAAGATTCATATTAGCTACAAATCCAGCTTTGTCAGCTTTAATAGTTGATTTTCTAATATTTAATTTAATACCATTTATAACTGCTTTTTGCTTTAAATAAAGAGGATGACTTTGTACAACAACATTTCTTTTCCCACCTAATGTTATCAATATAGTTTCTTTTTTCTTTATCAATAAATTTAATTGTTTAATTGCAATTTTTTTATAGAACTTCGCTTCATCAGTTTCCTTATTTAAATTTAATGAAATAAGATTTGTTTTAGCTTTGTCTAATTTGAATTTTGCATCTTCGAGATGTTTTTTAATGCCAAACCCTTTTTTACTTAACATCAACTGTCTATCATATTCTAATTTAAAGAAATTAACTTCACTTCTAGCAGTTTTGATTTTGTTATCGATTAAATTTTTAATTCTTTTTTCTTCATTGCTTCTATATCTAATATCCTCTTGAGCTATTAATATTTCTTCATCTATTTCATTTAATTTTGATTTTTTTGATTTAATTTCTTCTTCAATTGATTTAAGGATTTGTTCATTTTCATTTAGTTTAATTGATAAATTTTCAGCATCTATAGTTAACAGAATTTGATTTTTCTTAACAAATTGATTATTTCTAATTAAAACTTCTTTTATTTTACCAGAAACTTCACTTTGAACCGAAATTATTGGAGCCTTTACATAAGCATTATCAGTTTTAATTAACTTACCGAGTGAATAATAATAACCTAATATTATCCACATCAAAACAATTGGTATTACAACTAACAAAAATATTCTTGATTTTATCATTTTTAAAAACATTAACTTAGCTCTTATTGATTAATGTTTCTTTAATTCTTTTAAGATAATGTCTAAGATTTTGATCTTCTATATAACTTAAATTTGATAGAGCTTCTTGCCTAGTTAATTGAGCCTTATCTCTCATTTTAAGAATAATTGGCTTTATTTTTTTTGATAAAAAAACAGTTTTAATTCTTTTATCAACTTTATCATTCTTTCTCACTATCCAACCTTTTTTTTCCATTCTATCTAATAATCTACTTAATGGAGCCTTTTCTAAATCTAATAATTTTGAAAAGTCCGATTGATTGATCCCTTCATTGAAATACAAATAATTTAAAACCCACCATTGAGACCTCGTTAGTCCAAGTTCTGACATTCTTTTATCAAAAAGGTTTCTCATAAGACGAGCAACATCATGAATTAAGAAACCAATATTGTTTTTATAGTCTTCGTCCATAATTTAGTTTACTAGGCAATAGTTTACTAGGCAACTTTTAACATTTAAAAAAAAACAAATCAAGTGAATAAAATTATTTATTGATAAAAAGTCGCATTATTTTTTAAAACATTTAAAAAATTTTGTTTGACTGCCGTTGATCCAACAATTGGTCCATCTTCTAATTGTATTTTTAATTCTTGTTTTTTTAAAGATTCAATAATTGGGCCTGCTAAATTATCATGATCTTTTTTAAATGTTTGAAAATCTGGAAATAACAAAACCAATGTTGCTGATGTATCAGAATTTTCAAAAATAAACTTAAGCAATGTACCATTTTTAACGCCTTCCGTGTCAGCTTTATTATCTGTAAAATTTACAAACATGTCTTTTGACATTTTGTCTTTAAAATTTATTTTGATTGTTCTTGCGTAAATTGTTAACTCTATAATGATATTTTCTTTAAGTCTTTATCTAATATATTTTGATATATTTTTGTAAAGTCTTCAACTTTATTTTTAATTTCATATAAACTCATTTTAGGATTATAAATATTTGAGCCAATACCAAATCCTGTAATTTTAAAATCAACCCACTCTTTCATATTATCAGAATTAATTCCACCAACTGCAAAACATTTTGTGTCTTTTGGCAATACTTGATTAATAGCATTAAATGTATTTGGACCAAGAGTAGACGCAGGAAATAATTTTAAAGCATCTGCTCCAAATTTAAGAGCACTTAATGCCTCTGAAACCGTAAAACAACCAGGCATACTTACCATTTTTAATTTCTTTGTTTCTTGGATTACTTGATAATCGGTGTTAGGGGAAACAATTAACTTTGCACCTGTATTAAAGACATTATTTACTTCTGACGTTTTTAATACTGTACCTGCCCCTAAAAGGGCTTTATCAGAATACTTGTCGACCAATAATTGTATACTTTTTAGAGGATTAGGAGAATTTAAGGGAACTTCAATTATATTAATTCCATTTTCAATTAAAATCTCAGCTACATTTAAAATTTTATCAGGAGTTACCCCCCTCAAAATCGCAATTAATGGAGAATATTTCATAAATTTAAACTTTTCTTAAAACTAGATAAACCTTTTAAGACCATATCATTTGAATTGTACAATCTAACTGTATTAGATTTTTCATTTAAAATTAGTTCATAATAATCATTCAAATTAGATGCTCCAATGATAATTAAATCTTTATCTTCCCAATAGTTTCTACTACCAGACAATTCAATTCCTAATAAATAACCAACTAATTTTGAATTGTTTAAAGTTTGAGTTGAGTTCTTTAATATATTCTCAGCTCTTATCTCAAATAACTTGTTTGAAATTATAGAGGGATTTTTGATGATTAAACACGCAGCTGATTTAATTATTTCAGGATCAAGATCATTAGTGTTTACACTATGTTTTAAAATAGAATAATTTTTGACTATTTCGTATAATTCACCAGTTAAAAACGTAGAAAAATTTTTAATTTTATACCTATCTACATTAACCCACTTACTATGGGTTCCTGGCAAACATATAGATCCTTTGAAATTAATATCATTTAAAAGAAAACCACTTATTTGAGTTTCTTCACCTCTCAAGACATCTGCAGGCTCTGACTGAGATATTCCTGATAATATATGTACTTTTACATCACCTAGTATATTTAAAGTTTTAAAATTAAGATTACTTAAATCACAAGGACATTCGATATATGGAACTTCAACCCAACCTTGTTTTGCTCCTACCATTCCACTAGCTATAACAACTTTAAAATTAAATTTTTGATACCAAGCTGATATATTTCTAATAAGTATTTTTTCAAAATCTTTTTGATTAACAAATTTCATTCCCTCTTGAGTAGAAATTTGATCAACAATATCATCATTGTCCATTAGGTAGGCTCTAAAATTAGTTGTACCCCAATCTAGAGCAACCCATGAACTCATTGTTTTTTCCTATTTTAAATTATAGCCCTACTTGAGATACAAATTTAGTTGTCATGTAAGCTTCCAGTCCTTCTGGTCCGCCTTCAGATCCATATCCTGAATCCTTAACACCTCCAAAAGGTGTATCTACTAAACCCAATCCATGATGATTAATTGATACCATTCCACTTTCAATTCCAGCACCTAAATCTTGAGCAGTTTTAGCTGAATTAGTATAAGCATAGGCGGCGAGACCATAATCTAACCTGTTCGCTTCTTCAATGACTTCGTCCATATCACTAAATGAAGAAATTGGAGCCAAAGGTCCAAATGGCTCTTCACTCATAATTCTGGCATCTTTGCTAACATTTGTCATAACAGTTGGTTCAAAAAAATAACCTTTATTACCTTTCCTCTTTCCGCCTGTTAAAATTTTAGCACCTTTTTCTACAGCATCAGATACAAACCCTTCAATAGCTGTTAACCTTCTGTCATGTGCCAATGGACCCATTTTAACACCATCCTCTAGACCGTTTCCAACTTTAAGTGATTCAGCTGATTTAACAAAACCATCAACAAATTTATCATAAACAGAATCGTGAACTAAAAACCTTGTTGGAGATATACATACCTGTCCTGCATTTCTAAATTTATTAGCACTTAATATTTTAACAGCAGTATCAACATCTGCGTCTCTACAAACAATAGCTGGAGAATGACCACCTAATTCCATGGTCACCCGTTTCATATATTTTCCTGCTAATGAAGCTAATTGTTTACCTACAGCAGTAGATCCAGTAAAAGTAACTTTTTTAACAATTGGATGTGGAATTAAATATTCTGAAATTTCAGATGGAATCCCAAAAACAAGATTAATTGAACCTTTAGGCATGCCTGCCTCATCAAAAGCTTTAATTAATTCAGCAACACTTGCTGGGGTTTCTTCAGGTCCTTTTACGATTGCAGTACATCCAGCAGCAAAAGCAGCTGCTATTTTTTTTACAACTTGATTTAATGGAAAATTCCATGGTGTAAAAGCAGCAACAACACCTACTGGTTCTTTGAATACAAATTGATAAACACCAGAAGCTCTTGCAGGAATTATTCGTCCATAGGCCCTTCTACCTTCTTCTGCATACCAATCTATAGAGTCAGCTGCCCCTAAAGTTTCTATTTTAGCTTCAACTAAAGGCTTACCTTGTTCAATAGTCATTAATTTAGCTATATAATCAGCTCTTGATCTAAATATGTCAGCAGCTTTTCTCATTATTTTTGATCTCTCATAAGCTGAAACGTTTTTCCATTCATTAAAAGCTTTTTCAGCAGCATTAAGAGCTACATCCAAATCTTCTTTTCTAGCATGAGACAGTTTTCCAATTACCTCTTCAGTAGCTGGATTTATAATCTCTAATGTTTCATTTGATTTTGAATTTTGCCATTCACCATTAATAAACAGCTGTGTATTTGGGTAATCTTGTAACATTTTATCTCTCCATAATATTAATAATTAAAAAAAATTTTAGCTTCCTTTAGAGCTTTAGGAAATCTTTCCTCAAAAAAATTTATATCCTCATCCGTACCTGCAGATACTCTTATACAACGGTTTTCAGGACTAGTAAAAGGCATTCTTACAAATATACCATTTGATATTAAATTATCTAAAACTTTCTTTGCAAAAAGACCATCATAACCACAATCAATAGCAAGAAAATTAGTAGAACTTTTTACAAATTTACAATCATTTTTAATAGCAATTTCTTCTAATTTTTTTAATGAATTTTTAACTCTAGAAATCACATCTTTTAAGTGATTATGGTCTTTTAAAGATGCTATAGCTGCAAATTGAGAAACTCTATTCATACCAAAATGGTTTCTAATTTTATCAAAGTTATTTATCAAATTTTTATGCCCAATTCCATATCCTATTCGAGCACCAGCTAGTCCATACGCTTTTGAAAAAGTTCTCATTCTTATTAAATTTTCTTGATTTACATTTATATCAATTAAGTCATCGTCAGGAACAAAATCTGCATATGCCTCATCAAGACATATTATGGTATCATCAGGAACTTCATTAATAAAAGCTTGAATTTCACTTTTGTTATTAAATGTACCCATAGGATTATTAGGGTTAGACACATAAACAATTTTTGGACGAAGTTTCTTTGAAAAAGAAGATAAAGAAGCTAAGTCCTCAAAATCCTCTTTAAACGGAATTTTTTTCAAAATGCCCGCATATCCATTTACATGATAATTAAAGGTAGGATAGGATCCATCAGTTGTAACTACGTTGTCATTTGGTTCAACTAACATTCGGACGAGATACCCTAAAAGACCATCTATACCTTCACCCACCACAATATTTTCTGACTTTATATTATGTTTTTTTGCTATTTCAATTTTAAGATCAAAATTCTCCGGGTCTCCATACATCCAAAGAGAACTTGCCTCATCTTTCATAACTTTTAATGCTTTAGGTGATGGACCAAAAACACTTTCATTTGCACCTATACGAGAATCAAATTGTTTATCTAAGAGCCTTTCCTGTGTTTCAGGCCCCACAAAAGGAACAGAGCTAGGAAGTGAGTTGATAATTTTTGTATAATTTTTAGCCATTTAATGTTTTTTGTCAGAGATTATTCTTTAATAAAGTTTATTACATTGATTAATACCGATTTTAAAAATTAGAATTAATGACTTTAATCTAACAGAGGAGAAAAAAATGGCAATAGTATCAAGAAGAATAGCGAAACCATTTCCAGGTAAATCTGATGTGGTTTTGTCAAGAGTTTCAAGATTTAGAGACTTAGTTATAAAAGCTGGAGCTAAAGCAAGAGCTGCGAAATTTATAGGTGGATCGCTTAATGGTGCAATTCAGTTAACAACAATATATGACAACATGAGTGAAGCAACTAAATCATTTGAATCATATTCAAAAGATCCTGAGATGGTAGCTTTAATGAAAGAAAGAGAAGATAGTCCCGCTGCTACACTTATTGGGCCAGAAATTTATACAGGTGTTTATGGGGCTCCTTCACCAGATCATAATGTCTTATTACTAAGAGAATATGATATGGAAAGAAAATCTATGCCTAAAGCAATAGAGTTATTATCTAAAGTTGAAGAAATAGTGCAAAAAGAAGATTCAAAAATGTTAGCACTTCGACCAATCATTGCTGACAAAATGGACACACTTTTTGTTGTTTATTATTATTCATCAATTGCCTCTATGGGTGAAATTATTGATAGAGTAGGAATGTCAGAAGAATTTCAAAAAATTGTCAACGAGGCAAGTGAATATGGAACTCTTACGACTTCAAATGTATTAATCAATATATGACCTTGAGTTGAGGAGTGTTTACTCCTCAATTTTTATATCTAATTTGTAAACATTTAATGCTGTATTGTAAAAAAGATCTTTTTTTTCATTAAGAGAAAAATTTTTTACAATTTTGCTATAATTATTATAAAGATCATCAAAACTAATTTTTAAACTTGAAACTGGAAAATTACTTGCAAACATACATCTAGATGGAGAAAAAATATCAATTATGTCTAATATAATTCTTTTATTCTCCTCATAATTCCAATCTTGGTTTTTAACGCCAAATTCAGATAGTTTGATATATACATTCCCTTCATTTGCTAGAATTTTTAAAGAATTTTTCCATTTCAGGATTCCATCTTTACTTCGATCCCATGGAAAACCTGCATGATTAATGATGACTTTTACATTTGGAATAAGTCTAATAACTTGTAATGACTCAATTAGGTGCCAAGATGGTATTCTTAAATCATAATTCAAATTATATTTTTCTAAAAGTTTTAAACCATCTCTCCATTTTTGATCTTGCATAGTTCCAACATAATTATCATAACTGTCACTTTCTTTATTTTTTACAATGGGTTTAGATCTAATTCCTTTTACAAACTTAAAAGATGCCTGTTTTTCAATAACTTCTTCAGCATTTTTAGTATGAAACCAAGCGTGAGCAACAACAGCTGTAGGTAAATTATATTTATCTTTTATACTTTTGAGCCATTTAGTCTCACCTACTTGGTCTAATCTATCCCATTCGGCTTCACAATGAATTGTTCCAATTATATTGTGATTGATTGTATCTTTTCTGTAATGTTCTGGGAGATAATTTTTTTTTAAATTACTGTAGTCACCCAAAAAGAAATTTTCTTCATAATGATCTTGCAAAAAAGGGTAATAATTTTTATCCAAATCCCAAAAGTGATGATGTGCGTCAATTATTGAAATGTTTTGTTTATTCATAGAATAACTAAGCCATTAATGGTTCTTTATCACCAACTAGAGTAACCCTATGCATTATTCTCTTTATAATATTATTATCAAAGGGCTTTACTGAATGCATCGTACATCTGTTATCCCACATTACAATATCATCATTATTCCATATATGTTCATAGACATATTTTGGTTGAATAGAATGCTTTGTTAATTTTTCTAATAATTCTCTTCCTTTGTCGTAATCATAATCTACAATTTTAACCATTGTATGTGGAGAAAGAAAAAGGCTTGGTTTTTTAGTTATGGGATGCCTTCTTACTAATGGGTGTATTACGGGATCAAGTTTGTCGTAATTACCTTTATTTTTTCGTGTACTTAACTCTTTTGACAAATTAATTATGTATTCATGATCATGTACTACTCTAAGATTTTTAATTTCTTCTTTTAAAGTGTCATCTAAATCGTCATAAGCTTTATACATATTAGCAAATAAAGTATTCCCACCTTCATTTGTTGTAGAAATACCATGTAAAATTGAACCATTACTTGGAATTTTTCTAAAAGAACTATCTGTGTGCCATAACCAAGATTGCTTTAAATATTGCCAAGAAGTTTCTTTATTTGAGATAATTTTTCCATTTTCGTCTACGTTTGATACACGATATATTTCAGGATTTTTTGATGATCTATGGGACAAAGATGGATGAACTTCAAGTTCACCAAATTTTTTTCCAAATTTAATATGTTCTTCATCAGAAATATTTTGGTTTGGAAAAATTATAATTAAATGTTTTAACCATAAATCTTTGATTTGCTGAAAAACGATATTATCTATGCGTGAAAGGTCTATACCTTCAATTGAAACACCAATATTTTTATGAATCTGTTTTACTTTCATAAAACCTTAATTACTTTTTAATTGTATTAACAATAATAGAAGAAAAAATTGAGATTGTCGACATTATCAATATTCCAATTAAACTTATTAAAAATATATTTGCACCTCCAAAATATATAATTAAATATCCTGCCAAACCTCCAAAACCAACTTGTAAAGCACCCATTAATCCACTGGAAGCTCCTTGATTTTCAGTTACAGAATTAATGGCACCTATCATTGCATTAGCTACAACAAATCCATGAGAAAATCCTATCAACAAACAAATGAAAGTCAGAAAAAAAATAGATTGAGCTTCAATTAAATTTAAAATTATTAAAGTTAGAATAAAAATAATGCTTAATATTGTGCCATATAAACACATTTTTTCTAAACCAATTTTAATAGTGTATTTACTATTTATTAAATTTCCAAAAATATAACCAACAGATGTTAATGAAAACCACAAACCAAATTCAGATGCACTTGCACCTAATCTTAAATATTCATATGGCATGAATCCATTCATTGAATAATACATTCCTGTTTGCATCCCGCCAATAATAGAAAAACAAATAAACCACTTATTTTTAAAAATGTTTTTATAATTTTCTAAAATTCTTAGGATTGAAATATCTTTAGACATTACTTTTAATGACTCTTGAAGGTAAAATTTTAGAAGTAAATAAATTATTATACCAATTAAAAATAGGGCAATAAAATTTGAATGCCATCCAAAATATTCAGCAAATATCCCACCAAAAACAAAACACAGAATTGGTAAAACAACCATATAAGCAGTTACAGTTGACATTTTTGAAGCGGCCTCTGATCTATTGAAACTATCACTAATTATGTTTCTGCCCACAGCAAAACAAGCAGCTGCTCCAATGCCTTGAATAGCTCTTAAAAAAATCAAAATCGTAATGTCATTAGAAAATGAACATGCTAATGAAGAAATAGAGAAAATTAAAGATCCATAAATAACTAAAGGCTTTCTTCCAAATCTGTCTGATAGTGGCCCAGCAAATAATTGACCAATAGCTAAAAATAAAAAATAGATACTTAGAACTATTTGAGTATCAGAAAAACTTGAATTTAAGTCTCCTTTAATTAATGGTAATGAAGGAGAAATCATAGTCATACCCATAATTGGCATGGCTATTAAAACTGAAATTAATATAATATTAGGTTTTGACAAAGAAATCTCAAGTTAGAAAGTTTCTTTTTCATGAACCTCTATGATGTTTCCATCAGGATCATAAAAAAAAATCTGTTTCCATCCTGCAACTGCTGTCTCTCCCCAGTCAGAATACTTAATTCCCTTATTTTCAAGATGTTTTTTGAATTCCTCTAAATCATCTGTTCTATAGGCAATATGACCTCTTTCAAGAGGATTTATTGAGTGCCCTGTTTTAAAATTAACATCTAAATCTTTTTCAGCTAAGTGGGTTTGAATATTTCCATCTGTTACAAATTCCACTTCTCCAGAATAACCTTTTTTTCTCTCAAGTATTGGAAGATCATTAGTTTCCGTATCTAAAAGTAATATTTGCTTATAAAACTCATTCATTTTTTTTACATTATTCGAGGAAAGATTAATATGATGTAACTTTAATTTCATGTTTTCTTATTATAATTATTTCATTAGATTAATTTATAGTACTTTAAAAATATAATTAATAAATAAAAATGTATAACCCATTTAATATAATTTCTTCATTTAGACTTTCCTTTCTGCCGCCATTAATGATTTATTTAGCAGCAGGCGTTTCAGGATTAACAAATATTGTTGGTTTATTTTTTGTAAAGGAGTATCTAGACCTTTCTGCTGCTTTTTTAGCAGGTTTAGGCTTCTGGGCTGGTCTACCATGGGTATTAAAAATGCCCTTAGGACATATTGTAGATTTAATTTGGAAGTTTAAATCCATTTTAGTTTTTTTTGGTGCATTGATAATGGCAATAAGCAGTTTGATAATGTATTTTTTAATCGCACATAAAGAAGAAATGATAAGTGTATTAAATGCAGAAACTTGGTTTATCATTTCGACCTTACTAGCTCCAATTGGCTTTGTTCTTCAAGATGTTGTTGCAGATGCCTTAACTGTAGAAGCAATTCCAAAAACTGATGAAAAAGGAAATGAAATAGATTTCAAAACCTTAAAATCTTTAAATGTTGTAATGCAACTTTTAGGAAGAGTTTCTATAATATCAGGAACTTTAATTGTTTCATTTATAAACCTTATAATGTTTTCCGATTCTTCTGAAATGTCAGATAACGAAAAAATCTTTACCTATGGAAAGATTTATTTATATTC
>CACCZR010000008.1 GCA_902550555.1 uncultured SAR116 cluster alpha proteobacterium | reverse complement strand
GGGGAACAGCACTATATTTTAATGCCCTCAAATTTGGTGTCGATATTGTTGTTGAAGCAATAACAAAATATATTGGTGGTCATTCAGATGTTATGATGGGTGTAACTGTATGTAATAAAAAACATCTTAACTTAATAAACAGATGGAAAAGAAATTCTGGGCAATGCGTTGGACCCGATGATATTTTTTTAGCATTAAGAGGATTGAGAACTCTGCCATTGAGACTTAAACAATCCCAGGAAAACTCAATAAAACTAGCACATTTTCTAACTAAACAAAAAGAGGTTAAAAAAGTTTTCCACCCTGCTTTAAAAGAACATCCAGATCATAAATTATGGAAAAGAGATTTTACTGGTGCATGTGGTATATTTGGTATTGAATTTGAGGATTATATAACATCTAAAATGGCTGAATTTTTTGCGGATAATTGTCTTTTATTTGGAAAAGGAGCTTCTTGGGGTGGTTATGAAAGCTTAATGACAATGTCTGATGTAAAATCCAATAGAACAATTAATACAAGTTATGTCCCTAAAGGAGAATATTTAAGAATTTATGTCGGAATTGAAAATATAGAGGATATTTTAGATGATGTAAGAGATTCATTTACAAAGATGAGAAAAAAATTCAAATAAGAGCCTCTTCTCCTTCAATTGTAGTTCTTCTCATATCCCTTGTTTCATTAACATCATCAAAAGATCTTACACGATGCATTGTTTGTCGATTATCCCACATGATTAAATCGTTAACTTTCCATTTATGCACATACTTAAATTTTTTTTGAGTTGCATATTCAATTAAATCATCTACAAAACACATTGTATCAGGTCTTAGCCATCCTTTGATTTTTCCAATATGACTTGATAAATATATTGTTTTTCTATTATTTTCTTTAATTTTTCTAACCATTGGTTGAAGTACTGGTTTAAAGTTTTTAATTTCGCCTTTTGATAATTCTTTTTCCATATCAAACCCAAGTCTTTGCCTTGAGTAAATTAACGAATGTTCACAATATAAAGTTTCAATTTTATTTCTAATGTCATCCTCAAGGTTTTCATAAGCTAATCTCATGTCAGAAAATTCTGTATTTCCACCTTTTTTGACAATTGTTTTCGAAGATAACAAAGAGTATTTTGCGGGTATTTTTTTAAATGAACTATCTGAATGCCATAAACGATTACCTAAATTAAAAATTCTCCTAGGATCATTTTTTTTAAATACATTTGATTTTTTATCAATATTTGAAACATCAGCTAATTTTGTAGATAACCTGCGATCACTGTCTTTTGTTATATTTGATTTTTTTCCGGAATGCTCAATATTTCCAAAGTATTCAGAAAAATTGACTTGCTCATCATCAGTTAATGATTGATTTCTAAATACAAGCACTCCAAATCTATCTATACTTTTTTGCAGTGTATCAATTTCATTTTTGTTTAATTTATCCTTTAAATTAATATCACTTACAAAAGCAACAAATTCACTATTTTTTTTTAATGGTTTAATTATCATATAAGTTATCTTATGTTTTTGTTAAATTACTTAAAAGGAAAAAAATGAAAAATTTTATTATATTTTTGATTTTAATGCTTCTAACACAATTTGCTAATGCTAAAGAGAACCTAGCACTTAAAGGTTATTGGTTTGAATGTGAATTTTCTGAAAAAACAGATCCGCCAATGGATAGATGTGAAATGCTTGATGATGATGGTTTTTATTTTAAAGAAGATGTTGCTGTAAATATTAAAAATATTTCAAGCAAAGAAACTAAATGTAAAAAAAATAAAATTGGGCAATGTTTTCGATCAAATACAAAATCAATAAATGTTAAAGTTGGAAGATCAGATCAAGTTAAGTTTCAACATTCAAATTTAATTTTAACTTTCTTAGGTTGTAGTCAGAAATTCAAACTTAAAAATTTTATATATTTCATAGAAGCGATACCTGATAAAAAGAAATGTTTTTGGACTGGAAAAAAACATTTTTATTTAAAAAAATTCGATGGATCAGTTAATATTAAAAAATAATTATGAACTTGTTTAATATAATAAAATTTGGCCTAATATTTATTCTTTTAAGCTTTTTATCTATTTTATTTAATATTGTAATGGGCTTTATAGGTATTCAATTTTTTTATGGGACAATCGTTGCTCTTTTAATTACTATAATTTCAATTTACTTTAAAGTCATACTGCCATTGTATATAGGATCATTTTTTGGAATGATACATGTTCTAGAATGGCACTGGTTAATAGCAACATTGATTTGTTTGCCAGGATTACTTTTCATCACTCCAAACCTATTCAAAAAAGTGTTTAATATCAATGCTCTAAGATCAAGAAATAACTTTAATTTTAAAAGTAATTATAATTCAAATTTTAAAAACACTATGAAGACAAATGTTAAAAACGAAGACATTATTGAAGGTGATTATGAAGTGATCAAAGATGAAGATAAAAAATAAAACAATAATTTTAATTACTACTTTATTTCTATTTTCAGTTAATACTGCAAAATCTTATGAAGTAACACTCCCAAACTTTGGTTTCATTTGTATAAATAAACTAAATAATGAAAAATTCGAGTTTATTTTTTCACGAAATGATAACGACACCTCAGATATAGTTTTTCGGAGAATAAATGGCAAGTTTAAATATGTTGGAAATGTTCTAGCACAAAAAAGTGGGTCTTATGTTTTATGGGAAGATAAAAGTTATTATAAAACAATAGATTTTGCGTGGAACTTAGATAAAGTAACTTCGATTTTAACACCAATCATACTTAGTGTTGGATTAGATATTGAAGATAAAAGCAAAATACCAAGAAAAATGACTTGTAATAGCAGAAGTATCTATTATTAAATTTTAATTAACATATTATATCTTGTATTTAGATTAGCTTTCAATTAAGAATTAATTGTGGGCCAGTAGCTCAGCTGGATAGAGCAATTGCCTTCTAAGCAATAGGTCAGGGGTTCGAATCCTCTCTGGCTCACCACTTTTGAAAGGATTTTTATGAGAAAATTTAATTTTAAAATTGTTCTATCCATTATGATAACTTCTTTTTTGATTTCATGTTCCAAATCATCTAAGGAAATCGTTGGTCTATATGTATCCCCTCTCCAATATGCTGATTACTCATGTGATCAAATTAAAAGTGAAATGATAAGAGTTTCTACAAAAGTTAAATCTTTAACAGGTGAGTTAGATGAAAATAAAGAAAATGATCAAATGATTACTGGCGCAGGTTTGATATTATTTTGGCCGGCACTTTTCTTTATTGGCGGAACAAAAGAACAAGAAGCAGAATATGCAAGACTCAAAGGTGAGTATGAGGCACTTGATAAAGTTGCAATTAAAAAAAATTGTCTGGTGAGATAATTTATAGAAGTTTAAGTTTAAATTATTTAATCCGTAAAAAAGTTGATTTTTTAATATAATTTAAAATTATAAATTATTATAGATTAAAAGTTTTACAGGATAATTTAATGAGACCAAAGTCCTTTTCTTTTAAAACTAAAATTATCTGCATAAGATTTTGGCTTAATAGTTTTAGTATTATTATTTAAAATTCTATATTTTAATGAATGAAGATCAGCATAATCAATTGCTTCTTCTTTTGAGTTAAATTTTAGAACAATTTGCTTTGAGGTATCATCGCTACCAGACCAACCCATCAAAGGATCTAAGTTAGTTTTAGAATAACTTATAAATTTTAAAATCCAAAATTTATTTGTTGTTAAGCCTGACTGCATCGCAGACTTAGTCGGTTTATAAATTATTACGTCTATATTATTTGACATAATAAAAACATATTAAAAATAATTTAAATTTCAAGTAAAGATTAACCATTGATAGAATACCCGCCATCAACTGGGATTGCAGTTCCTGTTATATAATTGGATGCTTCTGATGCTAAAAATACAGCAATACCTCCTAAATCATCAGGATCTCCCCATCTTCCTGAAGGTGTACGCTCTGTAACTCTTTGTTCTAAACCAGGAATATCTAAACGTGCTTGTTTTGTTAATTCTGTATCAATGTATCCAGGTAAGACAGCATTAACTTGAATATTTTTTGATGCCCAAGTATTAGCAAAACTTTTAGTAAGCTGCACTACCCCTCCTTTACTTGCAGAGTATGCACTGCCTAATGGAGCTCCAAACAAAGAATGCATTGATCCAATATTTATAATTTTTCCAGATTTATTTTTAATAAAATGCTCGTAACAAGCTTTTGAACAGATAAACATACTGACAAGATTCGTATTAATAATTGATGTCCACTCTTTTAATGAATATTCCTCTGGCCTTTTTCTAATATTTGTTCCAGCATTATTTACTAAAATATCTATTTTTTGAAATTTATCTACAACTTGATTAACCATATTTTGACAAGAAGATTCGTCATCAACATCAACTTCGATGGCCATAGCTTTAATATCACTATCTCTTAATTTATTTACAGAAAGAGTGTTTTTGTCTTTATTTCTTCCTGCAATAATTATGTTTGCGCCAGCATCACCCATGGCTTTTGCCATTGCATAGCCAATCCCTCCATTACCACCAGTTATAAGAGCAACTTTTTTATCTAAATTAAAAAGATTCATACTTCACCTCATAATAAATTTTTTGATTATTATATGTTATTCAAAAAATTATAAATTTTCTTCTTAAAAACTAATAGTTTATTTTTTAATAATAAATTTTCATTTTCAAGCTTTATAATTTTTTGTTCCATTTCTTCAAACTTTTTTGTATCTAGATTGTACTGGCTATTTTTTTGAGATAAACATGAGTTGTAAATGGTAATTTCTTTAGGTGTAGTATCTTTTAAAATGCATTCATGAGAAAAAGATTGATTACTTTTAGTAAAGATAAATAACAAAAGATAAGCACTCAAATATAATTTGTTTTTTAAGAATCTTGTAATTATCATCCTCTAGAGATAATATATTTAAACTTTTTTAACAATAGGTTTTCTTTTATGTCTTTAAACTCTTTACCACCGTTAGTTTTTAAATCATTTATTGGTTTTGACGAATTATTTGATGAAATATCAAGAATAAATCATAACAAAAACTCTAACTACCCTGCATTTGATGTTATTAAAACAGACGAAAAAAATTATGAAATTAATTTGGCGGTAGCTGGCTTTAATGAAAATGAAATTGAAATAGTTTCTATGCAGAATATTTTATCTATAACAGGAAAAAAAAATCAAAATAATGTTCAGAACATAATCCACAAAGGTATTGCTCTTAGACCTTTTGAGAAAAAATTTAATTTAGATCCTTTAATGGAAGTTACTGAAGCTATACTTTCACAAGGGATGTTGAATATTAAACTTTTTAAACGTGATCCTGAAATAATTCAACCAAAAAAAATTGAAATCAAAACTACATAAAAGCAGATTTTGAGTTGCCAGTTTTTTGTGTTTTAAATATAGAGCCATAATCACTTGGTGGAGGCAATGGTATTCTTACAGGTATATTTTCCATTCTGGGACAAGTAGAAATTTCACCTGAAATCAATTGAGATTTCATTTGTTTCCATAAGTCATTAGGTGAAGTAAACTTCATATATGATGGAGCGCCTACTAAAGGCCAGGAATCTGCTGCACTTAATTCATAAAACAACATCATTCTTCTTGATGAACTTTTATTAGTAGCAGAACCATGAAGTAATCTTGCATGATGGATTGATATTGAGCCTACTTTTCCAGTGAGTGGAATAGCATCATTCAAATTAAAATCTTTATCTTCTGGATCAATAGCTCCACAAAACACACCATTTGAATTATTATGACTAAGAACAGGTCCTTTATGAGATCCAGGAATTACCATCAAAGGGCCATTAGATAAATTAACATCATCCAACATAACTCCTACAGCAAGTACATCGTCATTAGTATGAGGGTAAAATGCCCAATCTTGATGCCATTCAACAGCAGACCCACCTTTTTCGAACTTTGTGTTTAATTTACTAGATTTCAAAAGAATATTGTTTCCTAATAAATCTTTAAGAGCTTTAGTAATTTGTGAATTTTTAATTAAATTAAAAAAATGGTTATTTATTAGATGTGGTTGTTTAACTCTAGTTAATCTAGGATTGCTTTTTGAGTGATCATCTTCTAAATCAAAAATATTATCACTTTCCTTAATCTCTTTGGATTTTTCTATTAACTGATCAATTATATGACGTGTTTGTCTAATTTCATTTTTACTTAAAAGCTCTTCAATAACAATAAAACCATTCTTATTATAATCTTCTATTTGATGTTTAGTTAACATTTAAATATATTAAAACACTTCAACTTATTAAAAAAGATATTTATGAAAAGCATAATTGTAAAAGAAGATTCTGGTTTAGCTTGGATAAGATTATCATTAGTATTTATATTATGTGCATTGGGTTTTATCGGAATGTGGTCTGTAGTAATGATTTTGCCAAGCATAGAATCAGAATTCCAAATCACTAGATCTTCTGTAACTATACCTTACGTTCTTACTATGTTTGGATTTGGAATTGGGAATATTATAGTTGGAAAATTTTCTGATAAATATGGAATTAAAAAACCTATTATCTTTGGCTTTATTATTTTGATAGCTCTTTACTTTATTTCAATACTATCACCAAATTTTTATATTCTATCAGTAATACAATTTGGATTAGGCTTTTCCTCAGCAGTTTTTTTTGGACCTATGATGAACGATATTAGTTATTTTTTTAAAAAAAAAAGAGGTTTAGCTGTTTCAATTACTGCAAGTGCACAACATTTTGCGGGTGCTATGTGGCCATTTTTCTTAACCTTTTTACTATCAGAACAAAAATGGAGAGAAGCACATATATTAATAGCATTAATATGCACAATTGCTGTCCCTATTTTATGTTTTATTATCTTTAAGATAAATTATGACAAAAAATTATTGATAAATAACTTAGATAAATTTAAAAAAAATGTTCGAATTCCTTTTTCAGATAATAGATTCCAAAAATTATTAATGATTGCATCAATTGGATGTTGTGTTGGGATGTCAACACCTCAAGTTCATATCATTCCACTATGTCTTGACCAAGGTTTAAGTATTATTACTGGAGGGAAAATTTTATCTATCATGTTATTTTGTGCAGTTTTAAGCAGAATAATATTTGGTTATGTGTCAGATATAATTGGGCCGTTAAAAACTTTATTAATTGGATCTACTTTACAAATGATAACTTTGATTTTATTTATTCCTTTCAATAATTTAACAGGATTATATATTGTTTCTATTTTATTTGGCTTATCACAAGGTGGCATTGTTCCAAGTTATGCTTTGATAGTTAAAAAATATTTGCCTAGTAAAGATGCTGCAGAAAGAATTGGGTTAATAATTTTTTTTACAATAATAGGAATGTCAATTGGGGGATGGATGTCAGGAAAAATATATGATTTTACCAATTCTTATACTTTAGGATTTTTGAATAGTATTATTTGGAATTTAATAAATGTAATGATAATATTTTATATATTTATTAAATTTAAAAAATCTAAAACAAGTATTTAAATTTTTTTATAACTTAAAGATTATGATTAAATGTCGTTTTTTTTATATGAGAATTATACTATTGTCATTTCTGTTATTATTTAATTACTCTGGCAATGTCACATCATGTCCATCAAGTGGTGATGGTGATTGTGTTCCAACAAAAGATACTTACAACAAAGATACTAATAAAAGTTCTAATCAAGCGATTACAGAAACATCTAACAAAAATATATCATCAAGTTTTGATAATTACGAAAGTGACGGTGGATTACCAGATGATCATATTGCAAAACCATCGAGTTATTTAAAAAAAATAAATGAAAAATCTAAATTAAATTCTAAAATTTCAAAATTAAACTTCGACCTAGATAATATTATTTATACTTCATCAAAAAATTATAACTCTAACTTAAGTAATCAGATAAATGACAAATTATATGAAGTTGACAGTTTAATGGTTCAAAATAAGGTTATTGATAAAAACATTTTTAATTCACTTAATGAAAATATAGACAAACTTTTAAATACAATTATCTATTCTTTTAATGATGATAAATATCTAAAATTAAAGCCTTATAAAACAAATAAATCTGACATGTTGTATAAAATTAATAAGTATAATGAAATTAACGATATTATTAAAACATTAGAAGTTATGAATTAAAATTAAAAGTTAATTTTTTTAAAATCCTCTGATGAATGTCTTTCTCTTAGTTGATAATTGGGATCACCACTTACTTTATTTACTATTTTCCCTCTTCTTACGGCAGGTCTTAAATTAATATTTTCTGCCCACCTTAATACATTCTTATATGAAGATACATCTAAAAAATCTGCAGCAGAATATAGTTTACCAAGAGTTAATTGACCATACCAAGACCAAATAGCAATATCTGAAATCGTATATTGGTCTCCACATATAAAATTTTTATCAACTAAATGTTTATTCAATAAATCCAATTGCCTTTTAGTTTCCATTGCAAATCTATCAATTGGATACTCAAGCTTTTCAGGAGCATAACTATAAAAATGGCCAAATCCTCCACCTAAATACGGCGCACTACTCATTTGCCAAAATAACCAATTCATGCATTCAACTTTTAATCTAGAATCATTTGGCAAAAAATGATTAAATTTTTCAGCTAAGTATAAAAGAATAGAACCAGACTCGAAAACAAATATCGGCTTTTCATCACTATAATCAACTAATGCTGGAATTTTTGAGTTAGGATTAACTCCAACAAAACCAGAAGAAAACTGATCACCTTTACTAATTTCAATTAACCATGCGTCATAATCTGCGTCTTGAATATTAAGCTCTAACAACTCTTCAAGTAAAATTGTTATTTTAACACCATTAGGTGTGCCTTGAGAATATAGTTGAAGTTTATGTTTTCCAACTGGCAAATCTTTATTAAACGTTGAACCTGATATTGGTCTATTTATTTTCGAAAACTTTCCACCATTTTCCTTGTCCCATTCCCATTTTTTTGGAGGTATATACATTATAATTCCTTAATTTTTAATTTAAAATATTAATTTATTTAACTTCTTTTAATGTTTCAACAATACTATCCCTTGCACCACTATCTAAAAAAAACTCTTTCAAGGTGTTAGTAATTTCTGGATAATAAGTTGCCAACCCAATTCCAATAACAATACCTAAAATAAATTTGATCATAATAATCCCCCATAAAAAGAATTTAATTTAAAGAATGAATTTGTAAATAAAAATTAAATTTTTTTTAAATGATCAATCTCTAAACCAAAATCTTTATATCCTTGGTAAATTAATTTCATGTAAGCATTAGATGGCTTTAATAATTTATTTGAATTCATAATATATGTCATTGTTTTAATTGAATAATATTTAAAATATATTTTTGAATATAATTTTGGAAAATCTTCGTAAACATCTAACTCATTTTCACAATGTTTTGTAATTTTCCATAAACCTATTGGAACAAAACTCTTATTATCTTTTATGATGTTAGCATATCTATTAAAAACTAATTTCCATCCAAAAAGTTTATTTACTCTAAATCCATTTAGATAAAATACAGGTTTAGCTCTTGGACATCGTGATCTCATTAGTTTAAAGTTTAAATTTGATCCATAAGCAATATAATACATTAAAAAGAACTTCCTGGAGTTTTTAAAAAAGCTAACTCCTCATCAGTTGATTTTCTATTTAAAATTTTATTCCTATGAGGAAATCTGCCAAACTTTCTAATAATGTTAAAATGCTTAAGAGCAGAACGAAAATTTTCTTTTATCCCCAAATTACTATACAAATTTAATGAAATAATTTGGTCTTCAAAAATTTCACTATGCATAAATGGCATAAAAGCAAATATTTTTTCAATTTTATTAAACTTTTGATAAAGACCTAAACGTAATATCTCTTTTGATAAAAAAAGAGACAAATGATCTGAATTAAAAGCTTCTGGTTTGTTTCTAAAAATATTTCGGGAAAATTGGTCAATCACTATTATTTCAGCTAATCTACCTTTTTCACATGTTTTCCAAGATGTAAGCTGACTTTTAATTGCAAGAGAATGAATGTTTAAAAATCTACATCTAAGAAGATCGTCAAATTTTTTATCTTTTTTCCACCATTGTTTAGGTTGAATTTCATGAAACCAAAAAGTAAGAATATCATTAAAATGCAATGTTTATTTCCAAATTTTTGTTGAAATATCTAAAAGTTGGTTACCAAAACCAATTAAATATCGAAAAGCTCAAATTGAGTTTTGTTTTTATCAATATAATTCCAATCGTATACTACACCAAGCCCATCACCCTCAGGAACATCTACAAACCCATTATCATCTACACATTCAAGCATATCGCTATATCCACATAAGTATACAGGAGGTATAGCATTATCACAGTCTGGACCAACTAAAGCTACTTCGTAGTAATTTGTATTTCTAATTGCAGACATCATAATTCTGTGAGCTGGTCCACAAGCATGTATCTCAACATCAACACCTAAAGATTCTGCTAGATGTGCAATCTTCATTCCTCCAGTTATCCCCATATCATATTCAGGATCCATTCTTAAAAAATCCGTTCCTCCTGCTAAAATAAAATCTGCTTTAGGCTCTACACCTCTTACATGTTCTGTTTGAAGTATTGGAGTTTTAATAAAACTTCTAAGCTTTTTATGACCAAAAGCTGACACACCAGTATCTCTATATGGATCCTCAAGCCAAAAGTAATTTGCTTCATCACATGCTCTGCCAACTGCCAAAGCGTCCGCAAAAGTTCTTAATTCACAAGCAGGATCTAGCATTAAAGTCATTTTATGACCAACTTTTTTTGCAACATGTAAAATATTATCAATTTCTTCTTTTACATTTCCTTCATTCCAACCATGAATTTTGAAGGCTTTATATCCAATATCAAAACATTTTTCGGCAAAGTCTGCATATGCTTCTTTGCAGTCTAATCCACCATTCCTATCTCCATGATATGTACTGGCATATGCTGGAAGTTTATTTTTAAAACCACCTAACAAATTTTTTACTGAACATTTATATTTTTTGCCAAACCAATCCCACAAAGCAATGTCAATCGGTCCATGCCCCATATGATCAAATTGTCTTAATTCACGTTTAAAATCATCATAAATACCCTCTCTTTCTTCGGCATGTCTCCCAAGTAATTTGGGAGCAAGCATACATGATTGTGCAAAAGTTGAGACTGTTGAACACCAGTGAGTAACATATTCACCAACAGTTCCATCATCTGTAATTATTTTAATAGCAAACTTTTTTAATTCACTGACCTCACCTTTTGAATACCCAAAAGCACCGACACTATTAGCTCCAGTTAAATTACCTAAATTATTAACAGGGAATTTAAATTCGTGAAGTTCAACTTTTTTAATCAATGTCATAATTTAATTTTCATATACGACAGGAAAATCCTCAACATCTAATTTATCTCCTGTATTTAACTTAATATGTTCAAAAGGTGGTGAACCTTTACCTTTTCTATCAACAAAACGTGTCTTTTCACCAACACATCTTGCCGAAAAAACTCGTCTTCTTAAACTTTCATTAAAATTGGCACTTGCACCATGAATTATTCTAAAATCAAAAGCTATTGCGTCACCTGGCTCCATGTCCCAAGCAAGAATATTGTAAGAATCTAAATTATTTTCAATATCTGGCATTTCTTCAGTATTATCATTTTCATATAAATCATTTCCGTTAAATCTTTTAGGTCTATGAATTTTACCTGTTAAATGGGATTTAGATATGCATTTTAAACATATTTCTTTTGATATTGGATCTAATGGTATCCAAAAACTTACATTTTGAACACCATCAACACAATAATATGGAAGATCTTGATGCCATGGAGTAGCTAAAGATGACCCAGGTTCTTTTACTAAAACATGATCATGAAAAAAACGACTAGATTGTGAATTCATCAAAGCCGAAGAAATTTTTCCAATATCAGAATTAAAAATAAAATCTTTAAATTCATCAATTCTATTCCAATTGCATAAATCTTGAAAAAATTTTGCAGTACCATCTTCAGGTAAGTATGATCTCTCTCTTGGGCTCGGATTTTTAATTAATTTTTCAATTCCAGCTTCTAAAGTTTTAACCCAATCAAGAAAAACTCCTTTTAAAAGAATAGCACCATCTTCTTTATAAGATTTAATCTGATTATCAGAAATGTCCACTTAATTAGCCTTATTTATTTCTGGACAACGACCTAACTCTTTGAGTTGTTTAAAAGAATTATAAGTGTCACTAATTCCTTCTTCAACAGAATATGTCGGGTAATTTCCTATTAATTTTCTGAGTGGCTCATCACTTAAATCAGGTGGAAAAGGGAAATTTTGACCTGAACAAGTTACTTTAGCTTCAGGTTTAAGAGACTTTAATATAGAGATACCATTTTCAATAGTTTCACATTGGCCATTCAAATTAAAAACATAAGCTTTACTAAATTCCTTCATTACAGAATAAATAAATGCTGAAGCCGCTTCCCCTGCATACAACCAGCTATATTTACCCTTATACGGAATGTCATATTCTTCATCTAATGCCGCTGATTGAATTGCTATTGTATTTTTTGAACTAACACCTTGATCTCTTGTTAATCCATAAACAATATTTGGTCTAATCCCAATTGAAGGTATTTGAAGATCTGCATTATAAACAAAAGCTGTATGTTCATTAGCTTGTTTATAAACACCATAAAATGTTTCTTTCCACTCTCCCCCAGGAGGCATGCCTAAAGAGGCTACCGATGAAGCATAAACTATTCTTCTTAACCCAATCTCTCTACAAGCTTCAAATACATTAATTGTACCCTCAACATTTACTCTTGCACCTAAAGCAGGATCTGCTGCGCAAAAAGGCACTTGTAAACCTGCTAAGTGAATTATTGCAGAAGGATTATATTTTTTTACTAAATTAAGGAGCTCAGGATAATTGGTAACATCATTTTTTTCCCAAGGAACATTTTCTGCATCATCTCCCAATATCAAATTTAATCTTCTCTTTGAGTCAGAAAGATCAAAACCTACACATGGGATTTTAGATTTAGTTAAAATTGATAAAACCCAACTTCCAATACATCCACCAGCTCCTGTTACTATAATTGGAGTTTTAAAATCATGCTCATTAATAATAAATTTACTTGTTAAAAAATCTAAACTCATGCTTTACCTCAGTAAAATGATATATGTAAAATTAAATATATCCAATTCTAATTTTTAAAATTTTTTACACATCTAAAACCAATATATACAGCTGACATATATTTTGGTTTTGTTGCGTTATAACCTTGAATCATTTGATTTTTTCCATACCACCAAGATCCTCCCTTGGTACCTTTGTAGGAATCATCATTAATATCAACCCATTCCCAAACATTTCCACCCATATCATACAATCCATTAATCCCTTTTTTTGTTGAAGAAGTTGATACGTGGCCATAACCACGTAACAAAAATTTAGAATATTTTGAAGGATAATTAAAGTTACAATCATTCAAACAATTGAGACCTAATGTGTTTTCACCAGTTGGATATGGATAAGATTTTTTAAATTTATAACCATCCTTATTATTAAGTCTAAACTCAGTATATGCAGCTAGTTCCCATTCTTTAATTGTAGGAATTCTTTTTTTATTCCATTTACAATAATTTTCTGCTTCATTAAAATTGATATGAACAACTGGCTCATTATCTAAAGCCACCAAACCATATGGCCTTTTCCAGTTCCATCCTTTTTTTTGAACCCATCCATTTTCATACACAAGCCCTCCTCCATTTTTTTCAGCCAAAGAGATAAATAATGTTTCTTTAGCATAAACTTTAAATTCTCCAATAGAAACTTCTGTCTTATCAATTAAAAAATTTGAAATTTTCTGCATAGTTTTATCATCAGAATAAGTCATGCTAATGCTTAAAAAATAAGCCATAATAATAATCAAAATTTTTATAAATAAATTATGCATAAAATAACCTTAGCTAAAAACTTTAAACATTCCAAATATGATTAATTTAAAAAATAATAAATCAATATGAATTAGACACTTAAATATTATTTTTTTTTCTAATTTTATTTAACAAAAATTTTATTGTAAGCGGTAAAATTCCAATTAGTGAAAAAGATATTAAAACTTGAAAAGAAAGGATGTCTGAAAAAGAGTTTATTTTAGATAACTCATTACCTGCATTAACATAAACCAATGTTGCAGGAAACATTCCTAACATACTTACCCAAAAAAAAGTGCTTAATTTAATAGGCAATAATGATGTGACAATATTTACAACAAAAAAAGGAAAAACAGGAACCAACCTTAATGCAAAAATATAAAAAATTCCTTGATTGATAAATTCATTATTAATTGTAACTAATTGTTTTTTATATTTCTTTTGTATAAAATCATAAAATAAAAATTTAGATGTCAAAAAAGCAATTGATGCACCAACTGTACTACATAAAGATACTATAAATACTCCTAAGGTTAACCCAAAAATATACCCTGAGAGTAATGTTAACAATGTAGCAAATGGCAAAGATAATGCTGAAGACATAATATAAATCAATGAAAATATTAAACTAAATAAAAGAACATTTTCTTTAAATAATAAACGAAAATTTATCGAATTTTCCTTTATATAACCAAGTGTAAAAAAGTTTTTTAAATCACTAAAGAAGAAAATAGATATTAAAATTAATATAAAGAAAATTATAATATATCTTAGATTTTTTAATAGCATAAATGTTTTAAATTTAATTAAACTGGTTTAATTTCATCATTAACTCTAATCCTACCTCCTTTGATTATTTTTCAGTTTAAACCTGAACGGTTATAAAGAGGTAATAAGAGAGGTTTGTTAAGTAAGTCAGATAAATATTTGCAAGGGAAATTAAATCTTCCACACTCTAAAATAATTTCACCAATTTGAATCCTTTTTCCCACCAAATAATTGAGTGGAGCACCTTGAGAAGTCAAATTTCTTCTATGCTCATTAGGTTTTAAAATAATTTTATCTTTTTGCAATGGTGGTTGATTTTCCTTAAGGGCAATCAAAACCTCATTTTCAATTATTGTTACATCTCTGATGTCTGGGATATTTGAATAATTTCCTTTATTATTAAAATATCTATCGCCTTTAATTCCCTTTCCTTCTATCAAAATTGCTTCTTTAAGCTCTTTCATGTCTGAAGAAGCTTTTTCAGCAATATGTATAAATAACAACTTTCCTGGACCCCAAATCATAATTGAAAATAAATTAATTTATTTTTTAATTCAAGTTTCAAAAAATTAAGATATTTTTAATTTCTTAGTTTAGGTTTAATAAATTATTTAGACATGATAATTATAAAATATGAATAACAAAACTTGGTCACTTGTAATTTTGCTTGGCTTTATTTGGGGGAAGTAGTTTTTTATTCACAGAAATTTTATTAAATTATATTAACCCAATTTTAATTGTCTTTTTTAGAGTTTCATTAGCATCAATAATTTTAATTATTTATGTGCTTATTTTCACCAATTTAAAAGTTAACTTTTCTAAAGAAATACTTTTAACTTTCTTTACAATGGGATTATTAAATAATGTTATACCTTTTCTATTGATAGCATATGCACAAGAAACAATAACAGGTGGACTTGCCTCAATACTAAATGCAAATACTTCTTTTTTTACAATTTTTTTAGCATCTCTTTTTCTTAAAGATGAAAAATTAACTAGTTATAGATTACTTGGTATTATAATCGGAATAATTGGCGTAATTGTTATAGTTGGATTTGAAAACTTGTTTGAATTCAAAAATTATAATTTTGGAATAGTTTTAATGTTATTTTCTTGCTTATCTTATTCATTTGCAGCCATCTTTGCAAAAACCAAACTCACAAACATACATCCTACTATTTCTGCAACAGGAATGCTGTCAATGAGTACAATTATTCTTTTTCCATTTATAATTACATATAATGGCAATGAACTAATTAAGATAAATTCTAAAGTTTTATATTATTCATGCATGTTTGCATTTATTTGTTCTGTATTAGCTTATTTTTTATATTTTAAAATATTAGAAACTAATGGAGCCGGAAACTTACTCATATGTACAATAATAATTCCTCCATCATCGATTTTATTAAATGCTTTTTTTATCAATGAAATAATAAAAATTTATGAGTTGATTGGATTAATTATTATAACTTTAGGTCTAATCATATTAGACGAAAGAATAATAAATTATATCAAAAATAGGTTTATTTAAGTTTCGCTTAATTTTCTTATAGCTAAAGATACATCAACATCTTCAATATTTAAAGCACCTCTTTTAACCCTTAGGTTATGAGCCTTTTCAAGAACATTGGCATGAGAATAACCAAACGGCGGATCAAATTTATAACTTGCTAATTCTATTAAAAGTCCTAATGGATCTCTAAAATATATTGAATCCATAAAACCCCTGTCCTTAATTCCTGTATTAGCAAATCCATTTTCAGAAAGATTTCTTTCTGCAACTCTAATTGTACTTTGACTGACCCAAAAAGCCACATGATGCAAAGATCCAATTTCATTTTCAATCTTAATTTTTTTTGGCTTTCTTTTTTCATCTGTAAAAACTGTTACAGTTGTTCCATCTCCGCAATCAAAATACAAATGGTTAACATCATGGTCGTCTAAATTAGGTTGTTCAAAAATAAATCTCATACCAAGAATGTCTTGCCAAAAACTTATAGAAGTTTTTTTATCAGCACCATTTAATGTAATGTGGTGTATTCCTTGAGCTTGTAATATACTTTTCATAGTTCTAATATTCTGAATTAACAATTAATATATAATATCACTTTAGTTCAATTTCTATAAAACTGTAAGGAAATTTATTGTTGTTGATGACGTTATGATTTACACCCTTTTGTTTAAAATAGCTTATTCCTTTTTTTAATTCTGAAAATGTAGTCGAACCATCCTCGTTTATGATTTTTAAAACCCCGTCTTCCATTGGGACAACAACATAATCGAATTCGTGGATATGTTGGCCTGTTTCTTCACCAGGCTCAAATTTCCACTCAGTAACCCTGGTTCTGGAATTATCAATCATAATTTTAGATTTTGACATAATTTTACTTTCTAACTTATTTCTATTTTAAATTTATAATTACCCATTTAAATAAATAATTAATTAATATAAAGTATATTTATGTCTAATAAACAAAAAAAAACCATTATTTGGATAGGATTATTTTTTTGGGGATTATTTATCCTTAAAGATTTTATTTAATAACCAGTTAAGAAGATTTTTATTAAAATCCTCACTTTAATTATATTATACATTAGCAGGAATCTTTGGAATGATTAGATGGTATTAACAATTCTATTTACATTTAATTGTTACTTATTGTTTTTATTAATTTTTTTCATTTTTTTATACAATTGATCTTTAGCATTTTCTTTCATTTTTAATAAAACAGATTTAAAATCTTCTTTTGATTTATTTTGATTTAATTTCGATTTTGATAAGCATTTATCTACTTTTATTTCAAAAGCAACAATATTTTGCAACATAATGGTTATATATTCTTTTGGAGCATCTGAAATTTTCCAAGGTTTGTTCTTAGCAAGATTTTTCTCATGATAATCAGTTAAACTTCCAATAACTTCAATTTTATCTTTTTTATTATCAGAGAAGAAGATTTTTCCACTTAAATGTACAACTTGATAATTCCAAGTTGGTACAACTTTATGATTAAGATTTTTTGATGGATACCAATTAGGTGATATATAACTATTTTCACCATGGAAAATAGATAGACAATATGAGCCATTCGAAATTAACTTATGAAGTTTATTTTCTTTTGCAATATGACCAATAAGAGAGTTTTTATTTTTCAAAAAAATGGGGATATGATTTGCAATAATTTCATCATCATCTATGCAAAGTAAAGTAGAAAGTGGAAAAGATTTCACAAGATCATAGATGTGATTTTCATTTTTTTCTTTAAAATGTTCTGGTAAATACATATTGCTCTTTTATCTATCTTCCCATCCATCCACCATCTACAGTAAGAATTTCACCATTTACATAGTTAGAGGCGTTGGAAGCTAAAAAAACTGCAGGACCAGCGAAATCATCTGGCGTACCCCACCTTCCCTGAGGAATTCTCTCCAATATAGCTTTATATCTAACCTTATCATTCCTTAAAGCTTCTGTATTATCTGTTGCTATATATCCAGGAGCAATTGCATTAACATTTATTCCTTTAGAGGCCCATTCGTTTGCAAGTGCTTTTGTTAACTGCCCTATGCCACCTTTAGAAGCAGCATATCCAGGAACAGTAATTCCTCCTTGAAAAGTTAAAAGAGAAGCTATAAAGATAATTTTTCCTGATCCTCTATTAATCATTTCTCTTCCAATTTCTCTACTTAAAAGAAATTGAGAAGATAAATTAACCTCTATTACTTCATCCCACCACTCATTGGGGTGATTTTCAGCTATATTACGTCTTATAGTACCAGCATTGTTAATGAGTATATCTGGTACAATTTTTTCATTTTTCAAATTTTCTACAAAATTTAGAAGTTCATTTCTTTTAGAAAAATCAACTTTATAACCTTTAAAATCTCTGCCAATTTTTTTTACTGAAGTTTCAACTTCGCTACCTGATGAAGATAGTGACGCACTTACTCCCAAAATATCAGCTCCGGCACCAGCTAATGCTTCTGCTATTCCTCTACCTATACCACGACTAGCACCAGTAACTAGAGCTAACTTCCCAGTTAAATCAAAAGACTTTAAAGTTGACATTAATTAATCTCCTACTTTTATTAAACTTTTAAGTGCAGTTGGACTTTTAGATAAACTATTAAAAGCGTTTTGAACTTCTTTTAAATTACTGACATCAGTAATTATTGTATCTGCATCAACTCCACCAGATTCTAATATTTTTATTGCTTTTTCATAATCTTCTTTTTCGTAAACACGAACTCCAATCAACTCTAATTCTTTCCAGAAAAATTTAAACATATCAACAACTGGTTTTTCTGCGTGAATTGCAACCATTACAATCCTACCTCTTGTTGCAGCACACTCTGTCATTACATCAACACCTGTTTGTGAACCCGAAACTTCAAAAACTACATCTGCACCTTTATGATTTGTTTTCTTATTAATCTCTTCAATTAAATCAATTTCTTTTGGATTTATTGTTTCAAAACCTAATTTCTGTGCGATTTTTAAACGAAAAGGATTTACTTCAGAAATTATTACTTTACCACCAGAATCTCGAGCAACCATGGCAACCAAAACTCCAATTGGCCCTCCACCAATTACCAATACATCCTCATCTTTTTTTAAACGTGAAAGTCTTACATCATGACAAGCCACAGCAACTGGTTCAATTAAAGCAGCGTAATCCATTCTTAATTTTTCAGGAAGATGATGTAAGGTATGATAAGGAACATTCCATATTTCTTGAAGAGCTCCATCTGTATCTAAACCTAAAAATTTGAGATTATGACATATATGCTCGAAACCTGACTTACAAGCTGGACATTCACCACAATGATCAAGAGGACGAACAACAACTGGTTGACCAATTTTAAAACCTTTTACATTCGATCCAATTTGATGAACATATCCTGACATTTCGTGGCCTATAATTCTTTCAAATCCAACCCTTTTATCCATATGACCTGCAAACACATGCATATCAGTTCCACATATTCCAACATACGCAATTTTAACTGCCACTTCATTTGGCTCTGGTTTTTTTAATTCTACCTTTTCAACTAAAAATGTTTTTTTACCTCTGTAAAAGGCCGCATTAATTAAATTATTGTCCATTACAATCCTCACAAATAAGAATAAAAACTACCATTTGATTGATTTATTGTCATCACATTAATAAAAAGTAAAATTAAAATTTTTTATTTAATAAAATGAATTTGTTAATTATTTTTTTGTTTTTTCTAGCAGCAAATTTATGGTAAGATTTAAATATGAAAAATTATTTCAATATCAAAGCCACTGGCAAAAATATTGAGCTTGGTTCTTTTTTTCAAAAATATAACCTAAAAAAACTTTCATCTGTTTTCTTAAAATACTCAGCTAATCCAATTAGCGCTAATACAGTGTTAGAAAAAAGAAATGTTTTTTTTAAGGTCAAATTAGATATTTTAATTGATAACAACATCAAGTTTGAAACATTAGGACGTTCTAAAATTGCAACCTTAGCACTTGATGAAGCAGTTGAAAATATCTCAAAAAGATTAAGAAGACATTATAGAAAAATTAAGAACCATAGATTGCTTAATAACAGAATTGATAATGTAAAAAAAGATTTGGTTAGGTTTCACCTAAATTCATAGTTAAACTCCAAAAAGAGTTTAACTATTTGATTACATTATTAAGTTCTAAATTATATTAGACAAAAAATTTTTTGTAATTTAGATTTTATGAGCTAGGTGACTTATAAAAACCTGAAATTTCTGATGCTTTATTTGCAATTTTATTAAAATCTGTTTCTTCTAAAATTGTTGCCTCATCAAAAGCTCCTGTTGACATAATAACCATTTTAATGGCACCAACTGTTTCAAAATCATTTGCTGAACCAATAACAACTACATCATAGGATCCTCTAGTTAAAAATAAGTCATCAAGTGTTCACCCTTCTTTTTCCATCATTGAAGATATGATTGATTTTCGATCTTGAGATGGGTTGTTTAAAAAGCCAGTTAAACCTACCTTACTATATTTACCTAAAAAAATGAACTTCATAAACTTTCCTCCTTTTTAATCATTGTAACATATATATTTAATATTAGTTTTTTTTAAAATTTGTGTTAATTTAATCGAATGCGAATGTTGGCAAAAATACTAATTGCAATTTTTGTTATTTGGGCTCTTAGTATTGGAATAATGGGTTTACTTGGTGTTTCAGTTCAATTTCCATTTACTATAACAGAAGAAGGAGAGATTCCTTATTTTAGGTGGCAAGGAATAAGATTAGCAGTCTTTTTTACTTTAGCTTATTTTGGAATTCAATATGTATTAGGTTTAAGTAAAGAAGTTTATCCAATAAGTTTTGTTAAGGTTTATATATTTAATATGTGTTTTTTTGGGATTATACTTATGTATAGATTAGATGTGCCTAAAGAAGAATATTTAATACCTGCTTTTTGGTTGGCTTTTTTATTAATATTAAATCTTGCTACAACAAATCGATACCGTAGGCTATTTAAAAAAAAATAAGGTAACTTGAAATTAAAATATTTCATCATTTCATTTAGAACTTAATACTCAACGTCATAAATTATTACACCTCTATTTGAAAAAACTTTCCATTCAATACCAGTTTTGGTTTTAAATTCAATTTCAGCTTCTCTAAAAATTTTTTGACATTGTACAAAAGATTTTTCATCTTTATATTCCCACAAATGGCCTAATCTTAGAGTACCTTCTTTATTCCAAATTTGAGATACCGTTTGACGAAGTGCTCCAGCATTTTTGAATTTTTGAAATTTTTCTTCCATTATTTTCTCCCATTCCATCTGACCCACCTTTAAATCGCTTTGGGATTGAAAATCACTAGTTATATAACTCATTAATTTTGAATCTGGCATTTTTTAATCTCCATTTTGATAATATTAATATAATATTATAACTTTTAAAATACTCCTCTTGTATAATGAACTTTTGAATATTATTATATAAATACATTCATCCTTTAGGACGGAAGTAAGTATTAATATAATACTGAAGGAACGCATTATCATCGTTCATCTCGTAAGAGACGGAAGTAGGTAATGATGCCGAAGGAACGCACCTAACTTTAACAGAGGGAGGTGACTATGACATACAAACAATATCAATGGAAACAATGTGTAATTGCACGTAAACGTGCACTTATTCATAAGTTATTGAATTATCGTACACCTATGTCTTGTAAGTCCAAATTGGCTGCTTAAGCAAACTACTAATGGGAGTAAGTTTAAAAACTTACTCCCTTAAATTAATTTTTAAAAACAAGTGTTATAAGTTTGATGATATAACCATAAAATATGGTTAACATTGCTACCGATAAGGCTAGCCCTGTTTTATCAATATCGCCCCAATTTTCCCATTTTCCAGCAGTTAAAGCTATTAAACCAATTAATGTGCCAAACCAACCAAAATAAACTGCACCATTACCACAATTTTGTATAAATTTTTCATTTTGATTTTTTAACAATCCATAACCAACACTTCCACCAGCAACAAATAAAAAACTTAAAACATCATTATAAAAATTAAACCCAACATGGGATATAGCTCCAATAATAATGATAAAACATATCAATAATCCAATATATCTTTTCATTTTATCCTCAAAAAAGTTTTGTAATTAATTCAAAACATAAAGTAATTTTAAAAATAATGGAATTAATAATTAAGAATATATCCAAAAGTAAATAGCTAATGTGTATTGTAATTTTAAAAATAAGTAATACATATCAAACATCACCTAAAATAATATAAAGTATTTTCCTAAAGGAGTCCCCATGTCACGCATAGGTACAAGATTAATTGATAGACCAGAATTTAAAACAAAACCTAAACCCATCACTTTTCTAGCTACTGATAAAGTTTCAGAAGCTGTAAATGTAATGTCTGAAAAAAATTATGGTTCGGTTATAATTGTAGATAAACAAGAAAAAGTTATTGGTGTAGTAACAGAAAGAGATATTGTCAAGAAGCTAGTTAATGCTGGATTATCATCGAAAAATACTAAATTAGAGAAAATAATGACTAAAAATCCTAGGGTTGCTAATGAAAATGATAATGTATTAGATTGGTTAAGAATAATGTCCAACGATAGATTTAGAAGATTACCAGTTGTAGATGAAAAAAACAAAATCAAAGTTATTTTCACTCAGGGTGATTTTGTTTCTTACACATGGCCTGATTTAATTTACCAAGCTTCTCAAATGGCTAAATCAAGCTTTATGAAAGGTTTTTCAATAAACTCATTGTTTATTTTCATGATAGTTTATGCCGTTGCTATATTTGCAACAGTTAGAGCTTTTATTAATTAATACACTTATTTGAAGGGTAATAAAAATGTCAATTTATAATAAAATGGTTAAGGCTATTGATGATTGTAATTTAGATGATTATCTAAACCTACTTCATGATGACTATGTTTTTGTAAGACATCAATCAAATCAAGAAGTAACTAAATCTGCATGGGTGCCTGTTGTTACAGGAATGTTTAATGCGATGAAAGAAGGAAAACTTAGTTTTGAAAATAACAGATGTATATATGAAAATGATGATATTTTAGTTATTCACAATATAGGTAATTTTCCTGATAATACCAAAGAAGCTATAATGGCAGTACATACCTTATTAAATGGTAAAATTATAAAAACTGAAAGTGGAGCAACTCGGATTGATTAATTACGTTTTAAAAAGTATTAATTAAATTACTAAATTACTTTTTTAAAATTGTCTTGAGAAAGTTTATAAAGAGAGTTTTTTAAATATATAGCTAATGATTTCATAGCAGAAACATCAGCCCTTTTTTCAGCATCACTATTATAGTTTGTGTTTGTATTAATATCATAAAAATATGGTTTTGAGTTTTCATCACATACAAATTCAAAAGCTGCAACATTAATACCTTCATTTTTCATGAGCTGCTTCATTTTAGGAATGGTTTTTTGACCTATATCACTATTTTCAAAATTCAAGTCAATTTCAAATGTGTTTCTCTTTAATGAATCTGTTGGACAAAAGTCTTGACCAACTTCACAAACATCTGCTGGACATAACTCAAATCCATCTGAAGTATCTACATCCACTGCATATACAAACTCACCACCGATAAATTCTACACGAGTTATTTTATTATCAATTGGTTTTATATATTGCTGAATAAGTGTAATTCCATCAATAGATTCACTAAATTGATCTCCATTAACATATTGAAACATTGCATCTTTAGATTTTAAAAGTTGTACACCTAATCCTTTACCAGCTCTATTATGTTTGGTAATAACGTCTTTATAGAAAAATTTATTATATGCATCAATTAAATCTTCTTTTTTTGTAACAGCAATTGTTGATGGAAAATCTAAACCTACAACACTTAGAGATGCATATTGAACCAATTTTGAAATTTCTAAATTTAATGCACTTCTACCATTAATAACGCAGCAATTTTGGGATTCTAACCAAGCTAATAGTCCAATTGTACTCTCAGGTGCAAATCTATTCCCCCTAGTATGTGACGAAGCGCTCATTCTATTGTAAAAAACACCCTGAGGAGCTTTAGCTGACACATCTAAAGTAGAATGACTCATATCCCAATCTTGAAATGGCACATTCATTTTTTTTAATTCCTCACAAAGAGGTTTAGTCCACTCTTGGTTTTCATGAATGATATAGATCGATGGTTTGGAGTTAAATGATAAATTAAACATATTTAGTCTTTTTATTTATTATAAGTAACATTTCCTCAATTAGCATAAGTTTATAGATGTAATACAAGTTTGTTAATTAAATAACCAGTATTTATACAAATATAACTTTTGAAATTAAATTTAGTATCTTATATAAATTCATATCATCTTATAAACTGATCAATAAAATTTTCACCTAAACCAACTTCTATAAAATGATTTCTAGCAACTTCAATTCTATCAAATACATCTGTAGAGCCTATTGTATTTCCATTTTCATCACAATAAAGTAAAGCTCCAGTATTATGAAATAATGTAATCATTTCATCACAATTCTCATCAACTACCAAAGTATGAATTTCACCAGGTGGTTCAAATAGATAAGAACCTTCTTTTGCAACCCAATCATGTTCAAGATATCTCCAAGAACCTTTTATAACAAACCCATGAACCGGAGCTGGATGCTTATGCCTAGATAAAAAACCTCCACCTATAACTTTTGTCAAATGAACCCAATAACCTTGACTGATATTATAGCAAAGTGGTCTTGACCAACGCCCAGATGATAATGGAACCCATAACCTATCATCATCTTTGGAAAAGCTGTCTTGGATAAATATATCTGAAATTTTATTACTTGGATTTGTTCCTTGATAAGGTTTAGGAATTAAATTTTGAATTTTATTCGTCATCTTAATTCTCCAATATATAAAATTTACTTTAATTTATATATAATTTTATGCCATATATTTTTCTAAAATTGTTTCACACTCTAAGTCCAAATTTTAACTTTCGTTATAAAATCAATAACTTATGGGAAACACATAATGTGGAATGGTGCGCTCTAGACGCTCTAAATACACTTCATTTGCACCATCAATATTGCAGCACAAGCAATAACAACAGTTTATGGATTACAGAGTCTGTGTCAACAGGTACAAATGGTCTACCATATGGTCTACTCCTAAAATTAGCGTTCCTTAGTATAGGTAGCTGTAGACACCCCAGGTGTCATTAATATCCTTCTTATAAATATACTATACCTTACATTTTAAATGTTACCACTCCACGCATGAGCCATGGGGGTATGGGTAGATGTATATAGTTGGTGAGTGTGACAGATTGGGGTGTGAGTATTAACTATACAAAACTAAATAGTATATATTATTTGAAATCATCTGCTGTAAACTCATGAAGTACAATTCCTCTACTTCCAACAACTTTATTTACAAAAGTTTTTACTTTTGGTGCATGATATTTATCTAATAATGTCTGACAAGCTACAAAAGCTTTTTCATCTTTGTACTCAAATAATATCCCTACTCTTGCCACGCCTTCTTTATTCCAAATTCTTGTTAAAACTCTTCTTAACATACCTGCTTTTTTAAAATGCTCAATTACTTCAGGAGTAAATATTTCATCTTGCTTAGCAGCATATAATTCTAACTCATTTTCAGATACAAACTCTCTTGTTGTATAATTTATTAGTTTTGATGTAGTCATATACAATCCATTTATTTTTTATTTAATTTTTACTAATGACGAATTTATAAAAGATGACATTTCTACTTCACACTCACCTTCTGTTAAAGAAACAACACCACCCATCTCTTTAATATCTTCCCAAAATTTCGTGGAAAATTCTTTTCTAGTTTGTAATTGATAAGATTTATCTTTCCATAAATGAAACATATCAACTTGTGTATCAGAAACGTTGGTAAAGCATCTTAGCAGTAACCCTCTTTCTTCAGTAAACAAGTGTTGGCTTACATTTTTTAAACTCATTATTATTGAGTCTTTTGCAAGTTTATTTTGAAGTTTTACAGTTACTGTAACGCCTATCATATTTTGCCTCTGTCAAATCTATATCATATAGTTTATGGATTACAGTGTCTCTGTCAACAGGCACAAATGCTATAATATTAAAAATGCTCCAGTAATGGAAGGACTTTATAAGTTTAAATATTAATGAACTACCCACGCATCAGCCGTGGGGGTATGGCAAGATGCATATAGTTGGTTTGTGCAACAGATTGGGGTGTGAGTGTGTTAACTAGTTTAATGAGTCATAGAGAGTTATACAGTGGTGTCAGTGTTAGTACAGCAATTGGTACATAAAATGTGGTTAAAGTGGCTGTGTTAGTCTCCATGAGACGTGGTTTGCTTGGGTAAGATATAAGTTAGAGAATTATTGAAAAAACAAATAAAGTTATAGAAGATTTAAAAAATTCTCCTTATTAACTATCCACAAAATAAATGGTATTGTTACTATACTAATTACGGTTGTAACAATTATAGCTGATGAAGTTTTTAAAACATAAGCTTTATAATATTGAGAAACTGGAAACACAGTTGCAGCAACAGGTAAACAAGAGAAAATTATAGCCACTTGTATCCACATTATATCAAGCATTTTAAGGCTATCTGTTGACCAAAAAACAAATAATAGAATTACTAATAAAGGGTGCATAATTAACTTAATAAAACTTATAAATATTAATTCTGAGTAAGCTTTTTCTACATTTTTACTAACAATTATAATTCCAATAGCAAATAAAGCTGTTGGGACAGCTGCTCCAGACAAAATATTTAATGTCTCTTCAAGAAACTTTCCTAAATTAAGTTCATAAAATGATAATAACAAACCTATTACACAAGAAATAATTACTGGATTTTTTATTATTGATTTCAATGCATTTATAAAATTTAAAAATCCTGAATTATTATTAAAATTAGTTGAGAAAATAGCTACTAAAGCTAAGACAAAAGCTATGTCAAAAACTAAAATTAACGCAGCAGGGAGAACTGCCTTTTGTCCAAAGAGTAATAAGACTAAAGGAAGCCCAATATAACCATAATTTGAGTAAGTTGCATTCAGGGCAAATACTGAATTCTCATTATTTTTGAGCTTAAATATAAACTTAGCTACTGAATAAGATAATACGAATATAATCAATGTAGCAATTTCAAATCTAATAATATAATCAAAGTTTATAAGTCCCTTAATTGGGTTAGCTATAATTGAAGTTATTATCATTGGAGGCAACGCTACATAAAATGCAAAGTTAGAAAATATTTGACTACTTTTTTCATCAAATAAGCCTATGTGTTTAGTAAATGCTCCCAATGCAATGATAGCAAAAAAAGATGCTGTAATACCTAAAATTTCAAACATATTTGTTAAAAAAGAGACTTATAAAATCTTACAATATTGATTTCAATTTAAAGAATCTTAATTATATTCCTCATATTAACTTTAGCAAAAGTCATGAGTTCTTTGTACGAGCTATGTGTTAACAATTCATCATAGGTTTTTTCAATAGCTTCCAAAGATGGATATCCTACGCCAAGTAAATAGTTACCTACATTAGAACCAGTAAGTAAATTACCAAATCTTAAGGTAATAGCACCATTATCCTTAAAACAAGAAGCAGCATCATTTATGCAGTTTAGAAATTTATCCTTATCAGACATTGCAGCCTCTGCTCTTGTAATAACAATATATTTTGGATGTTCTGTGCTATTTTCAAATTTTGTTGGTAGTGAAGTAGCTATATTTCTTAAATACACATTAACTTTTCCACTATCCATAATCTCTTTAAATACAGGTGATTGAGATTGGAATTCCATAGCCTTTTGATATCCATTTAACTCATCATAAAATTGGATAAAGATTAGGCTGCCAGCATGCTCACCAGTACCTATAGAACCAAATCGTGTGCCTTTGACACCTGCATTAGCAATTAAATCTTTTGAATGCTGAGCCATTAATTTTGTCATATTTTCTCTATAACTAAAATCAACTGACGCTACAGTTAATATAATGTAGTTAGTATCACTCATTTTATTAATCCTCCATTTATAAAGTAATTAATAGAATCATGTAATCATTACAATTATATGACAAGTTAAATAAGTTCTTTATGAAATTGAATTTTTATTCTGACTATTTTTTTAACATCTGAACTTCTTATATACTTCAATCATTTTTAAACTCAGAAACCACTATACCTCTGTTATTAAATATTTTAAAAACAAATTTTGCTAAGACAGGACAATTTTCAGGGGTGAAAGCATCATTCAATATGCTCTCACATTTTTTAAAAGAATCTTGATTTTCATATTCAAAAACTTGGGTAATCCTATGTTGACCCTTGTTCCATACTTTTGAAATAACATGACGAATTAATCCATTTTGCTTTAATTTTGCATAAAGTTCAGCAGTCCATATTTCATCAAGGGATTTTAGAAATAAATCTAATTCATTTTCTGTTAAAAAATCCATATAAAGTGAATTTAAAAAAAGTGATTTTTTTTTATTCATAATCATCCCATGTACTAATTTCAAATATTAAAAATCAAAATTATAGGTTCTCTTATAGGCCATTATAGCCCCTCAACCATTAAAATATTTGATGTAGCATTGTCTAATCTTATGTTTTTATAGGGCTTATATTCGTCGCTATTGTACCATTCCATGGCAATTTTCTTGTTAGGAAACTTTACTAATACCATTCTAGTAGGTTTCCACAAATTTGTTTCCAAAGCATCTATCTCTCCACCACGAATTAAATATTCACCACCATAGCTTTCAATCATAGGTTTTACTTTTTCCATATATTTTTTGTATTCTTCTATATTTTTTATATCCACGTCACCAATCATGTAAACAGCTTTACTAGTCACAATAAATCCTTCTGTAAATAAATTAAAATTACCTTTTAAATATATTAAAAATTAAAACTCTATGTAAAGTGTTTATCATTAATTAACAAAAATGACTGTCCTTAGTGTAAATAACTGTAAGCTACATCAGTGATAGTAACCTTCTAGAAATTATTCTTCCTAACACTTTAAGTGTTAACACTATCTACCCATACCCCCATGGCTCATGCGTGGGGTGGTAACATTTAAAATGTTAGGCAGTATAAATGTCTTTTTAAGAGGATATTAATGACACCTACGATGTCTACAGTTACCTATACTAAGAACGCTAATTTAAATGTAAAACAAACTGTGAAACAAATCGTGCGTATTGACATCACGATATGAATACATATCCTAAGCTATAGCTAGAATGATATTATTTGTGGTGCATACACTAGGAATAGAACTCCTCTAGAGCGCACCATTCCACATTATGTATTTCCCATAAGTTATTGATTTCATAGCGAAAGTTAAAACTTGGACTTGGGGTGTGAAACAATAAATTACATCAAATTTGTTTTATCCATTTAAACAATATTTCTTTAATAAATCCTTCACCATAACCCTACACTACACTCTTTAAACTCAATCCACCTAATTCGTTAATAATTTCTGATGGACATTCAATTACTCTTAATCTATCTCTGAAACAATGCCTATGGTTGATTTTCTAAGTATTATTATAGCAGGATTTTTTTCCTGTATAGCTTTAGATATGTTTGGCCGTCTCTTATTGATTTTATTTAAAATACCCGAACCTTCATGGGGTGTTGTTGGTCGTTGGGTTTTTTACATGGTCAGGCGAGGAGAGATTTTTAATCCACAAATTTCAGATTCTATGCCAATAGCTCATGAAGTAAAAATTGGCTGGGCTTTCCATTATTTAATTGCTGTAGCTTGGGCTGTTGTGTTTTATATATTCTTCATTAGTTATCCGTTATTTGATTTATCCTACAGAAATGGGCTATTGTTTGGTGCATTAACAACGATTGCCCCATTATTCATTTTCATGCCTTTTACTGGTCAGGGAGTGCTTGCAAGAAAAACTGATATGCCTTTCTTAACTTCGCTTATTTTGTTAGCACGACATTCTGTTTTTGGGTTAGCTATGTTTGAAGGTTTCAGTTGGTTTCACTAGACCATCAATATTCAATATTCTTCATCCATTTGCCAAGAATAGATAATTTATATCCTTTACCATATCCCTGCCCTACGCTTTTAAAACTCCATCCACCTAACTGGTCTATAATATCTGAAGGACATTCAACTGCCCTCAACCTATCTCTAAAACTATGTCTAAAACCATGAATGACATAATCATCTATCAGTTTACTCTTTAGCTATTTATTTAAAGCTGCACTTGCTGAATTAGCATTACATTGATTTATAGAGATATATCTACGGAAAGCAAATATACTATCATGATTATGCTCTAGAATCCTCTTACAAGCCCATAGAGCCTCTCCAACTAAAGGTATATATCTTTGACTACTTCTAGTCTTTAAACGTCTCCATGAATGAGGAATGAATCTAATATGAGGTATAGGTTCTTCTAGTTTTATATCCTCTTTAGCTAACCCTAATGCCTCAGATAAACGCATACCACTGTCTGATAATAAAGATATCAACCATCTAGGTTCATCATCCATTTGTCTGCAATACCCATGAATTAATCTAATTTTATCCATAGGAATACTCATTCTTAATTCATTATCTATTGAAGGTAAATAAACCTTAGAGAAAGGGTTAACTATATTTAATCCATGCTCACTTATACTTAAATTAATAATTGCTCTTACAGATGAGAATACTCTTTTTACTGTTGAGTTAGACATCCCCTGCTCTATTAACCAATCACAAAATTTCCCTGCCTCTAATGATGAATATGATTGAATAGATTTATTACCCAAAACTTTAATTATATACTCAACATTTCTATGAGCAGTTCTTAGAAATGTTTTATTCTTATTTACTCCTTTTAACTTTAGATATAATTGAAGAGCATCTATTATATTGGGACCATTATTATTATCACTATCAGTTTTTATCAAATGCATTGCAGGAACATTCATATTCTGAAGCCTGATACCAAAACAATAATCTTCTAGTCTTTGACTAACTGATTTTATCATTCTTATAGCTGATGAATATGATTTAGTTTTAAGACTAAAACATAATCTTTTAACTGCATAAAGACTCTTCAAGTCATTTGGAACACGCCTTACAAAGTAATAACTACCATCACGATTCAACAAATGATTTGGTACATATTTGTTTCTCATATTGTTTCACACCCCAAGTCCAAGTTTTAACTTTCGCTATGAAATCAATGACTTATGGGAAACACATAATGTGGAATGGTGCGCTCTAGAGGAGTAAGAGATAGGAATTTATTTAATAAAAACAATGTCTGTAGAGCAAATCAACAATCTGATTTGTGCTGTTAATTGAGCTTCTAATTTTACAATGACAATTTATTTTAATAATATATTTATATGAATGTTCTTATAGCAGATCACAAACAAGGAGTTATAACTGCTGCAGAAGAATGTAATCCTTCATTTGACATTGAATTAGGTAATCCATTAGCTTTTGAAATTGACGGTGTAGTCAGCCCAGCAAACACTAAGGGCATTATGAATGGAGGATATGATGCTGTTTTAAGAAGATTTTTTGGATTAACAATAGAGATGCGTGTTAGGCAATATATTGAAAAATTTCCTATAAGTGTAGGCGAAGCTATTTCAGTAATGACTGGTCACGATAAAGTAAAATTTCTTATTATTACACCAACTGTAAGTGTTACTGGTGAAGGCTTGTCTGGACATGAATCTGTATCATATTCATGTGCATATGCTTCTGTGATTGCTGCCCACAAAAGGAATGTATCATACTTAGGAATGACAGGTCTTGGAACTGGTGTAGGGGGCTTATCTATAAGAGATGCAATTAGGGAACAAGTAAGAGGAATTGAAGACGCTTTACAAGAGATTTCATAGATGAATAGAAATGAACTTTTGTATTATGCTATCATCTTTTTTATTATAATGATTTGTATAGATAGAAACTTAATTTGGTTATTTAAGTAGATATATAGGACTATAATTGAAATTTTAAAATAACAAGATTAGTTCAAGTTATTTTTTTATTGTTTCATCATGTAACTGATTTATTTTTATATTTTCATCATATTCAATATTGTCACTATTAACTCCATCTGTATACCACGCTCTTGGATTAAATTGATTATTGTTTAAATATACATTCATAACTTTGAACCCTGTCATTTGTGACCCTTGGAAAACTTTGGCCATTTGCATATAAGCTTCATTTTCATCTTCTACATCTACAATAAATTTCCAAGCTTCATTGGGTTCTAAAAGATTTGAATTATCTGTATTGTTGAAAATTACGTAGCTTAATTTATGTTTAGGCATTATGAATCTCCTAAAAAATTTCAAGATTATCTATTTTATTTTAGAAAAATACTAGATATATAAAAACAAATAATCAAAACTATTATAATGCCAAGTGTAATATAAGAAATTATATCAAACATTTAATTTTCTTTAAAATTCTAAATTATCATTTTACTTTATTAAAAATAAAATGAAATTAAAATAGGAATTATTATATGAAGTATGGAAGTTCAAAACTTTTGGTAGATGTTGTAAAGCATGAACATGCTAATATGGATTCATTTCCATTTAGATATGGAATTCACTATGAAAAAACAACTGCACTAGATCTTTTTAATTGCAAAAATTATGAATGGCAGGAATTTGAGGTGAAATTTAAAGTTGATGCTAATTTCGTAGGTAACAATGGAAATGTAGAAAAAGGTATTTTTATTATAAGGTATACTGAATATCCAAACCCAAAAGTTGTCACAGTCATGCGACATGGCATAGAAACTGAAATACACCTTTCCTCACTTTTATCAAGCTTGAGAAAAGAAAATAAAATTACTCCTCAAAAATTGATTGAATTACATCCTTACTATATCTCTGGAGAAGCAAATACCTTTGAAAAATTAGCTCAAAAACTTTATTCAAAAAATATCTCTAATCAAGAATTAGAAAAAATTAAAAATGATGCCAAACAACAAGCAGAAGAAAATTATCGTAAAACTCTATTGGAACTAGAAAATGAAAATGAGAGAATAAGAAACATCGCTAACGAAGCAGTTAAAAGTATGAGTGTGGCTGGTGAAGCTCTAGGGAAAAAAGAAAAAGAGAACGAAAAACTTCGAAATGAAATTATTAAATTAAATAACGAAAAAGAACGAGGTAAATTAAAAGGAAATAATGTAATAGTTGAAGAACCTCAAATACTTGAAAAAGTAGAAACAAATGTTCTATATAGAGGGTCAATTAATACGATTTTAACTTTTAGAAATGGAAGTGTTAAAACTATAAAAATATCAACATTTGACAAAGATCTTCAAGTGACAAAAAAAGCTCAATCGTTAATTGGAAAAAAAGTCAAAACTACATCATGGGATCCTATAAATGAACCTGGGAAATGGTCAAGCCAAGGATATTTTAGACAAATATATGAAGTTGAATAAATTAAATCAAAATCAACAAATTCAACAAAAAAAACTTGCGTTGTTAATACCCTAAAACTTGCGTTAATAACGCAACTTGCGTTGCTAATGTCCTCTACAGTCCTCTACAGTCCACTTAAAATTTGTGAGAAACATTGCAGAATGTTGTCTGATAAGGGATTCAACAAATGTATAAGTGGTGCGCTCTAGAGGACTCGAACCCCTAACCCCCAGAGTCGAAATCTGGTACTCTAATCCAGTTGAGCTAAGAGCGCATTAATCTAATTCCATAACATGTTGTAATTGATAATAATTGATTTTTATTTTTTTATCAGATTTTATTTTTAAGTTATTTAATAAAAAATTTTTTACTTTATTTATATTTAAACATTCAATAACTACAGCATAATCTATAATTTCATCTTCATTCCCTTGGAAGCTTCTAATTACTTTTTCTTTTGTTTTTATTAGACTAATTTCTCTATCTGATTGAAAGCAATGAATAGAGAAAATTCCATTTTGACTCATAATTTCATCAGAAATATTATAGAAATATTTGATATCATTATTTTGTGATAAATATCTTATAGTTATAAAAAAACCACTTAAACCATTTGTTAGTGACTTTGTTTTAATCACTTCACAAATAGCACGTGATGGATAGACATATTTTGATAAAATTTTGGACGTCCAATCTGTTGGATTATTTAATCTATTTAAATATTGTTTTGAAGATAAAATATCTATGCTTTTTACATCGTACATCATGAAATATTTATCATTATTATTAGTACCCTTAAGCCCAACACATCTAAACGCCCGTAAAAAACCTTTCACACTCATTCTTTCAGGCATATGTTCTAAGCTGTGCCACAAATTATAATCAAGATCATGTTTAGGAAGCACTCCACCCCAATTCAATAATGCTCCTTTTCCTAACAACGCCATAATTTTAAAATATATTATCCATCACTTATCAATCCTTTTTATTACAATTAAACTAACTGAAATAATTGGACCTATTAGTACAGCAAACATTAATGTACCTAACCCAACTGTTCCACCCAAAATCCATCCTAAAATTACAACTACTATTTCAATAGATAATCTAATTAAATAAATTGGTTTATGAAAATTTTCTGAAATTCCTTTCATTAATCCATCTCTTGTTCCTGGGCCTAAATTTGTTATTAAATAAATGCCACTTCCAATTCCAACTAATAATATTCCAATGATCATCTCTATAATTGATAAAACAGTATTTTTACTAAGAGGTAATAAATAAACAAATAAATCAATCGTAAAAGCAATGATAATAGCATTTGAAATAGTACCAATACCTATTTTTTGTTTTAAAGGGATCCACAAAATTAAAATGCTAATACTTACTAAAAAAGTTGCTAAACCAATACTTATATCAAAATTTTTGGCAACTCCTTCAGCAAAAACCGTCCAAGGAGTAACACCAAAATTTGACACTATAAGCAAAGCTTCACCTAATCCAAATAGCGTCAATCCAAAAAATAGAAAAAATAAAGTTTTTGGATTTGGTTTTATATTAAAAGGACTATCTGAACTCCACTTAACTTTTGGAATATGAGTTATTTTAAAATAATTCAATATGAGTCCTTTTTAAATGGTGGGACTAGCTAGGTTCGAACTAGCGACCCCTACGATGTCAACGTAGTGCTCTACCGCTGAGCTATAGTCCCTTTAGAAACTTAAATAGTTTGATATTTATATATAAAACATAACCATTTTCAATTAATAAATAAGTAATATATGATATTATAATCCAAATGCATAATAATGACAAAAAACTAATTTTAAAATTTAATTCAAAACTATTTGAAATTAACTTAAGAAATACTGAAACAGCAAGATTAATAGCCGAGTCAGTCCCAATAAAATCTAAAATTCAAATATGGGGAGAAGAAATATTTTTTAATACTAATCTTCAAGTTAAACTTGAAGATGATGCAAGAGATGTAATGCAATTAGGTGAATTAGCATTTTGGACAGAAGGATCAGCTATTGCAATTGGCTATGGGAAAACACCAGTTTCAGTAGGTCAGGAAATTAGATTAATAGGTCCATGCAATGTATGGGCAGATTGTGGTTTCAAAAAATCAGATTTTGACAATATAAAACCCGGTGATGAGATAAGTTTAGATTGGAGATAAATTAAGGTTTAAAAATTCCATTTAATTTTCCTCTAAATTCATTTGATATAGGCGACGCTTTTTGAGTGGTCCTGTTAACATACACATGAGTAAAAAACCCTTGAGCTGAAGCAAATTCCTCATTTTCTTTGAATACTGCGGATTTGTATGTTACTGAAGATGTTCCTATTGCAGATGCACCTATTCCAATAATAAGGTTTGAAGGATGTGAGATTGGAGAAATATAATCACAACCTGATTTGACAATAAATCCAATATTTTTTCCAGATTTGAAATTTAATAAATCATTCTCAATTAGCCACAAATTCACCGCAGTATCGAAATACTCATAATAAATTACATTATTAATATGACCGTAAACGTCATTATCTTTCCATCTTGTTTTTAATTTATAAAAACAAGGGTACTCTATTTTTTTATGTGGATTTATTTTCATAATTAATTAACTTTATAAAAAATAATTTATTTAAAGAAAAAATGCAATTTCATATCAGAAAAACTCCAATTACTCCTTTAATTATATCTATACCTCATGCAGGAAATTACTATCCAAAAGAGTTTTTGAAATATAAATCTATAGATATAAAAAAATTAAAAATAATGGAAGATTTTAAAACAGATACATTCATTGAAAAAATAAATTTGAATTTGGCAGACATTTTTATCGCAGAATGCTCTAGAGCTGTAGTTGATTTAAATAGATCAAGGCAATCATTAGATGATTCAATGTTTAATTTAAAAATAAAAACTACTCCTCATGAAGAAGTATTATTAATTAAGTCAGGCCTCGGAGTCATACCCTCAAAATGTTATACTGAGGAAATTTTTAAATCTAAATTGCCAAATTTTTATATATCAAAAATGTTAGAGAAATATTATGATCCATTTCATAAAAAATTAAGTAAAAGAATAAATTACTTAAAATCAAAGTTTGGAGTTGTATACTTAATAGACATACATTCAACGCCCACGCTATCAAATAATAATAAAAACTTTCCAGACGTTATTATCGGTGACAACTTTGGAAAAAGTAGTGAAGAAAACTTTAAAAACGATTTAATTAATCATTTTAAAAATTTAGATTTAAGATTGTCAATCAACAGCCCTTATTCAGGAGGATATATAACTAGAAAATATGGAAATAAAGATGAAAATGTAAATGTAATTCAACTTGAAATTTCGAAAAATTACTATATGAACGAAAGTACCTTTGAACTTAAAAAAAATATAAATAATATTAAGAATATATTTAAAAGTATAGTTGAAAAATTAAATGTTAAAGCATCAATAGCTGCAGAATAGTTTAAAATCTATAATCTAAAATTAATTTTTCTAAAATTTTTGTTTCAATTATTTTTGGCTCATGCATGATATGTTTTACTAGCAATTCACTTAAAAAAGGTGCATAGGTAAATCCCCATGACCCCATCCCTCCTATAAAAAATTCATTTTCTTCTTCAAGTGATCCAAAGTAAGGTAATCTGTTAGCAGTAGAAGATCTTATGCTAAAACGAGAATTAACTACTTTTAGTTGAGATTTAAATTTTTCTTTTAAAAACAATGGGATGTTTCGAATATTTAGTTTATTATTATAATCTTCATTCTTTTTTAAATCTTTTGAAAATGTTGATCCAATTTGATGAAGATCGTTAAATTCTTGTGAGAAAAAATTTCCATAACTATAGTTTAATTTTTGATTCACAAAATTTACGTCTTTTTTTATATATGTAACTTGACCAGATGTTGGTATACATATTTTTTTTAAAAGTTCATTTTTTACCTCGTAACCATTTGCCCAAACAACTGTCTTTGCAGAAATTGTATCTCCAACAGTATTATATAAAATCTTCTTATTTTTAAAGTGGTCAATTTTTTTAACTTCAAAGTTACTTATAAACTTAGCAGATTTTGATAAATTTTTTAAAAAATTTTTTGTTTCAACAATTCCCGATTTTGGAAATATATGTAAATTTTTAAAATTTTGAAATTCAACACTTTTATAATTATGAAATAATTCGTATGGCCATTTTAAATTTAATAACTCTTCAAATTTTTTTTTCTCTCGATCTCTATTTGGGAAAATTATTACACCATTAGAAATTGGAACACTATCTAGATTAATGGCAAGATTTCTTGAATATAAGTAACTTCTTAATGAAAAAATACCATAAATTGAGTCATCTAATGTTAATTTTGGCATTTGAAAAGCCACCAAATTACCACTAGCACCGTTACCTAACTCATGTCCTTTTTCAACTATAAAACACTCTATATTTCTTTTTTTAAGTGAAAAAGCTAATGAGGCTCCAGTCACCCCTCCTCCAATAATTGCAACAGGCTCTATATTAAAATTATTAAAACTCAAGTTAATTTTTTTTATATTTTTTCTTTTAATTCCTATTAGCATTTCTCTTTTATGAGAAAAGCCTATTTTTTTTGAGACATCAAAACCAACTTTTATTAACTCTTTTCTAACTTTAGTTGCAGATGTAAAAGTAGAAAAAGTACCCTCAAATTTTGTTTTTTTATATACATTTTTTAAAATATCTTCGGTCCAAGCAGATAAATTTTTCTTAGGTGCAAATCCATCTAAATACCACGCATCAGCCAAAAAAGAAAATTTTTCAATAGAACTAAAATCATCATAAATTAGGGTCAGAGTAGTATTATATTCTGGAAAATGAATATCATGTACACCTGACATTTTCAAAGGAAGTCTATTTAGTAATACATTAGAAATAATATTAAGTTCTTTGAAATTTGAGTATATTTCTTTTAATTGTTTATGTTCTAATGGGTACCCTTCGAAACTTATATAGTGAAGATGTTTATTATTAATTAATTTTTTTTTAAGTGACTTAACAGTAATAAGAAAATTTAAGCCTATACCAAAACCTAACTCACCTATAACTAAATTTGATGTTTGTTCAATTTTTTTAATTAAATTATTAGCATCTATATAAACGTATTTACATTCATTAGTCGGATTTATTGAATTAAAATAAAAATCATTAAATTTTTCTGATTTCAAAATTTTATTTGAACTTATAACAGATATATTTTTTAATTTGTTTTCCATTAATTTACTAACTATATATTTATATAGTATGCTAAAGAAAAAATTTTGGAAAAAAAAACTTAACCAATTTAATAAAGAAGAATGGGAAGCTCTCTGTGACAGATGTGGAAAATGTTGTCTGATCAAACTAGAAGATGAGGATAATGGCGAAATATTTTATACAAATATTTCTTGTAAATTACTTTGTGTTAAAACAGGGAATTGTACAAATTATATAAATAGAAAAAAGATAGTTAAAGATTGTACAACCTTAAGCTATAATAATATTGATACTTTAAAGTGGATGCCAAAAACTTGCTCTTACAGATTGATAAATGAAGGAAAAAAATTACCTTCATGGCATTATTTACTCACAGGAAATTTTGAAGAAATGAAAAAAAAAAAAATGTGTGTACGAAATCGAGTTACAAGTGAAAAAGAAATTGATATAAAAAAAATACAAAATTATATTACCGATTGGGAGAATAATTAAGTGTCAAAAACAATGTGGATTTTACTTACGCTTCTAGTTATCCTTGTATTATCATCGATGTATAGAGAATATTCAAATTTACCAACACCTGATCACTTAAAATGTAAAGAATCAATGTTACAACAAATGTTTTCAGATAAGTGCACGCCAAGGGGTGGCATTATAAGAAAAACCAATTAATGAATTCTGAAATTACAATAGTTTGGTTAAGAAATGACCTTAGATTAGAAGATAACCCTGCTCTATATCACGCAAATGAATATGCAAAAAAAAATAATAGCCAAATTTCAATTATATATATACTAGAAAACTTTAACTGCCTATCAACTGATTTAGGATCTGCAAGTAAATGGTGGTTGTATAACAGTTTAAAAAAATTTAATGAAAACTTTTCTAATGATTTAATTCAAAAAAATGATTTTGATATTAATCTTTTTAAGGGTGATCCAGAAAAAATTTTCTCTGATTTAATCAAAAAAATTAAAATTAATGGTATTTTTTGGAATAGAAGATACGAAGCTAAATGCGTTGAAAGAGATACAAAAATTAAATTAAAGTTCAAAAGATTAAATATCAATGTTCAAACATATAATGGCAAGGTTTTAGTAGAGCCTTGGAACATCAAAGGGAAACAGAACCAAAATTTAAAAGTATTCACACCATATAAAAACTCTTTACTTGTAAATCATTTTATACCTGAATCTTTACCCATTTCAAAAACAAAATACCATTTTAAAATACCATCATCTCTAAAACTAAGTGAACTAAATTTGATTTCTAACAACTGGATGAAAAAGTTTAATGGTGTTTGGCATGTTGGTGAGGAAGTTGCATTAAATAAATTAGAAAAATTTATATCAAAGGGCATTGATGATTATGATGAAGATAGAAATTTTCCATTTAAAGATGGGACTTCAAAACTTTCACCACATTTACATTTTGGAGAAATTTCTCCTGTAAAGATTTGGAACATGACATGTAACAATCAAAATTATGAAAAAATTTCAAATGGCCGCAAAGTTTTTCTTTCTGAAATTATTTGGAGAGAGTTTGCAGTAAATTTGATGTTTTTATATCCAAATTTAGATAAAGAAAATATTAAAGAAAATTTTGATCATTTCAAATGGGATAATAATGAAGAAAATTTTAAAGCTTGGACTAAAGGAAATACAGGATATCCTATAGTAGATGCAGCTATGAAAGAATTATGGAATACAGGTTGGATGCATAATAGAGCAAGAATGATTACAGCGTCTTTTTTAACAAAACATTTATTAATTCCCTGGCAGTGGGGAGCTAATTGGTTTCATGATACTTTATTAGATGCAGACTTTGCTTCGAACTATGCAAGTTGGCAATGGGTTGCAGGATGCGGTGCAGATGCAGCACCTTTTTTCAGAATATTTAACCCTCTAACACAAAGTTTAAAATTTGATTCATCAGGGAAATATATAAAAAAATATATTCCTGAATTAAAAAATATTGATCCAAAAGAAATTCATTCACCATCGAAAAGTACATATAAGTCAATGATAGTTGATCATAAATTTGCAAGGGAAAGAGCATTAGAAACTTATTCAAATTTAAGAAAGCTTAATTCATGAAAATAGCAATTATTGGATCAGGGATATCTGGCTTGTCTACAGCTTTTTATTTATCTAAATTTTCAGATATTACATTATTTGAAAAAAACAAAAAGTTTGGTGGACATGCAAATACGTATGATTTTAATTATGTAAATAAAAATATTCCAATTGATTGTGGATTTATAGTATATAACAAAAAGAATTATCCCAACTTTATTAAAATTCTTGATTATCTAAACACGCCAAGCGATATTTCAGATATGTCCTTTGCAATGTCTGTTGATAAAAGTTTTGAATATTCAGGATCTTTAATTGGAATGTTAGGAAATTATAAAAACTTATTTGATAAAAATTATCATAAAATGATTTATGATATTTTTAGATTTTTTAAACTTAGTCCAAAATATCTGAAAAAAGTTGATGACGATTGCACATTAGATGAATTTTTAAATAAATTTAATTTTTCAAATCACTTTAATAAATATCATATAACACCAATGGCTTCTGCTATTTGGTCATCACCAGAAAAAGAAATTTTAAAGTTTCCAGTAAAATCTCTTTTTGATTTTTATAACAATCATCAATTACTTAATTTTGTTGAAAGACCTCAATGGAGAACAATTAAAGGTGGTTCAAGAAATTATGTTGATAGTTTAATTTCATATTTGAAAGTAAATAAAAATAATTCATTTAAACTAGAAACTGAAATAATTAGTATTAAAAAAAATAAATCAAAACAGTTAGTTATAGATAAAAAAAATAAAAAGTATGAGTTTGACTATGTTGTTTTAGCATGTCATACAGATCAATCTTCTAAAATCGTTAAGAGTATAGATAAAAATGTTTCTATATTATTAAATAAATTTAGATATCAAAATAATTTAGCTTATCTTCATTTTGATCAAAGTTTAATGCCTAAAAATAAATTATTTTGGTCAAGTTGGAATTATAGCACCAATTCTAAAAAACAAATTTCATGCATAACCTATTGGATGAATAAATTACAAAATTTAGATGCAGATAAAAATATTTTTATAACGTTAAATCCAATTGAAATTCCAAAAGAAAATAAAATTATAAAAATATTCAAATATGAGCACCCTATTTATGATAAAAACTCTTTATTAGTGCAAAAACAAATTAAATCATATCAAGGTAAAAATAATATTTTTTTTGCAGGTGCTTGGAACGGATTTGGATTTCATGAAGATGGTGTTAAATCTGCTTTAAATATTGCAAATATATTAAAAGTTGATCTTAGTTGGATAGAAAAGAATGAAAAGTCTAATTAATTTTTATGAGGGGAAAATAATTCATCAAAGGCTTGGAAAAACAAAACATAAGTTTACAAATCTTCATCTTTTTTTACTTATAAATATTTCTAAAATTAAAAGTTGCAATATGCCATCTATGTGTAAGAAATTTTCATTATTATCTATTAATAAATTTAATATTCTATCATGGTACGTAAAAGATCATGGTAATCGAAATGATAAAAAAATTGAATGTTTAAAAGAATATATTATTAAATTATCAAAAATAAAAAAATTTGATGACATTTACCTTTTATGTTTTCCAAGAATTTTTAACTTTGGCTTTAATCCAATTTCAATATATTTTTTTTCTTATAATAACCAAATCACACATACCATATATGAAGTTAAAAACACATTTGGCGACATACATCACTACATAACAAAGAATAAAGTTCCTAAAAGTAGATTTCATAAAAGAATGTTTGTATCACCTTTTTTCAAGAATGACGGATATTACGAAATTTTGTCAAATTTTAAAAATAAGTCAGTTTTTGTGAAAATAAATTATATTGTAAAAGATATCATAAAATTAAAGGCATTTTTAAATGCTAAAATTATTAATGACAACAACTATTCATTACTTGCTGCATTGATTAAAAATTTGATATTTCCTGGAAAAGTGTGGATAAATATTCACTATCAAGCATTGAAATTATTTTTAAAAAAAATTAAGATCGAAAAAAAACCTCTAGACAATAAAATTAAAAATACCTTTGCTGAAAAATCATAAAATGAATATGTGGACAAAAATCTTTATATTAGCTTTAAGTAATTTAAAACATGGTAAGTTAAATTTATCAATTAATGAAAACCATCATTTTATTTCTGGGAAATTTCCAGGACCTTCTGCTAATTTAAAAATTGAAGATAAAGATATCATAAAAAAAATACTAATTGAGGGTTCTGTTGCATTTGGAGAAGAGTATGTTAATGGAAATATAAAAACATCTAATTTAGAAGATCTATTAAGTTATTTTGCCATTAACAATGATGAAGTTGAAAAAAACATTAAGTATAATTTTTTATTTAAAATTAAAAATAAATTAAATCATCATTTCAATAGAAACACAAAAAAAGGGTCAAAGAAAAATATTCATTCTCATTATGATTTAGGAAATAATTTTTATAAAATTTGGCTTGATAAATCAATGACATATTCATCGGCAATTTTTAAAAATGAAACTGATAATTTGCAAATAGCCCAAAGAAATAAATATAATAAATTATTAAATTTAGCCGAAATAAAAGATAGTGACAAAGTCTTAGAAATTGGTTCTGGCTGGGGCGGTTTTGTTGATCAAATAACCAGTTGTTTTAATTGTAAAATTACAACAACAACAATTTCAGACGAACAATACAAGTATGTGACATCAAAGTTTTTAAAAATAAAGAATAAAAATATAAATATATTAAATAAAGATTACAGGGATCTTTCAGGTCAATTTGATAAAATAATATCTATAGAAATGTTTGAAGCTGTAGGCAGAGAATTTTGGGACATTTACTTTAAAAAATTAAAATCTTTATTAAATCGAAATGGAATAATTGTTTTGCAAATAATTACAATCAAAGATAATGCCTTTGAGTATTATAAAAAAAATCCAGATTTTATTCAAAAACATATTTTTCCAGGAGGAATGTTACCAAGTATAAAAATACTCAAGAATATTTTAGAAAATAACAAATTAAAAATTATTGAAAATAATAATTATGCAGAACATTATGCAAAAACTTTAAAAAAATGGAGAAAAAATTTCAACTCATCCTTAAATGAAATTAAAAATAATGGATTTGATGAAAGGTTTATAAGATTGTGGAATTATTACTTAGCTTATTGTGAAAGTGGTTTTAAAACTAAAAGAATTGGTCTAAACCAAATTAAAATAATGCATAATTAAAGTTTCTTTTTTATAAGACTTAAAACAAATTTAAATATCAGTCCAAAGAATGGTATTTGAGTGTAAAAATTATTATAACTATCCCAATAGTCAATATGTGAAACAATTTTATTGTTTTCACTAATAGTTACTTCCGAAAGACCAAAAATAGAATTACTTTTATTAAATGCAAAATAAGTCATTTCCCACTTTATGATATGAATATTTTTTTTTGAGATAATATTTAAAACCTTAAATTTTACATCATCTAAATTTTTTAAAGTATTTGAAAAGATTCTTTTGAAATTTTTAATTCCATTAACTTTATTAAAAGGATCTTCGAAATGAATATTGTCGTCTAATAACTCATCAAATTTGTTTAAATTTTCTAGATTTAAGTTTTCAAATAATTTTATATAATTTTCAATATTATTTTTCTTTTTCATATAATGTTACGTATTTAATAAATTTGTAAGAAAGATTATCTGGAAAATATGTTAGAAACTTCATAAAAGTAGAAAACAACCAAGGAAAAGTAATCTCAAATTTTTTACTATTTAAATTTTTTAATATTTTTTTTGCAGCTATATCAGGTTCAATTAATCCTGGCATCTTAAAATTGTTAACTTTTACAGCTTTTGTGTTCACAAATCCAGGAGAACATAATTTAACTGCTATATTATACTTAGCTAAATCATACCTTATAGATTGAGCAAATAATCGAAGTGCAGATTTTGTGGGTGCATAAGCAGATGCTTTTGGCAAACCTATCCAACCAGCTATGGATGACATAATCAAAACTGTGCCAACCCTCCTTAAAATCATTTTTTTTATAAAAGCATCAAAGGATTTAATGACTCCTAAATAATTTATTTCCGATTGTTTTACAAAAGTCTCTACAGAAAACTTTTCAATTGATACTGGTTCATATATCCCTGCATTTAAAATCAAAAGATCTGGTGAATCAATTTGTTTTGCAATAGATAAAAGTTGAGATAAGTTTGTCACATCTGCTGAAAAAATTTGTAAATCATTTTTAAATTTTGAATTAAAAGATTTTAATTTTGATAATTTTTTAGAATTTCGACTTATAGCTATTACCTTATAATTATTTACTAAAAGTTCATTTACTAAAGCTGCTCCAATTCCTTCACTGGCTCCAGTTATAACAGCTATTTTTTTAAGATTGTACTTCAATACTTCCATTATAGTTTACACGTATTATAATTAACTATAATACTACCTCTCACATTTGATCTCTTTATAATTAAATTTATTACAAATTTCCCTGCATATATTTTTTTTGTAATAGGTAATTTTTCTGTAAGAGTTTCTGTTCCACCAAAATAAATTAATGACACATTAATTGGTTTTCTTGGGTCAAAAAAGGGTTTGTCAGGAGAGTTGTCAATTGATTCTCCTTGAGCTTTCAATCGTAATCCGCCACCAAGCAATGTTAAAAAGCTATTTGGAGGTATGAAATTTTCAGTAGATACAGACATCTCCTTAGAAGTGAAATTACGACAATTTTCTTTGGCGTTTAAAATACGTAAATGATTTATTATTTTTTTCTCTGATATCCCATTGGCTAAAGCAACAGCTAAAACTTTTTTTGCTTCAAATCCATAGTTTTTACCTTCAACAATATTTTTTTCTCTAAGTGCCCTATTAGCTTCCTTAAGCTTCAACTTGATTGAAACAAGTTGTTCTTCAAGGTTTAATATTGATGCTTCAAAAGATTTTAATTTTTTTTCATTTTCTAATAATAAAATGTCTCTATCTGACGCACCAATTCTCCAGCCAATTAATATTGAAATAGCAACTAATAAAACTTTTAAAAATATATTTGCAAATACTTTAAAGCTTTTTTTTCTATATTTTTTTTGAGTTTCATAATAATCCATAAGAATTCTTATGACATAATTTAAAAATAAATCAAATAAAGTAATTTATCAATTTTTTTAACCTATACTTAATTCATAAAAGTACTTGCCTAAATATAATTAGATTGGTAAATCTTTACGATATGCGAGCGTGGCGGAATAGGTAGACGCACTGGACTTAAAATCCAGTGACCATATGGTCGTGGGGGTTCAAGTCCCCCCGCTCGTACCACTTATAAAAATGGTTGTAAGTTGATTATTTTAGATACAAAAGAAGATTATAAAAACTATATCAATCTTCTAAAATCAAAGGGTGAAATAATTTCACTAGTTCCAACAATGGGTAATTTACATGATGGCCATTTATCTTTGGTTGAAATTGCCAAAAAAAAATCAAGTAAAGTTATCACAACAATTTTTATAAACCCTCTTCAATTTGGAAAAAACGAGGATTTTGCATCATATCCAAGAACAATGAAACAGGATATTGACAAATTAAAAAAACATAATTGCGATATTCTCTTTGCGCCTAAATCGAAAAATGAAGTTTTTAATAACTTTGACGATCTGAAAAATTTAAAAGCTGGCCCAAAAGGAAATATTTTATGTGGTAAAATTAGACCTGGTCATTTTGATGGCGTTTTAAAAGTCGTCTATATGCTTTTTCAATTAACTGAACCAAATCTTTCAGTTTTTGGTAAAAAAGACTTTCAACAACTTTATCTTATTAAGCAAATGGCAAAAAAATATTTTCCAAAATTAAAAATCATTTCTGCACCAACAATCAGAACTAAAAATGGACTTGCACTTTCCTCTAGAAACTTATATTTAGATAAAACATCGATTAGAATTGCGCCTTTATTCTACAAAATATTATTAGACGGAATTAAAAATCTAAAAAACTCCAACAATTTTGAAGAAACGATTAAATATATCACTGCTAATTTAGAAAAAAATAAATTCCTAGTAAACTATGTATCTTTTATGACCACAGAATTAGAAAAATTAAAACTAAATACTTCTGAAAGAAAAATACTTTTAAGTTCTGTTAAACTTGGACAAACAAGACTAATCGATAATATTGAATTTAATTAATGTTTTTCTTCCCAATATCAGATGTAAACGCCACTAAAAAAAAACCTTTAATAAATTGGATAATTTTAGTTAGTTGTATATTAATTTTTATAAATCAAAAAATTTCAGGTTATCATTTTGAACAAAAAACTATATTATCTTTTGGAATGATACCTTCTGTATTGTTTAATATTAAACAATTATCAGATGATCTCGTAATTATTCCAGCTTACATGACGTTAATATCATCTATGTTTTTACATGGAGGATGGATGCATTTAATTGGAAATATGACATATTTATATATTTTTAGTGATAACATTGAGGATGAACTTGGAAAATTTAAATTTATAATTTTTTATATATCTTGTGGAATATTTGCAGGATTGTGTCAGGCATTAATTGATGTCAACTCTGAAATCCCAATGATAGGCGCTTCAGGAGCAATATCAGGTATTCTTGGCGCTTATTTAATATTATTTCCTAAAAAAGACATAAAGGTATTTTTTTGGTTTTTCGTATTTATAAAAATTTTTAGAATTCCAGCCATGTTTGTAATTGGAGGTTGGATATTTATTCAGTTTTTTAGTTTAAATAATAGCGAAGAAAGTAATATTGCTTATTTTGCTCATATTGGAGGTTTTATAGCTGGAATAATTTTAATAATTATTTTTAGAAAAAAAAAATCAAAGCAATCAAAAAAATTAACTAAAGGCTCTTTACCAAATAGTAATTAACTATGTTATAATTTCATATTTTCCGCCGAATTGTATAATAATTTTTGTTAATTTTTCTAAAGCTAGATCAATGTCCTCTATTTTTTCTGATCTAATGACAATTGAAGTTCCAAAAGATTGAGGGTTAAAATATGGATAAGAACCAATTTTCATATTTGAAAATTGTTTTTCAATTTGACTTAAATCACTAGCAATCTTCCCTTCTCCAATATCACAAGTTATTGTTTTAGACTTGATTACAATTCCACCTTTTAAGTTATTAGAAATAGAATGAAACATACTTTGCATAATTTTGGGAATGCCAGCAAAAACATATACATTTTTTATGTTAAAACCTGGTGCAACTGAAACATGATTATCAATAAGTGATGCTCCTTTTGGAATAATTGCCATTTTTTGCCTGGATTCATTAAATTCGATATTAGATTTTTCATAATATTTTTTTAATAAATTCATTGCTATTTTATTTTTCTCTAAATCAACTTGAAATGCTGCAGCAATTGATTCAGTTGTTATATCATCATGAGTTGGACCAATTCCGCCAGAGGTGAAAACATATGTAAATTTTTTGCTAAATTCTAAAACTGTATTAATAATTGTTTTTTTATCATCCTCTATAACTCTCGCCTCTTTGAGTTTAATACCTATTTCATTTAATTCATTTGCAATCCAATTAATGTTTGTGTCTTTAGTTCTTCCCGATAAGATTTCATCTCCAATAATTATAATTCCTGCTGAAGAACTCATAAAAAAACTCCTAAAATATACAATTTACAAGTTAAAGAAAAATGAGTAAATAGAAATAATGTCATCTATTTTAAAACATTCAAAAAAAGATTTTCTTAAAATGCATAAAGCTGGAAAACTTGCAGCTGAAGTTTTAGATTATATAAATGATTTTATAGAACCTGATATAACAACAAATTATTTGAATGACCTGTGTCATAGGTTCATTATAAAAAATAATGCTATTCCTGCACCACTAAATTATAAAGGTTTCCCAAAATCAACGTGTATATCTGTAAACCATGTTGTGTGTCATGGAATTCCAGGTGATAAAATTTTAAAAAATGGTGATATTTTAAATATAGATGTCACTGTAATTCTTGATGGTTGGTACGGTGACACAAGTAGAATGTTTTATGTAGGCAAACCATCTGCTAAGGCTAAAATTTTAACAAAAATTACATATGAATGTTTAATGATCGGTATTGAAACAGTTAAACCAGGTAAAACATTAGGTGATGTGGGTTTTGCAATTCAATCTCATGCTGAAACAAATGGATTTTCTGTTGTAAGAGATTTTACAGGCCATGGACTTGGTACTGTTTTTCACACGTCTCCAACTGTACTTCATTATGGTGAACCAAAAACTGGGTTAATTATTGAAGAAGGAATGTTTTTTACAATTGAGCCTATGATAAACTCTGGAAAACACGATGTAAAAATACTATCTGATGGATGGACAGCGGTTACAAGGGATAAAAGCTTATCAGCTCAGTTCGAACATAGTATTGGAGTAACTTCAGAAGGTTGTGAGATTTTTACTCTATCACCAAAGGGACTGGAATTTCCTCAATCATAATTTTTAAAATTTTCTCTATATTTTTTTTTAAACGATTTAAAGTTTTTAACAGGTGATGTTTGATTTGATGTTTTTTTTATAACTTCAATATTCTTCTTAATTATTGGCTTAGCTTTATTGTAAGATTTAATAGCAACTTTCTTGATACCTTCTCTTACTTTTGGATTTTTTAATGCTAATTTTGTAGCAAATTTAATTATATTTAACATTTATAAGACTAATTACATGTTTATACTTTATTTATAACATATTTTATAATAATTATAATTTTAGGTAAATAAATGATTGAAAGATACTCCAGACCTGAGATGAAAAAAATTTGGTCATCTCAAGAAAAATATAATATTTGGTTTAAGATTGAAGCATTTGCATGTGAAGCAATGGCTGAATTAGGCAAGATACCAAAAGAGTCAGTAAAAAATATCTGGAATAAAGGAAAAGTAGACCCTGCTAAGATTGATGAAATTGAAAAAATCACAAAACATGATGTTATTGCATTTTTAACAAATCTAGCAGAATCAATTGGGGAAGATTCTCGTTTTGTACATCAAGGCATGACCTCCTCAGATATTCTAGATACAACTTTATCAATTCAATTAAAAAAATCTAATCAGATACTTTTGAGAGAAATTGACGAACTTTTATTAGCATTAAAAAATAGAGCGTTAGAACACAAGGAGACACTTACAATTGGTAGATCTCATGGAATACATGCTGAGCCAATGACATTTGGTTTAAAGTTGGCATCTTTTTACTCTGAATTTAAAAGGAACAAAAAGCGTTTAGAAAATGCCGATAAAGAAATCTCTACTTGTACTATTTCTGGTGCCATAGGTACTTTTGCAAACATAGATCCATTTGTTGAAAAATATGTTGCTAAGAAATTAGATTTATACCCAGAGGAAATATCTACACAAGTTATACCTAGAGACAGACACGCAATGTATTTTGCAACCCTGGGAGTTATAGCATCAAGTATAGAGAGAGTTTCTACAGAAATAAGGCATTTGCAAAGAACTGAAGTCAGAGAAGTTGAGGAATACTTTTCAAAAGGTCAAAAAGGCTCGAGCGCAATGCCACACAAAAGAAACCCTGTTCTAACTGAAAACTTAACAGGATTAGCAAGAGTTGTAAGAAGTTCAGTAATACCAGCATTAGAGAATGTTGCCTTATGGCATGAGCGAGATATATCTCATTCATCTGTAGAAAGAATGATTGCACCAGATGTTACAATCACACTAGATTTTGCCTTGAGTAGACTAACTAATGTCATAAAAAATTTAGTTATTTATCCAGATAAAATGAAAGAAAATTTAGATGCTTTAGGCGGATTAGTTTTTTCACAGCAGGTTCTATTATTGCTAACCCAAAAAGGCTTTAGTAGGGAAAAAGCATATGAAATAGTTCAAAGAAATGCCATGAAAGTCTGGGAAGCTCCTTCATCTAAAAGGTCTGGTCTATTTAAAAAACTTTTAATTCAAGATCAGGAAATAATATCAAACATATCTAAAGATGAAATTAACAAGCAGTTTGATTATAAATACCATACAAAAAATATTGATGCTATTTTTAAAAGGGTGTTTGAAGATTAATATGACTAAATTAAGTATTTTATATGAAGGTAAAGCAAAAATTTTATACGAAACTAATGTATCTAATGAACTTATTCAATTTTTCAAAGATGATGCAACAGCCCATAATGCACAAAAATTAGAAATAATTAATTCCAAAGGAATTATTAATAATTATATCTCTGAATATATTATGAATTTTCTTGGTAAAAAGGGAGTTGATAATCATTTCATTAAAAGAGTAAATTCAAGAGAACAACTTATAAGAAAAGTAAAAATAATTCCTATAGAATTTGTAGTCAGAAATTTTGCATTTGGTTCTATAATAAAAAGATATAATTTATCCAAAGAATATAAATTTAAAAAACCGTTAATTGAATTATTTTTAAAAAAAGATGAATTAAATGATCCACTCATAAATGACGATTTAATTATAGAATTAGGTTGGGTTAACATATCAGAATTAGAAGATCTAAAAAATAAGGCGCTTATAATTAATGAACACTTAGTTAATTTATTTAGCAAAATTAATATTGAACTTATTGATTTTAAAATTGAGTTTGGAAAAACTGTTAATGATAATAAAAATAAATTAATACTTGCAGATGAAATAAGTCCAGATAATTGCAGGTTATGGGACAAAAGTACAAAAAAGAATTTTGATAAAGATATATTTAGAAATAATACAGGTGATTTGATTAAAGGTTATCAAGAAATTGTAAATAGATTTGAAATAAAAATAGAGAGTTAATTAATGATGATTGATGTTATAATTGATATATTTCCGAAAAAAGAAGTTTTAAACCCTGAAACTGAGGCCGTAAAAAAAACCTTATCAAATTTGGGTTATAAAAATATTGATGAATTAGTTCTTAGTAAACAAATAAAACTTTCATTTAAGAATTTGAATGAAGAAGATTGTCTATATCAATCCAAACTAATGTGTGATCAGATTCTAGTAAACACTAACATACAAGATTATGAAATTTCACTTCTAAAGAAAGATTGATATGAGAGTTGCAATTGTAGTCTTTCCTGGTTCAAATTGTGATAGAGATGTATTTGAAGCTATAAAATCTATTTCAAAAAAATTGCCTAAATTCATTTGGCATAAAGAAACAAATATTGAAAATTTTGATTTAATTATAATTCCTGGAGGATTTACTTTTGGAGATTATTTAAGATGTGGTGCTTTGGCTTCAAATTCACCAGTAATTAAATCGATTAGAGACCATGCTAGTAGAGGTGGAGCAATTTTAGGAATCTGTAATGGATTTCAGATTTTAACAGAAACAAAACTTCTTCCTGGAACTTTAATTAGAAATAGTGTTTTAAAATTTTTATGTCATGATTTAAATGTGATCGTCCAAGATACACTTGCAAGTCCTTTTACATGGGGATTTAAACCAAGTGCTAAACTTAATATTCCAATTGCTCACAACGAAGGAAACTATTATATCAATGATAATGAATTAAAAAAATTAAAATTTAATGGACAGATAGCTTTTAAATATGAAGAAAGTTTCAATCCTAATGGTTCAGTGGAAAATATTGCAGGTGTATTATCTGAAAACGGAAGAATTCTTGGAATGATGCCTCATCCAGAAAGATCAGTTTTTGATAATCATAATTCTTTAGATGGCAAATTATTTTTTCAGAACTTAATGGAACAATTATTGAGTTGATAATGACAAAAGAAAATATAAATAGTGAATGTACATTAAATCAAGCAATGGAGATGGGACTTACAGAAGAAGAGTTTAAATTAATATGCCAAAAAATTGGTAAAACACCAAATCTGACTGAAGCTGGTATTTGCTCAGCAATGTTTTCTGAACATTGTTCTTATAAAAGTTCAAAAAAATGGTTAAAAACATTACCGACCTCTGGCGATCACGTTATTCAAGGACCGGGAGAAAATGCTGGTATAATTGATATTGGAGACGATCAAGCTATTGTTTTCAAAATAGAGTCTCACAATCATCCCTCTTTTATAGACCCATATCAAGGTGCTGCCACAGGTGTTGGAGGAATATTAAGAGATGTTTTTACAATGGGAGCAAGACCAATTGCACTTATGAATGTTCTACGATTTGGAGAAATTAATCATTCATTAACTAATCATCTGCTTCGTGGAGTTGTTAAAGGAATTGGAGGTTATGGAAATTGTATAGGTATTCCAACAGTTGGTGGTGAAACAAATTTTAACAAATCCTATAACTCGAACATACTTGTAAACGCAATGGCTACAGGTTTAGTAAATAAAAATAAAATTTTTTACTCAGCTGCAAGCGGCGTTGGAAACCCAGTAATTTATGTTGGCGCAAAAACAGGAAGAGATGGCATACATGGAGCTACTATGGCCTCAGCTGAATTCTCTGATGATACAGAAAGCCAAAAACCAACTGTTCAAGTTGGAGATCCATTCACTGGAAAACTTTTATTAGAGGCATGCTTAGAATTAATGAAGACAGAATTGATATTATCTATACAAGATATGGGTGCAGCTGGTTTAACAAGTTCAAGCGTTGAGATGGCTTCAAAAGGAAATGTTGGAATTGAAATTGATTTAGACGAAATTCCTCTTAGAGAAAAAAACATGTCAAGTTACGAAATTATGCTTTCAGAAAGTCAGGAAAGAATGCTAATGATTTTAAAAAAAGGAGCTGAAGAAGATGCTAAAAAGATTTTTAAAAAATGGGATTTAGATTTTGCTGTAATTGGAAAAATCATTGGTCCAAAGAAAATAATTTTAAAAAAAGAAAACACAATAGTTTGTAATTTACCGCTTGACTTCTTGGTAAATGAATCCCCTGAACTTGATAGAGAATACGAGATCAAAACTTCTAAAGTAAATTTAAGTAACAGTAAAATTTTTAATAAAAATTCAGTAAAAACAACTGTATACAAAATAATTGAAAACGAAAACTTTGCTTCAAAAAAATGGATTTATGAACAATATGATAGTTCTGTAATGAATGATACTATTTCTATAGGTAATAAAAGTGACGCATCAATTGTTAAAATTCATGGTAGTGAAAAAGGTGAATTCAAAGGTAAAGCGGTTGCTATATCAACTGACTGCAATTCAAGATATATTTTAAACAATCCAATTGAAGGCGGGAAAATTACTGTTGCAGAAGCTGCAAGAAATTTAGTAGCTTCAGGTGCAAAGCCATTAGCAATAACAAATAACCTAAACTTTGGAAATCCTGAAAAAAAAGAAATTATGGGTCAAATTGTGGGCTCAATAAAAGGAATTAAAGAAGCATGTGAACAATTAAACACTCCTGTGGTTTCTGGAAATGTATCATTGTATAATGAAACAAATGGGAAAAGTATATTGCCTACACCCGTGATTGGCATGGTAGGTATTGTAAATAATATTGAAAAAATTATTTACATAAACGCAAAAAATAATGAAACTTTATTTATTGTAGGCCAAGATGAAAACAAGTATGATGGTTTTCTTCAATCAAGTTTATACCAAGAAGTTTTTTGTGATGACTTTTTAGGACAAGTTCCACCAATTGATTTACAAAAAGAAAAACAATTTCATGATTTTGTAATGAAGCTGAATGATAATGAAATTATTAACTCTGCTCATGACATTTCTGATGGTGGATTATTGCCCTGCATGATTGAAATGCTATTATTTAATAAATTGGGTATTGATATAAATTTGCCTCCTAGAATACAAAATCCAAACGAAAAAAATCTTTTATTTTTACATGGCTGGTTATTTGGGGAAGATCAAAGCAGAATAATAATTTCAACAAATAAACCTGATAAGTTAATGGAGTTTTCAAAATCTGAAAATATTAAAATATATTGCATTGGAAAAACCAATAATACAGGTGTTGTTGAAATACCAAAATATGATAGCATATGTATAAATAAGTGCTTAGATTTATACAACAATACTATCCCAAACTTATTTTCTTAGAGGTGAACTTATGCCAATGCAAGCAAATGAAATAAAAGATTTAATTTTAGAAACGTTTCCCGATGCCAAGATTAAAATTGATGATCTTAGAGGTGACGGGGATCATTATGCAGCTTATATTGAAACTAGCTCATTTAAAGGTCTTTCAAAAGTTAAACAACATCAAATGGTTTACAAGGCTCTTAAAGGTAAAATGGGGTATGATCTTCATGCATTAGCTTTAAATACATCTGAACCCAAATAAATAATGGAGAATTAAAATGGAAAATTCTGTAAAAGAAAAAATTGAAAATCTTATAAATGAAAGTGAAGTAATACTTTTTATGAAAGGAACTCCTGAAATGCCACAGTGCGGATTTTCTGCAGCAGTTGTAGGTGTTTTAAATCATTTAGGAGTTAATTATAAAACCAGCAATGTTTTACAAGATGAAGAAATAAGAGAAGGCATTAAAGAATATTCTGATTGGCCAACTATACCTCAACTTTACGTAAAAAATGAATTTGTTGGAGGTTGTGATATAATTAGAGAAATGCATGAAAATGGAGAGTTAACGAGTTTTTTTGAAGAAAAAAATATTAAAACTAATTAACCTTAACTATTGATTTAATCTTATTAAATTCTTAAGCTGTTATAAAAATAATTGGAGAATAAAAAACATGTCTGAAGTTAAATTCATATCCCCTGAAACAATTGAACAAGCGGTAGATGCATATTCAAAATCAAGTAAAGAAGGAAAAACTAAAATTTTAGCAGGAGGTACTGATCTTTTGGTTCAAATTCGTTCTGGGATATCTCAACCTGATACAATAATTGATATTAAAAATATAAAAGAGTTAAAAGAGATAAGTAATGATAATGGATCATATACAATTGGTGCCGCGGTTGCAGGTGCAGTTTTAGATGAAGAAGAAGATTTCGGTAACAATTGGCCAGGAGTTCTTGAGGCCTTAAGATTAATTGGCTCTGAGCAGATACAAGGAAGAGCTTCATTGGGTGGTAATCTTTGTAATGCCTCGCCTGCTGGAGATAGTGTGCCAGCATTAATAGCATCTGGTGCTACTGTTAAGTTACAGGGTCCTGAAGGCGAAAGAAACATGCCTATTGAAAGTTTTCATGTAGGTCCAGGAAAAACTAATTTAAAGAATGGTGAAATTGTTGTTAACTTTCAATTTCCAAAAAAACAAAAACATTCAGGAGATGCTTACCTTCGAATGATACCAAGAACTGAAATGGATATAGCTGTCGTTGGTTGCGCTGTGAATGTTACTATTGAAAATGATAAATGTGTCGATGCAAGAGTCGCTCTTGGTGCAGTTGCTCCTACCGCATTGTTAGTTGAAGATGCTTCTAAAGCCCTAATCGGATCAAATTTTGAGAAAGAGGCTGTTGAAAAAGCAGCTCTAGCATGTGAAGCAGCTTGTAACCCTATCGACGATAAAAGAGGAACCATAAGTTATAGAAAAAAAGTTTCAAAAGTATTATTCAAAAGAGCTTTAGAAAAAGCGATTGAACGAGCAAAAAGAGGATAAATAAATGGCTAAAATACAGGTTAAAACAAAAATAAATGGTGAAGAGACAGAATTTCTTTGCCAGCCATATGATACAGTTCTTGACGTACTAAGAAGAGATTTAAACATGACTGGAACTAAAGAAGTTTGTAGTACTGGAGACTGTGGTGCATGTAGTATCACAATGGATGGAAGACTGGTATGTTCCTGTTTAGTATTAGCTGCAGAAACAGAAGATAAAAATATTGAAACTATCGAGGGAATGGCAAAAAATGGCAATTTTAACGTTTTACAAAAAACCTTTCTAGAACATGCTGCTCTTCAATGTGGAATATGCACCCCTGGAATGTTAGTTGCCGCAAAATCTCTTCTTGAGAAAAATACAAATCCTACAGAGACTGAAATTCGTTATTGGTTAGCTGGGAATTTATGTAGATGTACAGGTTATGATAAAATTGTAAAAGCAGTTCAAGCAGCAGCTGAAGAAATTAGGGAGAATGCATAATGAATGAAATGGATAACAAATGGATTGGTAAAAATACAATTAGACCAGATGGAGCTGATAAAGTAACAGGAAGAGCTGAATATGCTGCTGATACTATAATGCCAGGAATGATTTGGGGTAAAGTTTTAAGAAGCCCTCACCCTCATGCTACAATTAAATCAATTAATACAAAAAAAGCTGAAGAATTGGATGGTGTTTTTTCGGTTGCAACATCAGCTGATTGTGTTGATTTTCCAGTTGATACACCTGTAATATTAGGAATTCAGGATATAAGATGGATGGCTAGAAACGTTTTGGCAAAAGAAAAAGTACTATTCCATGGACATCCAATTGCTGCTGTAGCTGCTAGAACCGAAGAAATTGCAGAAAAAGCTTGTGAACTTATTGAAGTTGAATATGACATTCACCCTTGGGCAATAGAGATAGATGATGCTCTAAAACCTGATGCTCCTATTCTACATGATTTCATTAAATTTGATGGTAAACCATCAAATATTGCAGGAACACTAGAACACAAAAAAGGTGATATTGAAGAAGGTTTTAAAGAAGCAGATATCATAATCGAAAGAGAGTTTGAGACTGCTGCTGTTCATCAAGGTTATCTAGAAACTCACGCTTGTTTGGTTAGTGTGTCTCCTGATGACAGAACAATCATATGGAGTTCAAGCCAAGGTCAATTTATGGTTAGAGCAATGACATCATTTATCACTGGCATTCCTCAAAGTAGTATTAGAGCAATTCCAGCAGAGATTGGTGGAGGATTTGGTGGAAAGACGATAGTATATCTTGAACCGGTTGCTACAATTTTATCAAAAAAGTCAGGTAGACCTGTAAAAATGGTTATGACTAGAGAAGAAGTTATGAGAGCCAGTGGACCAACATCCGGTTCAAAAAGTAAGGTTAAAATTGGTGCCAAAAATAATGGTGAAATTACAGCTGCTCAAGGAACTTTTTATCTACAAGCTGGTGCATTTCCTGGCGCACCAATAAGAGGTGCAGCAGGATGCTGTTTAGCACCGTATGACATACCAAATGCACATACCTTAGGTTACGATGTTGTTTCAAATAGATCAAAAGTGGCTGCCTATAGAGCGCCAGGTGCACCTATAGGTGCATATGCTGTTGAATGTGTATTAGATGAGGTTGCAGAAGCACTTAAGATGTGTCCTTTAGAGTTTAGATTAAAAAATGCTGCTAAAGAAGGTACTAAAGCCGTTCATGGACCAACTTATCCTGTAATGGGTTATGTTGAAACTTTAGAAGCTTGTTTATCTCATCCACACTACAAAGCTCCATTAAAAAAACTTCAAGGAAGAGGTTATGCGAGTGGTTTTTGGTTTAATGCTGGTGGCGAATCAAGTGCTCAGGTTAACATAACAGAAGATGGTAATGTTGTAGTGACAACTGGACATCCAGATATTGGTGGTTCTAGAGCATCGATTGCAAATATTACAGCTGAACTTCTAGGCATTGACGTAAATAGAGTATCTGTATTGATTGGTGATACAGCTACAATTGGCTTCAGTAATTTAACAGGTGGAAGTCGTGTATTATTTGCTTCAGCATTAGTTGTTACAGAATCAACAAATCAGGTAATTGATATACTTAAAGATAGAGCATCAAAAATCTGGAATATCGAGAAAGAAGCTATTGAATGGGAAAATGGTGAGGCCCGTCCTGCAGGAGATAATGCAGGTAAATTCAAACCATTGTCTCTTGTTGAACTAGCTGAACAAGCTACACCAACAGGTGGACCTATAGGTGCAGGACATCAAGTTAACACTGTTGGAGCTGAAGGTGGTTTTGCCACACACATATGCGACGTAGAGGTGGATATAGAGCTTGGTATAGCAAGAGTTATAAGATATACAGCAGCACAAGATGTAGGAAAAGCTATACACCCTGCTTATGTTGAAGGCCAACTTCAAGGTGGAGTTGTTCAAGGGATTGGTTGGGCATTAAATGAAGAGTATATTTATAATAAGGAAGGTAAACTAGATAATCCTGGCTTTTTAGATTATAGAATACCGGTCTGTTCTGATCTTCCTATGATAGATACAATACTTGTAGAAGTACCAAATCCACAACACCCTCAAGGTGTCAGAGGTGTCGGAGAAGTACCGATAGTTCCACCATTATCAGCCATTGCAAATGCTATTTACAATGCTATAGGAACAAGGTTTTATAGTTTGCCTATGTCTCCACCTAAAGTGCTAGAAAAAATTAGCGATTAGATATTAAAAAAAAACCTGCTATTAAAAGCAGGTTTTTTTTAATTAAATTGATTATTATCTAGAGTAATACTCAATTACTAAATTTGTTTCCATTTGAACTGGATATGGAATTTCATCAGGTGCAGGTATTCTCAAAATTCCACCAGAGAATTTAGTATGATCAATTTCAATATAATCTGGAACATCACGTTCAGGTGTTTCTATGGCTTGCAATACGTACGGTATTGTTTTGGCCTTTTCTTTTAATGATATAACATCACCAACTTTAATCATCCTGGAAGGTATGTTACATCTTTTGTCATTAACGTTAACATGCCCATGATTAATTAACTGCCTACAAGCGAAAACAGTTGGAGCTAATTTCATTCTATAGATAATTGCATCCAATCTACATTCTAACAAACCAACAAGATTAGCACCAGTATCACCTTTGCGTCTTACTGCTTCTACATAATATTTTTTAAATTGTTTTTCACCGATATTTCCATAATAACCTTTTAACTTTTGTTTAGCCATTAACTGTACACCAAAGTCAGTAGGTTTTTTTCTTCTTTGTCCATGTTGACCAGGAGCATAATCTCTCATATTTAAAGGTGATTTGGGACGACCCCATAAATTAACGCCAAGACGTCTGTCAATTTTATGTTTTGAACTTAAACGTTTGTGATCAGATTTAGCCATACTTTTCCTATTTTTTCCCTAAAATAACGTTTGAATCATTAATGTCAAGCTTGTTTATTGTATTCATACAAAGATTTTATTATACCATTTAAAGTTTTTATTTCTTGAGACGATAATTCAGCCCTATTAAATAAAACTTTAATATTTTCCATAATTGATTTTTTCATAAAATCTGAATGGAAAAAACCTGATTTATTTAATTTTTCACATAAATTTTTATAAAAATAATCCATATCTTTTATTGTAGGAGATGTATTTAGAGAAATTTTTGAATTTTGATCTAAGGTTAAATCATTAAAAAATTTAAAGAATTCCCAACATATCAATGAAACTGCATGAGATATATTTAATGAAGAAAAATCTGAATTAGATGGTATGTAAATCAATTGATTTGCAGTAATTAAATCTTCGTTTGATAACCCTGAACTTTCACAACCAAATAAAATACCAAATTTAAAATCATTTCTAGAAAACTCAGTTTTATCTAAAGAAGAAACTGTATTGACTAAATTCAAAGTTTTAATATTTAAGTCTCTTTTTCTTGCAGAGGATGCAAATAAATAATTTAAATCATTACAAGCTTCAGAAACGTTATCAAACACTTTAGTATTTGTTACAACATCATCAGCACCAGCGGCAGTTGATATTACATCTTGATTTGGCCAACCATCTCTTGGATTAACAATCCTTAAATTTTTAAAATTTAGATTTTTCATTACTCTTGCTACAGAACCAATGTTTTGACCTAATTGTGGCTTAACCAATATTATAAAAACATTATTCATATAAATTATTTATATCGCCAATCTGTACCGTTTGCATTGTCTTCTAAAACTATTCCTTCATCATCTAAAGATTTTCTTATTTTATCTGCTAATTCAAAATCTTTTTTGGTTTTAGCATTTGCTCTTTTTTTAATAAGTTCTAAAATTTGTTTTTTTGTTAGCTTATTAATTGATAAATCATCTTGATTAAATGAATTTGTTTTAAACCAATTATCTGAAGTATTTTCAAGCAATCCTAAAATTTGTGATGAATTTTTTAAAAGCTGTGCAGACTCTATACTTCCCTTGTTAGCTTGTTCAGACAAATAATGTAATCTAGAAAAAACTTTAGGAGTGTTAAAGTCATCTTCTAAATTAGTTAATATTTCTTTATCAGGATCACCATTTACAGATAAATCTTGAACTGATCTATACAAACTTGATAATGAAGTATTTGCTTCTAAAAGAGAATTATTTGAGAAATTTAAAGGTGCTCTATAGTGTGATTGTAACAAAAAATATCTTATAGTTTCACCCTTAAATTTATTAAGAAGTTCTGATATACTTACAAAGTTCTTTAAAGACTTAGACATCTTAACATTATCAATATTTACATAACCATTATGCATCCAGTAATTTGCTAGAGAATTAGAGTTATTTGCACATCTAGATTGGGCAATTTCATTTTCATGATGAGGGAAAATTAAATCCGCGCCACCTCCATGAATATCAAATTGAACTCCTAGATATTTTTTGCTCATCGCAGAACATTCAATATGCCAGCCTGGCCTGCCCCTTCCCCATGGACTTTCCCATCCTGGTATATTTTGCTCTGAAGGTTTCCAAAGAACGAAATCTCCAGGATTAATTTTATAATCAGCGACCTCTACTCTAGAACCAGAGATCATTTCATCTAATGTTCTATTTGATAAACTTCCATATTCTAGAAATTTTTTAATATTAAATAAAACATGTCCTTTTGATAAATAAGCAAATTCATTTAAAATTAGATTTTCTATCATTTCAATCATTTCTGTAATATGTTCAGTTGCTCTGGGTTCATAATCTGGATGTAAATTATTTAATGATGTACAATCTTTTTGGAAATCATAAATAGTTTTATCAGTAAGATCTTTTAAAGTAATTTTTTCAGATATCAAACGATCATTTATCTTGTCATCAACATCTGTAATATTTCTTACGTAAGTCACTTTTGGATACTTATACCTTAATAATCTTACAAATGTATCAAAAACAATCAAAGGTCTAGCGTTTCCAATATGTATTTTATCATATACAGTTGGACCACATACATAAATTTTAATATGAGATTTATTTATAGGGATAAAATCTTCAATTTTTTTAGATAATGTATTATAAACCTTTAGCATATTTAATTATCTGTCTTAAGCCTTTGAAAGATTTTTTCTTTTCCTAAAAAAATTATTAAACTTGATAACTCAGGTCCTGATGATTTACCTGTTAAAAATGCTCTAATATTTTTAATAATATTAATTTTTTTATCATTAACTTTTAGTGTTATATTTTCTAACCACTTAGACCATGTTAAATGATCAATTGACTGATCTGGAAAACAATTCAAATAGAATTTTTTTGTTTCAAAATTATTATTTTTATCAATGTAAAAGTTACCATAAAGGATATCTAACCACTCATGAATTTGATCAATTGAAGAAACATTAGTTTTAATAAAATCCCAAAACTCTTCTGTGAAATAAGCTTTATTCTCAGTTATTCTCTCTTTTATAGTATTAAAATTAATTAATTGAAAAAATTTAATATTAAAATTTTTTAAAAATTCATGATCAAACTTTGTAGGTGCTTTATTAAATGAATTGATATCAAATTCATTAATTAGCTGATTTATAGAATTATGTAATTCAACATTTTGAGAGGAACCAATTTTAGCTAAATAACTCGTTAAAGCTTGAGGTTCTATATTTTGTTTTTTTAATTCATCAATAGACAGACTTCCTATTCTCTTAGATAATCCTCCTCCATCAATATCAGTCATTAATGATAAATGTCCCATTTGAGGAACTTGTGAGTTTAAAGCTTTAAAAATTTGAATTTGCACTGCTGAATTTGTAACATGGTCTTCTCCACGAATTATATGAGTAATTTTAAAATCACTGTCATCTATTACAGAAGCTAAAGTATAAATAAATCTACCATCTTCTCTCACAATAATCGGATCAGAAACAGATGATGTGTCTAATACACATTCACCACGAACTAAATCATTCCAAATAATTTTTTCACTTTTCAAGAAAAATCTATAATGAGGTTTTTTTCCATTTGATATTTTTTCTTCTATCTCTTTATCCGTTAAATTTAATGATTTTCTGTCATAAATTGGAGGTTTTCCAGATGACAATTGAGCTTTTCTTTTAAGGTTTAATTCTTCAGGATCTTCAAAACATGGATAAACTAATTGTTTACTTATTAACAAATCTAAAACTTCTTTATATTTATTAATTCTTTGACTTTGTTTAACTTCACTATCCCAATTCATACCTGCCCAAACAAGATCTTTTTTTATTTGCTTTTCATAAATCAAATTAGATCTCTCGATATCAGTATCGTCAATTCTCAACATAAAATGGCCTGATAATTTTTTTGCCAATAGATAATTTATCAATGCAGTTCTAAAATTCCCAACATGTAAATTGCCAGTAGGACTAGGGGCAAATCGTAGCTTATTCATTATATTTTCCAAAAAATATTTCTGTTGAAATTTTAATAAACTCTTGGTACGTTTATGTAAAGTTAATTAATTCCAATTTGAAAATCCACTAGTTAATGGAAACCTTCTATCTCGGCCAAAAGCTTTATCTGTAACTTTAGGTCCAGGAGCTGACTGAAAACGTTTATATTCAGCAATAGATAATAATCGAGAAACTTTTTTAACTTCGGTTTCATTGAAACCTTTACTAACAATATTTTGAACAGACAATTCTTTTTCGACTAAGCTTCTCAAAATTTCGTCTAAAATATTATAATCTGGCAAACTATCAGTATCTTTTTGATTATCTCTTAACTCAGCAGTAGGTGGTTTATTAATGATATTATCTGGCATAACTTTTGAGTTTGGGCCTAAAAAAAATGAAGAGTGGTTATTATTTCTCCATTTACATAATTCAAACACATCTGTTTTCCAAACATCCTTTATTGGAGCATAACCTCCACACATATCTCCGTACAATGTTGCATATCCAACCGCGTACTCTGACTTATTACCAGTTGCTAACAACATATATCCAAATCGATTAGATAGAGCCATTAATAATAAACCTCTCAATCTTGATTGAATATTTTCCTCTGTAATACCTAATTTAAAATCTGGGCCTTTAAAATCTAAAAGTGTTTTATCAACAGTTTTCATGCTGTCTTCAATGTTTAATTCATTATATTCTACATCAAGAAAATTAAGAGCTTCCTTAGCATCATTTAAACTTTCATTACTTGTATAAGGGCTTGGCATCATCACGGCATGAACATTTTGAGGGCCAAGAGCATCAACAGCAAGGGATGCTACTAAAGCAGAATCTATTCCTCCAGACATTCCTAAAATAACTCCTGGAAATTTATTGTTTTTTACATAATCTCTTAAAGCTAAAACAAGCGCTTTATACAAACTTTCATATTTAGTTGAAGATTTAATTATATCTCCTTTTCCAATCCATTTTTTATCTTTTCTAAAATTAATTATAGAAATATCATGTTCAAATGATTTACAACTCAAACATATTGAACCATCATCATTTAAAGCAAAAGAGTTGCCATCGAAAACCAGTTCGTCCTGACCTCCATATCGATTAAGATAAACTAAAGGAAGCTCATTTTCTCTAATTCTAGATATAACAACCGACAATCTTTCATTATTTTTACTCAAAGTAAATGGAGACGCATTTATTGATATAATTATTTCTGCTCCTGATTCTGCGAGACACTCAATAACATTTTCTTTCCAAATATCTTCACAAATTGGAATGCCAATTCTTACTCCTTTAATATTAACTGGCCCAGATAAATTTCCAGGTGTGAATATACGTTGTTCGTCAAAAACCCCGGAATTTGGTAATTCATATTTATCTCTAAATGTAGAAATTTCTCCATTTTCAATTACAAATACTGAGTTTTTAATAGTATTTTTCTCTTTTCTAGGAGCTCCAACAATTATGGATGATTTACAATCTTTTGTAGCTTTAGCAAGATTTTCTAAACCTTTATCTACTAAATCTAAAAAATCTTCTCTCAGAACCAAATCATCAATTGGGTAACCAGAAATATAAAGCTCTGGTGCTACTAATATATCAACATTATCATCTAAATTTGACCTTACAGAAATTAATTTATCAACATTACTAATTACATCTCCAACCAAAGGATTAAGTTGCGCTAATGCAATTTTTAAATTTGTTACCATAATCTATATATAGTTATAAATTCTACTTCTTAAATAGAAATTCTCTTCCTAATTTAACCATTGATTTTCCGCCATAGGAAACAATATCTGCTGTAGCATATGTTTCGGACCATTTACTTGGTAAATATGACCCGGTACCAATAGTATCGACTGGGACGTTTGCAAAAGAAAAAACTTTACATTTTTCAGGGCCAAATCCGCTACTTGCAACAATTTTTACTTTTTGAAAATTAGCATCATTTAAAATTTCTCTTAATCTCCAAACTGAAGCAGCTGATACTCCTGTACCTATTAAATATCTTAACTCTTGTTCTGTTCGATAACCTCTTATTGAATCAGGGGCATTTCTCTCTAATACATTATATGAGCCAGCTACGTCTAGACCTTCTAAATATCTACTGCCATGAGTATCTAAACGAAGTGATAACTTTCCCTCTTTTGCAAGATCTTTAAAATATCTAGCTACTGATAATCCATCCGTAATTTCTTTTCCGAAATAGTCAATTAATACAGTTAATGGTTCCTTGGGAAATGTTTCATGATACATTTTTGCAGCTTCAAGGGTTGTGCCAGCATAACCAACCAGAGCATGAGGCATTGTTCCCAAGCCACTTTTTTTATCAAATAAAGATGCTGTCCTATCTGTAGCACACCCAATAAATCCCACAACATCCTTTTCTTTTTTAGCAGATTCTGAACCAACATAAGCGCCATAAGCCATTAAATCAGCCATGTCAGTTCCTGCGCAATGCCTTGCATCCATCGCAAGAAAAGAAGCATAGGGTAAAGAACTTACCATAGATTTTGCATTATAAGCAGCAACACATGTTGCTCCAATCTTTTGTAATAAAGCTGTTTCTAAATCTACAAGATTAAAAAAAGAACCAGATATATATGCTAGAGGTTCACCAGCACCAACATACTCTCCTTCTTCAAAAAATCTCTTAATGTTAATTTTACAATTTCTTTCTTTTAAAATATTATCAAGCCATTTTAAAGCAGGGTTAAGAGCTGACAACACTGGCCTTCTCATAAAAATTGCATAAGTCACTTCAGTATCACCAAATTTTGACACAATAGATTTACTTTTTGTAAAATAACTATCAGTAATTGATGATAGATCTTCTATGTTAGGCCTTGAATTATCAAATATATCTTTTGAAGTATTTATTTTATTCATATTAACCATATTAATAAAATTTTAGATTAATCACTTTTCCTTTTATTAACTAACAATTCAGCCAAAAGAAAAGCTAATTCAAGTGATTGATTTGCATTTAGTCTAGGGTCACAATGAGTATGATATCTATCACTTAAATTATCTTCTTTAACATTATATATTCCACCAACACACTCAGTTACATTTTGACCAGTCATTTCGAAATGAACCCCACCAGGAATGGTGCTATTATCGAAGTGAACTTCAAAAAAACCTTTTACCTCTTCCATTATATCATCAACTTTTCTTGTTTTGTAACCATTGGATGCCTTAATTGTGTTTCCATGCATTGGGTCACAACACCAACCAACTGCTAATCCAGATTTTTTAATAGCTTTAACAAGTGGAGATAACTTTTCTCTTACCTGAGAAGCCCCCATTCTGGCAATTAAAGTTAATCTTCCAAATGAATTAGTTGGATTTAAAATTTCCACTAGTTTTAAAAGTTCATTTGGATCAGTTGAAGGTCCACATTTTAAGCCAATAGGATTTGCTATTCCTTTCATATATTCTACATGAGCACCATCTAAATCTCTTGTTCTATCACCAATCCACAACATATGAGCTGAAGTTGCAAACCACCCTTTTTCTTCTGTTATGGTATCTTTTCTAGTAAGAGCCTCTTCATAATTAAGTAATAAACCCTCATGTGAAGTGTAAAACTCAGTTTCTCTTAACTGCAATGTATTACTTGGAGTTATTCCACAAGCTTTCATAAAAGTTAAAGCTTCTGATATTTTTTCAGCTATTTCAATATATCGATTAACTTCATATGTTCCTTTAGCAAATTCTAAATTCCATTCTTGAATTTTGTTCAAATCTGCCATTCCTCCACTTGCAAATGCTCTCAACAAATTCAGTGTAGAGGCTGACTTATCATATGCCATTAAAAGTCTATTAGGATCAGGGTTTCTACCCTCCTTTGTAAAGGCCATATCATTGATCATGTCGCCTTTATAACTTGGGAGTTCAATGCCATTTATCACTTCGGTTGGAGATGATCTTGGCTTAGAATATTGACCAGCAAACCTTCCAATTTTAATGACGGGTAATGAAGAGCCATATGTAAGCACAGCTGCCATTTGAAGTATAACTTTAAAACTATCTCTAATATTATTTGCATTATGTTCTAAAAAAGATTCAGCACAATCACCACCTTGTAATAAAAATGCTTTGCCCTCCGCCACAGATGCTAATCTTCTTCGAAGTCTTCTAACTTCTTCTGCAAATACTAAAGGAGGTCTCAGTGAGAGTTCATCCTCAACATTTTTAAGCTCATTTCCATCATTATATGTTGGCACTTGTTTAATTGGGTAATTTTGCCAAGAATCAATAGTCCATTTCATATCTATACCTTTTGATCAGATTATAATAAAAATAATTTTTATCAATGTTAATAACTTTTATTTCATTGTAACAAATTCTTCAGCTGCTGTTGGATGTATCCCAATAGTTGCATCAAAATCTGATTTTTTTGCTCCTGCTTTTATAGATACTGCAATACCTTGAATAATTTCAGGAGAATAGTCTCCAAGCATGTGAGCACCTAAAACTTTGTCATTTTCATCAACAACAAGTTTCATAAGAGTTTTCTCTTGTTTACCCGTTATTGTATTTTTCAAGGGATTAAATTCAGATACAAATTCTTTTGCCTTTATATTTAAAGTTTTTGCATCTTCAAGAGTTAAACCCACAACTGATACTGGTGGTTGAGAAAATACAGCACTTGGAACATTGTCGTATGAAATAAATCTATTTTTATTTCCAAACTCTCTATCAGAAAATGCGTGACCTTCAGCAATTGCTACTGGGGTTAAATTTATTCTATCTGTAACATCACCAATAGCAAAAATAGATTTAATATTGGTCTGATTAAATTCATTTACAATTATATTGCCTTGTTTGCCAGTTTTTATGCCTATTTCATTTAATCCTAAAGTTTCTATATTTGGAATACGTCCAGTAGCTCCCATAACTTTATCAGTTAAAATCTTTTTCCCATTAGAAAGATGAGTAATAAATTGGTTACTTCCTTCTATTTTTTCAATTGTTGCTCTAGAAAAGACTTTTATGCCTCTATTTTCTATTTGTTCGGTAAGTTTCTTTCTTATGTCTAAATCAAAACCCCTCAAAACAAAATCAGACCTAAAAACTAAGTTAGTTTCAACGCCAAAACCGTTAAAAATACCTGCAAATTCTACAGCTATATAACCAGAGCCATAAATTAAAATTGATTTTGGTAACTCTTTTAAATCTAATGCTTCATCAGAATTAATCATATTCAAATTACCATCAAATTCAGGAAAACTTGATTTTCCACCCACTGCAATCATTATTTTTTTGGCAGAAATTTTACGTTCTTTTAAACTTTCATTTTTTACTAAAACTTCATGGGGAGATAAAATTTTTCCCCATCCTGATATTAAATCGCATCCAGAATTGGTTATTAAGTTTTTATAAATTTGATGAAGTCGATCTAACTCTTTGTTTTTTTTTAAAATCAAATCTTTCCAATTTGATTTATAACTACCAGTTTTCCATCCATAACCAATTGCATCTTCAACTTGATGAGAAAATTCAGAGCCATAGATTAGCAATTTTTTAGGTACACAACCACGTAAAACACATGTTCCACCTGGTCTATCACCTTCGATTACAGCAGTTTTGGCACCATATCCAGCAGCTATTCTTGCCGTTCTTGTTCCACCTGAACCAGCCCCAATTACAATCAAATCATAGTCAAATTTATTCATAATGTATTTTTATAAGCGAATATTAAGATAATTAAATATTTTTTTAATTCATATTATATTTTACGATAATTTATATTATAGTTCATGTATGTCAAAAGATTTAGAAAATATATTAGTAGTGTCAATTGAACAAGCTGTTGCAGCTCCATACTTATCTAGCAGACTAGCAGATGCTGGAGCAAGAGTAATAAAAGTTGAGAGACATGAAGGAGACTTTGCAAGAAAATATGATGATTTTGTCAATGGAGATAGTGCCTATTTTGTTTGGTTAAACCGAGGAAAAGAGTCAATAGCTTTAAATTTAAAAGATATAAATGATCTACAGGTTTTAAAAAATATTATAAAGAAATCTGATATTTTAATTCAGAATTTAGCTCCTGGTGCATTTGAAAGATTAGGACTTAATTTACAAGATTTAAGAGATCAATATCCTAAACTCATCACTTGTTCAATTACAGGTTTTGGCGAAAAGGGTCCATATATGAAGCAAAAAGCATATGACATGCTTATTCAAGCTGAAACTGGACTTACAGACTTAACGGGTGTGCCTGAAAATGAAATTGAAAAAGGAAGATCTAGAGTAGGTGTTTCTGTGTGTGATATTTCTGCAGGAATGACTGCATTAAATGCAGTTTTACAAGCTCTAATTGGCAGACAGAAAACAGGAAAAGGAAGACATATTTCAGTATCTTTATTTTCAGCATTATCTGATTGGATGAATGTTCCATACTTACAATATGTTTACTCAAAAAAAGAGCCTAAGAGATGTGGGATAAGACACCCAACAATTACACCATACGCATCTTTTGAATGTTCTGACGATTTAGAAATTTTAATTGGTATTCAAAATGAAAGAGAGTGGCTTAATTTTTGTAAATTTGTTCTTGAAGATGAAAATATAGCTGATGATGAAATGTTTTGTTCAAACAACGCAAGGGTTGTTAACACGAAAAAATTAGAAGAAATTATCAACACTAAATTTAAAAAACACACTCGAGATCAAATAATTGAAAAATGTGATGTAGGCGGAATTGCATATGGAAGAATTTCAAATATAGATCAATTCTCAAAACATCCACAAAATCAATTTATTGAGGTAAACGCGCCTCATGGAAAAGTAAAAATGATAGCTCCAGGTGCAGAACATGATGGATTGCATCAATATGCAAACAATGTTCCAGAGCTTAATTCTAATTCAGAAACTATTAGAGAAGAATTTAAAAATTAAACTAGAAATAAGCTTTTCCCTCCATCGCCATTCCGTGCTGATCAGTCTCTGTAAAAGAGTGATATTCTTCATCATCAATTTTTTTTAATTTTAAATTTAAATTCATATTAGCAAAAACTGGAGACACCCCTCTATGAATGAACTTTTTTGCAGTTTTATTAGCATTTTCTTCAGAAAGATGTAATAGCAAGGTCGCTTGTAATGGGCCATGAAAAACAAGATCAGGATAAAACTCTTCTTTAGTACTGTAGGGATAATCATAATGAATTCTATGTCCATTAAATGTAATAGCGGAATAACGAAACATAATTGTGGGATGGGTGTAAATGGATTTTTCATTATCAAATTTTTCATAAGGTAACTCAACCTTATGAATATTCTGATTTGTACTTATTTCTCTGTATACAATATTATGAAATTCTTTAATTTTAATTTCATTGTTTACATAAAATTCATACTTCGCTCTAACAAAACATAATTTTCCGGACTTCCCATCTTTTAATGAAATATCATCTACTGAAGATACTTTTGTAACCTTGTCTCCAATATAAAGTTTAGAATAAAAATCAGTTTCACAACCTGCCCACATTCTTCTTGGAAAAGTTACGGGTGGTAAAAAACCACCTTTTTTTGGATGAGAATCTTTACCTAAATCAGAATGTTTATAAACTGGTGGTGCTAACGTCCAATGTATACCACTTGATGCTGCATCACCTATTTTTGGATCTCCAGGATCTATATCTAAAGTTGCTCTAAATCTTTGTTCAAGTGATGATGTAATAATATCTTCAGAGGTTTCAGAAGAGCCTATCCATTTTTTTAATTCTTCAATATTCATATAAATAATTTGTAAAATTTTTATTAATATTATTATAATCACTCATTATGTCTATTACAAAAATTGAAACAAATATACTGAACCAATCCATTGGTATAGCTGGATGTGGTGAAATGGGTTACCCAATGTTAAAAATGCTGTTGCAAAATAATATTAATGCGAATGGACACGATAAAAAGGCAAGTAAAAATTTTAAGGATTTTGGGGAGAGATATATACCATCAAAGTCTAATTTTTTTAAAAAAAATGATGTTATATTATCAATAGTTAGAGACACAAAAGAAACGAATGATTTGTTAATTAATAATAATGCACTGCTATCAAAAAAAAATGCAACTATTTTAATTTGTTCAACATTACCAACAACTTATATTGCAGAACTGAAAAATAAATTACCTAAAAATTTTATATTAATTGATACGCCAATGTCAGGCTCAACTATTAAAGCTCAAGAAGGTACATTAACATTTATGGTAGGTGGAAAAAATGATGAAGTGCAATATATAATGCCACTATTAAATATTTTAGGTGATAATGTGTTACATATTGGTGATTTTGGTAAAGGCATGTCAGTTAAATTACTAAACAACTTTATTGCTGCTTCATCAGTGCTAGCAACAAGAAATGTATTGGCTCAAATTAATGACTTTGGATTGACAAAAAAACAATTACTAGATGTTGTTAAATGTTCAACAGGTGATAATTGGTTTGCACAAAACTATGATAATTTAAATTGGTCTAAAGAAAATTTTGAAAAAAAAAATACCATGGGCATTTTAGAAAAAGATTTGCTTAGTTATATTGAATCAAAATCAAAAAAGAATACTAACTCTACTATAGATGATTACGAGAATTCTATTGTAAATGGTATAAAAAATATTCCTAAAGTGATTTAAAATTTTTCTTTAATATCAATGATAATTGTTTTGATCTGACTTTTGACAAAGCCTACAACACTCATTACTTCTGATATTGCAGATTGTATAACTAAGCCTTTGTTACTCTCAATAAAAGATACTGAACTATTATCTAAAGCTTTAATAACCAGACCTTTATTTCTTAACTCAAGCTGATAATTATAAGAGTCACCAGATGAAACTTTCAATATAATATTTCTTTTTTCAACAATGTTACCAGGCTCCTCAAATCTTTCTTTTTCTTCATCATCAGTAAATTCTGTTGAAACTTCACCTAAATTTGAACCATCATCATATATACCTTCAACTGTTGGATTTTGATCATTTGAAGAAATAACAACTTTTGCTTTTATAACTCCTCCACCTTGTCTAGACATTTCTTTTGTGTTTGTGTTATTAGAGACAACATTTGAGTTTGAATTAGTTGAACTCTGATTATTTTGTGACAAATTATCAGATAATCTAATTGTATCATGTGATATTCTCTCAACATCTGTTGAATTTAACTTCACTACTAATTGGTAAGACGCAGTCGCTGAATTATAATTTAATGTTGATGAAATATTTGCGGAAATAGTAGTTGTCCCAACGTCTAAAATAGTTACGGCACCTGTATTTGAAACTGTTGCCACTTCAGTGTTACTAGAAGTATATGTTATTGGCAATCCTGAAATACTTGAAATACCCGCTAATGTAAAACTTAAGTCTCTAAAGTGTTTAGATTGATCGCTTAAACCACTTATTGAAGGATTACCAATTGTAACATTTGCATAAATATTAGGATGATTTGTAATAGAATAATTTGTTACATCACTTCCAGAAAACGTTGGTGTTAACGTTATTAACTTTCCTGTACCAATGTCAGCGTTACTAAATGCACCAGTAAAAGATCCTGTAAAATCATCGCCAGCAACTAATCCATTATACGATAAAGATGAGGTGTTCAATGACGCAGATGTTGTTGTATCATAGGATTTGCTTGATGCCGTTATGCCAGAAACAATTAAAGGTTTAGCAGTAACCGTTGCTGTTGTTGTTTGACCAGTCGCTACGGAATAGTTGGTAGCTAAACCGCCATTAGTTCCATTAGCAAGAGTTATTGAGTTTACAGTAACAGTTTTTCCAGAACCAATATTTTTATTATCAAAAGTAGAATTACCAATTACATTTAATGTTTCGGAACCAATTAGACCATTTAAAGTTAAGGTTGTATTTGCTAAAGTTGTTGAGTCATAAATTTTATTAGATGTTGATGCAGATACAGTTAGAGCCTTCGCTGTGATGTTAGCTGTTGTTGTCTGACCAGGACTAATCGAATAGTTCGCTGCCAAACCACCATTGCT
>CACCZR010000007.1 GCA_902550555.1 uncultured SAR116 cluster alpha proteobacterium | reverse complement strand
GTTAAATTCAGCAGTTAAAAATTCAAAGTTTGATGAATTAATTAATGAAGTAATATCTGTAGATGAATGTAAAAAATTTAAGCCTCACGAAGATGTTTATAATTTAGTAATAGATAAATTTAATACAAATAAAAAAAACTGTATTTTTTTTTCAAGCAATTGTTGGGATATTCATGGAGCATCAAATTTTGGGTTTCAAACAGTATGGGTAAATAGAAAAAAAAATATCGATGAATTACTTCCTGGACAAGTTGATGATCAAGTACAAAGTTTGAAGGAGTATTTTTTTAAAGTGTAGAATTCATGCCACCATCTATTGTGATAATAGAACCAGTCATGTAACTATTATTAGGATCGAGAAGCATTTTTAGAGAAGGTAATAATTCATCACAAGATGCAAATCTATCTAAAGGTATTTTAGATTTTAATTTAGAAGATTTTTCGCTTTCCAAAAAAGATCTGTTTAAATCAGTAATTATATATCCAGGGCAAATTGCATTTACAAGGATGTTATATTTGGCTAATTCTATTGATTGAGATTTAGTCATTTGGATTAAAGCGGCTTTTGATATTGAATAAGCTCCAACAAATTTTAAGGGATTTAAACCAAGAATAGAGGATATGTTAATAATACGACCGATTTTATTTAGAATCATTTTTGGTATAATTGTATTACTAATATTTAGAGCAGAAATTAAATTAATATTCATAATTTGATTAATTTCGTCTAGTGATGCTTCATGGAGAAGATTAGATTGAGCAATGCCTGCATTATTGATTAAGCAATATAAATTTATATGGGATAACTTCTCCTTAACAAGATTAAAATCGGTAATATCAATTGGTACAATATCATGATTTAAATTTTGATTCGGTAGAGAATTAAATGTTTTAATTAATTGATCTTTGTTTCTTGCAATGCCAATGATCCTATAACCTTCACTTGCAAGAAAGTTGGAAAAAGAAGCTCCAATACCTTTGGATGCACCTGTAATTAAAATTGTTTTAATATCCATAATTTAAATATATATATGAAATTAATGATAAAAAATAATAATAATTTAAAAAAATGGTTAGAAGAAAAATTACCTCATCTAGGTAATCTCAATAAAATAGAAAAATTTGATGTAGGCCAATCAAATCCAACTTATTTATTATATTGTGAAAATAAAAAAATAGTACTTAGATCAAAGCCTATGGGTAATTTATTGAGAGGAGCTCATAGAATAGATAGAGAATATCGGGCAATGAGTGCTCTTAAAGAAACTAAAATACCAGTTCCAAATATGATTATTTATTGTGATGAAAATAAGATAATTGGTTCAGAGTTTTTTTTGATGGATTTTATTGATGGTATAAAAGAAAAAAAACCAATCCTAGAAAATTATAGTAAAGATGAGAAAAAAAAAATTTACAAAAAAAAATTAGAAGCACTGGTAAATTTAGCTCAGTTAGACCTGAAAAAGTATAATCTAGAGGATTATGGTAAAAAAATCAGATTATTTATTTCGACAAATTGATCTATGGATAAAACAATATAGAGCATCTGAAACACAAAAAATAGAAGCTATGGAGTTTTTAATTGAGAATTTAGGATCAAATATTCCAGATATATATGAGAAATTTAATCCTGTTTTAACCCATGGCGATTTTAGAATAGATAATATGATTTTTTCAAAGAATTTAGATATAGCATCTTTATTAGATTGGGAATTATCAACATTGGCACCACCATTTATAGATTTATCATATTGGTGCTTAATGCTTAGATTTGAAACAGATTGGCCAATTCCAGGTTTAGGTCAAATTAGAGATAATATTATTACAGAAGGAATACCAAAGGAAAAAGAGTTATTACAACTTTATGCTGATGCATTAGGATATGATATTGGAAAGAGCTGGAATTTTCTTTTAGCTTTTAACTGCTTTAGATTTGCCGGAATTTTACAAGGAGTATTTAAAAGATCTAAAGACGGAAACAATGCAGGAAAAGATGCCAACCAAGTTGGGTTATTAACTGAGCCTGTATCAAAAATGGGTGAGAAATTTTTAAAATTATATATTTAAAAATCTTTTAGGGTTTATCATTAGCAAAGATCCAAAAATTAGAACAATGCCAGAAATTATCATTGAAAAAAAGAATGAACCATAATAATCAGTTAGAAGTCCACTAAGATAAGGTCCTATCATTTGTCCAATACTGAAAGAAAATGTCAATATTGCAGTCGAAACTATAAAGGATCCAGAGAACCTTTTTTGACCCTCTAAAAGACACATTGAAGTTATAGGAACAAAGGATATACCAAATAATATACAGGAAAGAAAAATTCCAAATTCATTATTAATTAATACAGAAATCAAAACTCCTAATCCTAATATTAAATTCGCTAAAAAAAGTCCAATATCATTTCCAATTTTACTACCAAACCAATTCCAAAAAAAAACAGAAGGTATTCCCGTAATTCCTACTACAAACCATACGAAGGGCTCAGTTTTCTCTAAGCCTGGTGTTAATCTTGACATTGTTGATATAAAGGTTCCAAATGCAACATATCCAAACCCATACAATCCATAACTAATAGTAATTAAAGAAAATCCTAAATTTGTTTTATGTTTTGATTTTAAATTATATTTAACTTCTGCTTTTTGGATTGGTGTAAATTTAATAATTTGAAATGACAGTATTATAGCTAAAATACCAATGGAAAACCATAATTCATCCCATTTAAAATTTAAAAATCCTAGATAAGATACCACAATAGCTGACAGTGCCATGCCAAGTCCAACTCCAGAAAAATGAGCAGTTCCTAAAAATATTTTACCTTTTTTTTGAATATGTGAAACTATTAGAGATGTTCCTAATATTAATACAAACGCACTAAAAACTCCATGTATGAAACGTATGAGTATAAATATTTCAAAAGTATTTGTTAGGCCCATGGCAAAAAGAGATATGATAGAGATAAAGATTGAGTAAATAAATATTGATCGGATATTTTTTGGAAATTGGGGAAAAATAGGAATTAATGAACCCAATAAATAACCTAAATAATTTGAAGAAGCTATTAAGCCAGCATCAGTAGTGGTTAATTTTAATTCAGAAATCATATATGGTAAAATAGGCGTATAAGAAAATCTTCCTATTCCAACGGCAATTGTTAGTGCAGCGATACCAGTAAGAATTAAAATAGCAACATTATTTGTCTTATTCATTAATTTAGATTATCTTAAATATATAAATAAGCATCTAACAATTTTGTTTTTTTAACATGGAATTTATAGAGACTAAAAAAATTACAAATGATATTGCCAAAATAACGCTTACTAATGGTAAAAAATATAATCCATTATCTCTATATGTTTTAAGACTTTTAAATAATGAAATAAATAATTTATCTAAAGATACAAATATCAAAGTAATTATAATATCATCAAACGGTCCTGGATTTTCTGCAGGTCACGATTTACAAGAACTGAAAGAAAATAAAAATAATAAAGAATTTTTTGTTGAACTTTTCAATGAGTGTTCAGATTTAATGTTAAAAATTATGAATATACCTCAACCTGTTATTGCTGAAGTTCCTGGTGTGGCAGCTGCAGCGGGCTGTCAATTAGTTGCAACATGTGATCTTGCCATAGCTTCTAGTGATGCTGTATTTATAACTCCAGGTGTGAATATTGGTTTATTTTGTTCTACACCAATGGTTGCAGTTTCTAGGTCATTAGGACGAAAAAAAACCATGGAAATGTTGTTAACTGGTGAAAGTATGAATGCTAATGATGCTGTTAATTTTGGATTAATTAATAAAAATGTTCCTTTAAACGAATTGGAGAAAACAGTATTAAATTTTGCAAAATTAATTTCATCAAAACCAACTTCAACTGTTAGAATTGGGAAAGAAGCATTTTATAAACAAGCTGAATTGCCAATAGAGAAAGCCTACAAATACACATCAGAAGTCATGGCTCAAAACATGTTACAGAAAGATGCTAAAGAAGGCATAGAAGCATTTTTAGAGAAAAGAGAACCTAATTGGGAGAACTAAAGATTATCTAAGGTTGTTTTTAAATCTTTAATAATATCATCGCTATGCTCTATCCCAATTGATACTCTAATAACAGAATCTCCTGCGCCTGAAATTTCTCTTTGTTCAGAACTCAATTGTCTATGTGTTGTAGAGGCAGGATGTATTATTAAAGATTTTGTATCACCAACATTTGCTAAATGTGAGAATAGACTACAGTTCTCTACAACTTTTTTAGCTCCATCATAACCAGATTTAACAGAAAATGTGAAAACAGACCCAAAACCAAATTTAAAATATTTTTTTGCTAATTTATATGATTTGTTATTCTGAAAACCACTCCATGAAACAGTATCAACTTTATTATGTTTAATTAGGAAGTTTGCAACTTTTTCAGCATTAGACATATGTTTTTGCATTCTTAAATTTAATGTTTCAATTCCAGTTAAAGTTAAATAGGCGTTAAATGGTGACATAGTAGTGCCTAGATCTCTTAAAGCACAGGCATGGCAAAAATTAATATACGCCAAGTTACCAAAAGTTTCATAGAATTTTATTCCATGATAAGAAGTATCAGGTTCATTTAATTTTTCAAATCCTCTATTATTAGCCCAGTCAAATTTACCCGTGTCTACTACACATCCTCCCATAGCATTTCCATGACCAGATAAAAATTTGGTTGTAGAATATATAATTATATCAGCACCATAATTTCCTGGTTGACACATAGCTTGAGTAGCCATTGTGTTATCTATAATTAGTGGTATACCTTCATTATGTGCTATTTCTGATAATTGAGTTATGTCTGAAACTACTCCTTCTGGATTAGATAAACTTTCTGCAAATAAAGCTCTGACATTTTTAGATTTTATCGCATGTTTTACTTCCTCATAATTTGTTATGTCTACAAGGTCAGTTTCCCAACCAAAAGATTTAAAAGTCTTTGTAAATTGTGTTATTGATCCACCATATAGTTTAGAGCTAGCAACTATTTTTTTGCCTGGATTTAATAAAGGATATAAAGCAACCAATTGAGCTGCATGGCCAGATGAAACACAACAAGACCCAACTGCATTATCTAATGCAGCAATTTTTTGTTCTAAAGCTGAAGTTGTAGGATTAGATAAACGTCCATAGATATTTCCATTTTCTTGCAAGTTAAATAAAGAAGCGGCATGTTCACTATCATCGAAAGCAAAAGCTGTTGATTGATAGATAGGAAAACTTCTTGCACCTGTTATGGGGTCTGGAGCAGTTCCAGCATGGATAGATAATGTTTCTAAGTTATTAGATTTAAAAAAATTCCCTGAACTTTTCCCTGAACTTTTAAGTTTATTTTTTTTAGATGAAATTAATTTTGAATAAAATCCGCCACTCCCTAGATCACCAAAAATTCGTGAATGTTCAATTTTCGGACACCTATTGAAGATGCACTCTAAATTATTTTTTAAAATTAATTCATTGGCATCTGAATTGAAGATTCCAATTTGCATCCAAAAAACTTTTGCATTAATTTTTATTGTTTCTTTGGCCAATTCTAAACATTCATCACTTTTTCGAAACACATCGACCATATCAATATTAATTGGTATGTCTTTTAATGATGCATAACATAATTCATTATTAATTTCTTTGCCAGCTTCCTTTGGGTTTACAGGCACGATTTTATAACCTTTTCTTTGAAGGTATTTCATCACAAAATTAGATGGTCTTTTCCAATTATTACTTGCTCCTACCAACGCTATTGTTTTTACTGAAGATAAAATATTTGCGATTTGTAAGTCATCAAATTTATTATCAATCATACTTGCCTCTTAGATGTTAATATAAAATTTTTGTACAAAATTTTAATATATAAATTATACTTTAATTCATGGATAAACAAGTTTTTGATATAATTATAGTAGGAGCAGGCACAGCAGGTTGTTTGTTGGCTAATAGATTATCAAAACAAAAAGACTTAAGTATTGCTCTAGTTGAAGCTGGAGGTAACGATAATTATCATTGGATACACATTCCTGTCGGATACTTGTATTGTATGGGCAATAAAAGAACCGATTGGTTATATAAAACATCTTCACAACCTGGATTAAATGGCAGATCTTTAAACTATCCGAGAGGTAAAGTCTTAGGGGGTTGCTCTTCAATAAATGGAATGATTTATATGAGAGGGCAATCAAAAGATTATGATCATTGGCGTCAACTAGGTAATGTTGGTTGGGGATGGGATGATGTACTGCCATATTTTATTAAAACTGAAGATAATTTTTCTGGAAGTGATGAATACCATGGCAAAGGTGGGGAATGGCGCGTAGATGAACAAAGATTGCATTGGGATGTTTTAGATGATTTTAGACGTGCTACAGTTGAAGCTGGTATTCCAAAAATATCTGATTTCAACAATGGTAATAATTTTGGTGTTTCTTATTTCAAAGTTAACCAAAAAAATGGATTTAGATTAAATACAGCAAAAGCATTTTTGCAACCAATAAAAAATAGAAAAAATTTAAAAATATTCAAAAACTGTGAAGTAAAAAATTTAATTATTAAAAATAAAATAGTTACAGGATTAAATGTACTTAAAAGTGGATATGAATTTGAAATTGTAGCAAATAAAGAAGTTATTTTATCAGCAGGGTCAATAGGTTCACCTAAAATTCTTGAATTATCTGGGATTGGAAACCCAGATATTTTGAATAAGCATGGAATTAATCCAGTTGTAAATTTAAAAAATGTTGGAGAAAATTTACAAGACCATTTGCAATTAAGGGTAATATATAAGTTGCAAAATGCAAAAACATTAAATCAAGAAATAAACTCAGTTTTTGGAAAAATTAAAATAGGAATGGAATATCTTTTTAAAAGGAAAGGACCCATGTCAATGGCACCAAGTCAACTTGGTGTTTTTGCAATGTCAGATTCTTCATACGAAATGCCAAATGTCCAGTTTCACGTTCAACCTCTATCTTTAGATAAATTTGGAGATCCATTACATGATTTTCCCGGTCTAACAGCAAGTGTTTGCAATTTAAACCCTTTAAGCAAAGGTTCAGTGCACATACAGTCACAAGACTTGTACATACAACCAGAAATAAATCCAAATTATTTGTCTCACACAACTGATAAAAAAGTTGCTGCAGATTCTATTAAACTAGCACGAAAAATCATTTCACAACCTGGAATGAAAAAATATAATCCAGTAGAGTATGCTCCTGGAGCAAACTTTCAAACTGATGATGAATTAGAAAAAGTTGCAGGCGATATTGGTACAACAATTTTTCATCCCGTTGGAACTTGTGCAATGGGTATACAAAATGATTCTGTAACTAAACCTAATTTAAAAGTAAATGGAGTTGAAAAATTAAGAGTAGTTGATGCATCTGTAATGCCATCTATAACATCAGGTAATACAAATTCACCAACTTTAATGATTGCTGAAAAAGCTTCCGAATTAATTTTGAATGAGGTATAAATTAACCGTAGTGTAATTTATGGAATTTAATATATCTGAAGATTATAAAAATATACAGGAAATGGCTGCCTCATTTTCTGAAACCGAGTTAATGCCTTTTGCATCTGAATGGGATCAAAAGGAAATTTTTCCAATTGATGTTTTGAAAAAGACTGCTGATTTAGGTTTGGCAGGAATTTATGTTAGTGAAAAGTTTGGAGGATCAGGTTTAGATAGATTATCAGCTGCTTTAGTTTTTGAACAACTCTCAAGAGGATGTGTTTCAACTGCAGCATATCTATCAATTCATAATATGGTTGGTTGGATGATAGATAGTGAAGGCTCAAATGAGTTGAAACAAAAATTCATACCTAAATTATGTTCTATGGAATTATTCTCAAGTTACTGTTTGACAGAATCAAGCTCTGGTTCAGATGCATCAGCATTAAAAACTACCGCTAAGCGCAAAGGTAATAGTCATTACGTGCTTAACGGATCAAAAAGTTTTATTTCTGGAGGTCCTACAAGTGATGTTTATGCAGTAATGTGTAGAACTGGAGAAGATGGTCCAAAAGGTATTTCATGTATATTAGTTGAAAAAAATACTCCAGGGTTATCATTTGGTAAGAATGAAAAAAAACTTGGCTGGAATAGTCAACACACATCGACAGTCAATTTTGATGATTGTGAAGTGCCCATTGAAAACCTAGTTGGAAATGAAGGTGATGGATTTAAATTAGCAATGAAAGGACTTGATGGTGGTCGGGTTAACATTGCAGCCTGCTCAATTGGTGGTGCAACTTTTGCGCTTGAAAATGCTCTTCAATATACATCTGAAAGGAAGCAATTTGGGAAAAAACTGAATGAATTTCAGGTGAGTCAATTTAAATTAGCAGACATGTCAACTGACTTAGAAGCATCTAAATTAATGGTATATAAAGCTGCTACAAGTTTAGATAATAAAGATAGCAATGCTACAAAATATTGTGCAATGGCAAAGAGATTTGCAACAGATGCTTGTTTTGATATATGTAATCAAGCTTTACAACTTCACGGTGGATATGGTTATTTAAAAGACTTTCCTTTAGAAAGAGTATTAAGAGATTTACGTGTTCATCAAATTTTAGAAGGTACAAATGAAATAATGAGATTAATTATATCAAGAAAAATTCTAGATGTTTAAGGAATTAATATGAACGAAGAAATAATTTTAAAAATAGAAAATGGCGTTGGAATTATAACACTAAATAGACCTGAAAGATTGAATGCACTTACTTATAACATTGTTCAGAAAATGAATGATTTTTTAGACAAATGCGAAAATGATGATGATATAAAATGTGTTATCATTGAAGGTTCTGGTGAAAAAGCTTTTTGTGCAGGTGGAGATGTAGTTTCATTAAGAAAACAAGTACTTGACGATGGAGGTCCTCCAACAGAATTATCAGAGAAATTTTTTTATGATGAATACCTTTTAAATTACAAAATTAATAACTTTAAAAAACCTTACATAGCCTTGATAGACGGAGTTACTATGGGAGGTGGTGTTGGTGTTTCTATGCATGGAAGTCATATTGTGTGTACTGAAAGAACCATGTTCGCGATGCCTGAGACTACTATTGGCCTTTTCCCTGATGTTGGTGGAGGATGGTTGTTAGCCCAATTGCCAATAACAATAGGTTTATGGTTAGCATTAACGGGTGCAAGGTTAAAATCAGTGGATTTGTTGAAAACAGGTTTGGCAAATTATTATGTAGAATCAAAAAATATATTAGATTTAAAAATTCACTTAATTGAAAATTCATCTAAGGATCATCAAGAAGTCACAAATTTAATAAATAAATTTAAAAGTCAGATAAGTGGAGAAAGTAGTATTCAAAAAAATCAAGTTGAAATAAAAGAAATTTTTGAACAAGAAAGTGTTGAAGATATTTTAAAAAAAACAAATTTACTTTCTGAAAATGGGAGTGATTTTGCAAAAAATATTGAACATGAGTTAATGGGAAAATCTCCTACATCTTTAAAAATAACTTTTAAACAAATAAATGAGGCAACTGAAATGAGTCTTAAAGATGCTCTTATAATGGAATATAGAATGGTCCAAAGGTGTCAAGCGTCAGGTGACTTTTATGAAGGGGTTAGAGCAATGCTTGTTGATAAAGATAGAAAGCCTAATTGGAAACCCAATGATATCAATAAGGTTGATGAGATTTGGGTAAATCATTTTTTTGAACCATTACATGAGAAAGACTTAAAAATTTAAAATTATTTTACGGAGAAGTTTATGAATGAAGTTTATATTATGTCCGCCACTAGATCACCAGTTGGTGCATTTGGAGGTTCGTTAAAAGATTTTAACCCAGTAGATTTAGGGGCTATTGTAGCAAAAGAAAGTATCATAAGATCCAAAATCTTGCCTGAAGAAATTGGTCATGCAGTTTTTGGTAATGTTATTCATACTGAACCAAGAGATATGTACGTAAGTAGAGTCATAGCTTTAAATTCTGGCTTGAATAAGGATTCATGCGCTTTAACAGTAAATCGTTTATGTGGATCAGGATTACAAGCTATTGTAAGTGCTTCTCAACTTATTTTGTTAGGAGATACTGAAATTGCTTTGGCAGGTGGTGTTGAAGTCATGTCAAGCGGAACACATGTTGTTAAAGGTTTTCGCTGGGGAAATAGAATGGGAGATAGTAAAGTTTTTGATATGATGCTTGGAGCTTTACATGATCCATTTGGACATGGTCATATGGGTATAACAGCTGAAAACATATCAGAGAGATATCAAATTGATCGATCTAAACAAGATGAATTTGCGTTAACTAGTCAAAAACGAGCTAAAGAAGCAATTGAAAAGGGTTTATTTAAAGAGCAAATCACCCCAATAGAAATTAAATCTAGAAAAGGAATTAATATTTTTGATACTGATGAACATCCTAAATATGATACAACAATGGAATCATTATCTAATTTAAAAACAGTTTTTAAAAATGACGGATCTGTAACTGCTGGAAATGCATCTGGTATCAATGATGGTGCCTCAGCCCTTGTGTTAGCTAATGAAAAACAAGCTAAGAAAGGCAAGCCATTGGCAAAAATAATTTCTTATGGTTTTGGAGGCGTGGAACCCGATGAGATGGGTCTAGGTCCAATTCCAGCATCTAAGATGGCTTTAAAAAAAGCAGGACTATCTATTGAAGATTTAGATTTAGTTGAATCAAATGAGGCATTTGCTGCACAAGCATGTGCAGTTAATAAAGAGTTAGGTTTAGATGAAGAAATTGTAAACGTTAATGGAGGAGCTATTGCTTTAGGACACCCGGTAGGAGCAACAGGGTCAATTATAATGACAAAACTTGTCCACGAACTAAAAAGAAGAAATGGTAAATATGGCTTAGCTACAATGTGTATAGGAGGTGGACAAGGAATAGCTGTTATAATTGAAAATTGTTAAATTAACTTTTAGCTTTAATTAAAAAGTTTGCAATCCATGTCATTACAACTTTGTCATCTTGATTTGTAACAGTGTTTAAAGTTCTTACTGTACCTTTGCTTGGATTTTTTGATGATAATTTTTTTTCTATAACTTTTACTTCTGATTTTAGTTCATCATCTGGATAAACAGGGTAAGTCCATCTCAGTTCATCTATTCCCCAAGCACCCATGCTAGTCTCTTTAACAACCCCAGTTTCAAAGAACTGGGTAAATGATACGCCTAGCGTCATAAAACCACTTGAGACAAGTGTCCCGAAAGGACCTTTTTTTGCTTTATTTTCATCAACATGAAAATCTTGAGGGTCATAGTTTTTTGCGAAACTGATAATTTCTTTTTTTGTAATTTTTTTTGATCCAGTTTTTATAATTAAACCAACTTCAAAATCCTCAAAAAACATTTTTGATTTTTGCATTTTTATCTAGGAGCTAATCTAACTGATCCGTCAAGTCGAATTGTTTCTCCATTTAACATTACATTTGTAACTATACTCTCAACTAAAAGTGCATATTCATAAGATGTACCTAATCTTCTTGGAAAGAGTGTAGTTGCAATCAAACTTTTTTGAACCTCGTCAGGCATTCCAGTTAACATAGGTGTTCCAAACAATCCTGGTGCTATTGTATTAACTCTAATACCATGGGTTGCCAATTCTCTTGCAATTGGAAGTGTCATGCCTGCGATACCACCTTTTGAAGCTGAGTAAGCGGCTTGTCCAATTTGTCCGTCAAAAGCTGCTACAGACGCAGTATTTATAATGACACCTCTCTCACCATCCTCGTCAGGTGTATTATGCTGCATCTTATCTGCGCATAATCGAATTAAGTTAAAACTTCCCAATAGATTTATTTTTAGAACCTTTTCAAAAAGTCCGAGATCATGTGTTCCTCTACTTGATACTACCTTAGATCCAACAGCAATACCTGCACAATTTACTAAGCAATTGATATTATCCAAATTTCCAATTGCTTCAGACATCAAATCTGGATCAGAAACATCTCCAACAAAATATTCAGCGTCTAACTCTGAAGAAACTTTTTTTAGGTTTTCTTCATTAACATCAATTAGAAATACATTTGCTCCTTTATCTTTTAGATATTTAGCAGTCCCTTCACCAAGACCACTTCCACCACCTGTAACAACTGCATTTACTTTATTAATTTTCATTTTAATCTCCAAAATCTCTTATATCATCAATTACTTTACCATCATTAGGTAAAGTGCCTTGATTGACGAATTCAACCTCACCATTCAAATTAAGAATTTTTTTCATTTCATCAACAACTTTTTTATTTAAATTATCTTTTTCATTTGTATTAACTAAATGTTCTATTTGAAGTGTTAAAATATCACGGTTATCATCTCTACTTACAATCAATTTTGCTTTTGGTTTATCATCGAACAACTCATCAATTATTTTTGCAATTTGAGATGGTTGTACAAACATACCTTTTACTTTTGTTGTTTGATCTGCTCTACCTAACCACCCTTTGATTCTTTTATTAGTTCTGCCTGTTTTACTTTGACCTTCTATAATTGTTGACAGATCTCCAGTTGCAAAACGTACTAAAGGTAATTCGTAATTATTTAGAACTGTAACTACGACCTCTCCTACTTCACCATCTGGAACTCTATCGTTTGTACCTGGCTTTACAATTTCTAAAATAATATCTTCGTCTATAATCATTCCATCATCAGCATCAGCTTCATATGCAATAAGTCCTAAATCTGCAGTTCCGTAGCATTGATAAAATTTTATATTTTTACTTTTAAAAAAATTAGCGACCTGTGGAAACAAAGGTCCTCCAGAAAATAAAGCTTTTTTTAAATTATTTATTGGGAGTTTATTTTTTTCTGCTTTTTCTATTACAATTTTTAAAAAGTCTGGTATCCCAACGTATGCTGTAGCATTTATTTCAGACATTATTTCAGCTTGCATATCTGAGTTTTCTCCACCTGCTGGAAAGACTGTACATTTAAGAATTTTTGCAGCCTCATCAAACATCATGCCAGCTGGTGTAAAGTGATAAGAAAAACAATTTTGAACAATGTCTTTATTATTAAACCCTGCTGCATTTAAAGCTCTAGCGAAGCGCCACCAATTGTTACCATAACCATCTAAATCATATATTGGACCAGGTGATCTATAAATATGAGAAAATTCTGAAAGTTCTGTAAAATTTAAATTTCCAAATGGTAGGTTTTTCTTTTGTATTTCAATTAAATCACTTTTGCGAAAAACATCAATTTTTTGTAAATCAGTTAAAGTAGAAATCTCATTTTTTAAACGATCAGAATGTAGAGTAATTGTTTTAGCTTTTTCAATAAGTTTTTTTAAGCTTACTAAATGATCATTTTCTCTTTTATCAGATGATCTAACTTCTTTAGAATCAAAAAATATTGAACTCATAATTATTTTATAGCCAACGTTTTCTTCTACGATATTGTTTAAAATCTCTGTATGACTGACGTCCTTCTCCAGAAATACCTAAATAAAATTCTTTCACATCTTCATTGTCTCTCATGGACTTTGCAGTTCCTTCCATTACAACTCTACCATTTTCTAAGATATAAGCGTATTCTGCATATTGAAGAGCCATATTTGTATTCTGCTCAGCTAAAAGAATTGTTACACCTTCTTTTTTATTAATTTGAGAAACAATTTCAAAAATTTGTTTTACTAACTGTGGAGCCAAGCCCATTGACGGTTCATCAAGCAAAATCATTTTAGGATTAGCCATTAATGCTCTTCCAATTGCAACCATTTGCTGTTCCCCACCAGAAGTATAGCCAGCTTGAGAAGTTCTTCTTTCTTTTAATCTTGGAAAATACTCATAGACCCTTTCAAGATCGTTTTTTACTTCCTTATTACTTTTTCTAGTATAACCACCTGTTAATAAATTTTCTTCAACAGTTAAATGCTCAAAGCAATGTCTTCCTTCCATTACTTGAATAACCCCCATTTTTACAAGTTGAGATGGGTCTAATTGATGAACATCTTGGTTATTAAAAGTTATAGAGCCTTTTGTAACTTCGCCTCTTTCTGAGGCAAGAAGATTAGAAATTGATTTTAAAGTAGTTGTTTTTCCAGCCCCATTTCCACCTAACAAAGTGGTAATACCACCTTTTTTAACATTTAAACTAACGCCTTTTAATACTAAAATAACATGATTATATACAGCTTCTATATTATTTACTTCCAAGATATTTTGTGCTGTTTTTTTATCAATTTTTGAAAGTTCATTCATAAAAAGTCCTTAAAAAAAGAGAGCCCTAAGACTCTCTTTTAAAATATTTAATTACAACGCATTGCAATCTTTTGCTCTTTAGCATATTTAGTAGAATCTTCAGCAATCAACTTATTAACTACTGCAGCATCACCATACATATACTCTGTGATCATGTTCCACTTTTTAGCTTTAGCGTCCCATTGCTGTACAGCAGCTAAACCACTTCCACCATGATTTTCACAAGTATTTTTAAATGGAGGAGCAAAATCTTTAAATCCTAATTCTTCCATTCGTTTTGCATTAAGATCAACATTTTCCATTCCATCACGATACATTGCTGGTGTGATTTTAGATGTTCCGTGAATTTTCTGAGCTACCCTTGCAGCTTCCACTTGAACCATAGCTTGGAATAAACCTCTATTATAAAGAACAGTTCCAAAATGTGATCCATCACCAGATGCTTGACCTTTGTCATGTACATATTTTTTAATATCTTTATGAACTTGGTAATCATCACCAGGTGCGTTGAAGGTTAAGGCTTTATAACCATGTGCACCAGCACCAGCAGGCATTACATCGTTTTCAGATCCAGACCACCAAATTCCAATAAAGTTTTCCATAGGAAACTTTATTGAAGAGGCCTGTTTAATTGCGACTTGGTTCATCACACCCCAACCCCACATTAGGACATAATTAGGTCTCTGTTTTCTGATTTTTAACCATGTCGCTTTTTGTTCTTGACCAGGATGATCTACTGGAAGCAACATAAGTTTATAGCCATGTTTTTTTGCTAAAACTTGCAAAGTTCTAATTGGTTCTTTTCCATATGCTGAATTATGATAAACAAGTGCAATTTTTTTACCCTTAATATTACCCATATTCTGTTTTAAAATATGTCTTACAGCAATAGAAGCTCCATCCCAATAGGTTGCAGGCGCATTAAATATCCACTTAAAAACTTTTCCGTTTTTAGCAGAAGTTCTTCCATAACCAGTGGAGTAAACCGTAACACCATCAGCCGATGCTTTAGGTATTAGTTGATATGTAATACCTGTTGACATTGGCTGAAAAACCATTGCATTTTCTTTATGCTTTTCGTAGCACTCTACACCAACTTGGGTTTTGTATCCTGTTTCACATTCTGGAAAAACTATCTTTTCTCCACCAATACCTCCGTCTCTTGCATTGATCATTTTGTAATAATCAACAAATCCGTCTGCATTTGGAATACCGTTAGGTGCGTAGGCTCCAGTTCGGTAAACTAACATTGGAAACTTAAGGTCAGCAGTTGCGACTTCTAAAAATCCACCGATCGCAATGACTGAACCTAAAAATCCAACCATCATTTTTTTTAATCCCATACTCTCCTCCTTTTTGAGATTTAATATATAAAGCTTAACTTAAAATCTTAATATGGGAAAGGCCATTTTCTTAATTTTTCTTTTGCAATAGACCACAATCTTGCTAAACCATGTGGTTCTAAAATCAAAAAAACGACCATTAATAGTCCCCATATAGTAATTTCGAAATGTTTAGCTGTTACAGCTGAAAGTCCAATCAGATCCACCATTACATTTTTAAGAAATATTGGAAGAAGAACTATAAAAGCTGCTCCTAAAAAAGAACCTAGCATAGACCCTAAGCCCCCAATTATAATCATAAATAAAACTGGAAATGAGATAGCCATAATATCAAATGATTCTGTAACTTCTAAGGCACCTAAGTACACAGCAAAATAAAGCGATCCAGCTATACCTATATAAAAAGAACTAATGGCAAAAGCTGATAATTTAGTCTTTAAAGGAGGAACGCCAATAATTTCTGCGGCTATGTCCATATCTCTAATAGCCATCCAAGACCTGCCAATTTTACTTCTAATCATATTTTTTGCAGCAAATCCTAATACAACAACTAATATCAAGCAAAAAAGATACGTTGCGTAAGGTGGAGCATTTGCACCAGTTACTGCAACTCCAAACATTGTTCTTTCTGAAACTGTAATCTGTCCAGTATCAGAATAATTATAAAACCAAGGTACTTTATTAAATAACCAAATTATAAAAAATTGAGATGCCAATGTAGCTACTGCTAGATAAAATCCTTTGATTCTTAAAGAAGGTAAGCCAAATAAAATTCCGACAAAGGCTGTAATTACTCCAGATAACAATACAATTATCATTATGTTTAAATCAGGAAAAAAGGTCATTATTTTATATGTAGCAAAGGCTCCAACAGCCATGAAACCACCTGTTCCTAATGAAACCTGGCCACAATATCCTGTAAGAATATTTAAACCAATTGCTGCCATAGAATAGATTAGAAAAGGAATTAAAATTGCTTTTTCCCAATAGCTGTCTATAAAAAAGGGCACTACTAAAAAAGCTACTAACATAAGTATATTGAAAGCTATTTTATCTTGAATCAAAGGAAAAATGGAATGGTCTGATTCGTATGTAGATTTAAATTGTCCTGTTTCTTTGTAAATCATTACACTCTCTCTATAATCTTATCACCAAATAAACCCTGTGGCCTGAAAAGTAAAAATACTAATGCCATGAAGTAAGCAAACCAGTTTTCGATTGCTCCAATGTCTAATAAACCACCAATGTATATTTCAGCTAGTTTTTCACCAAGACCAATTAAAAGACCTCCAATGATTGCGCCTGGTATAGATGTAAACCCACCTAATATTAATACTGGTAGTGCTTTTAAAGCAATTAAAGAAAGTGAAAATTGTACACCAGATTCTGTTCCCCACATTATGCCTGCAACCATAGCGATGAAGCCTGAAATTGCCCAAACTAATACCCAAATACTTCTGAGTGAAATACCTACTGATAAAGCAGCTTGGTGGTCGTCAGCAACTGCTCGTAAAGCTCTTCCAGTTTTTGTATATTGAGAAAATAAAGCTAATGCGGTAACAAGTATGACGGCAATTATTGTAGCCCATACATTCAACACATCAATATACATTCCATAATATTCACTTCCTTCAGAAGCCCAACCTATTGTAGTTTTTTCTAACCATTCAGAACCACCACTCGGTATTCCGACATCTAAGACTTTAACATCTGACCCCCACATTAAATCACCAACACCCTCCAGCACGAATGCTAACCCAATTGTAGCCATAAATAGTATTATTGGTTCTTGGTTAACTAGGTGTTTTAAAACTAGTTTTTCTATAAGCCAAGCGAGAACTATCATTGTAATTATAGTTAGAATTATGGCAAAGAAACTATGTAATGATGGATACCAGTTGTGAAAGTTTGTTCCAAACAATTCATTAATTAAATGCGAAAATGGTACTTGACCAGTTTGAAATCCAACTAATGTTAGTGCAGCAAATAATGCAAAAACTCCTTGAGCAAAATTAAAAACACCCGAAGCTTTAAAAATAAGAACAAAACCTAATGCAACTAGAGAGTACATTATCCCAGACATTAATCCATTAATTACAGTTTCAATAAAGTTTAATAATTCAACACTCATGTTTTTCCTCTAATCTGCTACACCTAAATAGGCGTCAATTACAGCTTTATTCTTTAAAATTTCAGAAGGTTTACCTTCACCAATTTTTTTCCCATAGTCTAAAACTACAATTCTATCTGAAATATCCATTACAACACTCATATCATGTTCAATAAGAACAATTGTAGTTTTAAACTCATCATTTGCTGTTAAAACAAATCTACTCATATCTTGTTTTTCTTCTACATTCATTCCTGCCATGGGCTCATCAAGTAACAATATTTCTGGCTCCATGGCAAGAGCTCTGCCAAGCTCAACTCTTTTTTGAAGTCCATAAGGTAATGACCCAACAGGAGTTCTTCTAATTGCTTGTAGATCTAAAAAATCAATAACTCTTTCAACTTTATCTCTATGATAAGCTTCTTCTTTTTGAACAGGTCCAAAATATAATGCTTGCATTAAAAAATTTTGTTTTTGTTTTAATAAACGTCCAGTCATCAAGTTGTCCAATGTGCTCATTCCTTTGAATAGAGCAATATTTTGGAATGTTCTTGCTATGCCACTCTTGGCAGCGAATTCTGGTATCATCTCCTTTCGATCTTCTCCAGCAAAATTAATTTGACCAGAAGTAGGTTTATAAAAACCATTTATAACATTAAGCATGGATGATTTTCCTGCTCCATTTGGTCCGATTATGGCAAACACTTCCCCTTTTTTTACTTCAAAAGAAACATTCGTAAGTGCTTTTACTCCTCCAAATGCAAGACTAATATTTTTGATTTTAATTATTTCTTTTCCATAAGGAATTGATTGAATTTTATCTAAACTCATTTTGTTTTCTTTTTTGTACTTTTATTTTTAATTATTTCTCTTATTTCCATTGAAGCTTTAATTTTACCTTTACGACCATCTTCATATGTAACTTCCGTATTAATATTTGCTTGTTTAACATCTTTATATAATGCATCAATTAAAGGTTTATATCTTGTATTTACAACTGACCTTCTAACTTTTCTTGTTCTAGTTAATTCGCCATCATCTGCTTCAAGTTCCTTGAACAAAAGTAAAAATTTGGTAATTTTTAAGTTCTCTGGTTGTTTTTTATTAACTTTTTTTATTTCTTCTTCAATTAAATCATAAATTTTTTTATCTGCTGCTAGTCCAGTGTATGAGGTGAAAGCTAGTTGCCACTTTTCTGCTAATTTAGAGACTATAGAAAATCTGATACATATAATTGCTGTAAGATAAGGTTTCTTAGAACCTAGGATTACAGCTTCACCAACATAAGGTGAAAATTTCAATTTATTCTCAATATTTTGGGGGGAAAATTTTATACCATCAGATTTAACTGCTATGTCATCAACTCTATCCAGCACAGTTAAGCGATTTTTATTATCAATAAATCCAGCATCTCCTGTATGCATCCAACCTTTTTTAATAGATTCGGTATAAGCTTTTTTATTGTTAAAATAGCCAGAGAACATATTTGGATGTTTTGTAATAATTTCTCCTAGACCATTTGCATCAGGATTAAGAATTTTTATTTCAGCATCTGGAAAAGCTATACCAACTGTTTCACAATCCATTTCTCCAGAAGGAGGGTCTTGCAAAGTATAGGCTCCCATTAGTTCAGTTTGACCGTACAGTTGTCTTAGTGGGATACCCATTGCAAGAAAAAATTTGAATGTTTCTGGGCCTATTGCAGATCCTCCTGTAGCGGCGGATGTAACTTTGCTAAAACCAAGTCTATCTTTTAAACTCGAGAAAAGAAGTTTGTCAGCCCAAAAGTCTCTAGTGCCTTTGTCAACTGCATCTAAGCCTCTATCAACCATTTTGTTAAATAACCATTGGGTCAATTTTGACGAGTCAAGAATTCTTGCTCTCATATCAGCAGAAATTTGTTCCCATAATCTTGGTGCACCTAACATAAAAGTTGGTCCAATTTCTCTTAAATCATCCATTGCAGTTTCAGAGTTTTCAGGAAAATTTACTTTCATTCCACTTAATAAATTAAAGCCAACACCATAAGTTTGTTCCATTATCCAGGGAAAAGGTAAAACCGAAACATATTCATCTAGGTAAGATTTAGGATCAACTTTAAGATAATTTGAAATGTGATTTATAAATTTATTAGCAGGTAGCATAGCTAACTTTGGGTTAGATGTTGTGCCGGAAGTTGTGCATAAAACAGAGACGGTCTCGCCAGAAACTTTATTTATTAAATTTTCATAGAGTTTATTATTTTTATCTAATTGTTTTTTGCCTTCACTAGCAAGGTCTTTCATGTTAATTACATTTGGATTTTTTAATTTCTCAAGTCCTCTTGGGTCATCATAGATAACCTTGATTTTAGTTTTTAGTTTTTTTTGAACATTAATTAACTTATCAACCTGTTCTTGATCTTCTGCGTAAGCAAATTTAACTTTTGCTGATTTTACTAAATATCCAACTTCTTCATCTAAAGTATCTCTGTAAAGTCCAAGACTCATTCCACCATTAGCATGACAGGCAAGTTCAAAAAATACCCATTCGGGTTTATTATCTCCAATTAAAGCAAGTACATCTCCTTTTTTGAAACCAATAGATTTTAGTCCGATAGATAATTCTGAAACAATTTTATTATAATCACTCCAAGTAATTTCATTCCATATTCCTAAGTCTTTATTTCTTAGAGCAACTTCATCTGGCATGATTTCAGATCTATGCTTTAACAATTTTGGAAAAGTGTTAAATTTATCAAAATCTGGATATTGGTATGTATTGGCTTTCAAGAATTCCTCCTCCCAAAAAAAATTTTAAAACCCAATTTAATTATAGGCTAGCGATGTAAATATTAAAATCAACCTAAAGTTTGTCTTTTTAGACAAATTCTTCTTCTGTTTCGGAAATAATTTTTGATCCGTCCAAAACAATATCAAAGTGACCAAAACATCTAGGCAAAATATGTTTATTATAAAAATTAGAAGAAATTATTTTAGACATTAAAAAATTTGTATCTTCATTTTGATTGTTTATCTTTTCTTCAGCTTTAATTTTAGATTTTTGCATGAGCCAGGCACCAATGAGATATCCAAAACCCATCATAAAATCATAACTTATACATGAGAGTGCTTCTTTGTCATCTCTGTTATTTAAAATAAAACCTAACACTTCTTCGCATTTATAAACAGCTTGCAATATTTCCCCATCAGATTGAACTTCATCTTTTATGATAGTGAGAATTTGTTGAGCTGTCTCTCCACTATCTTTAAGTGTTTTTCTGAACATTAAATCATTGGCTTGTATAGCATTTGTTCCTTCATATATAGGTAAAATTCTTGCATCTCTCATTATCTGAGCAGCTCCAGTTTCTTCTATATAACCCATTCCACCGTGTATCTGAACGCCTAAACTTGTTACTTCTTGGGCTAATTCTGTACACCATCCTTTTATAATAGGGATTAAAAAAGCTTCTAAGTTCATTTTACTTATTTCTTTTTCGGCTTCTTCCATTATTTCAGCTGAAACTAGAATAAGTGCTCTCATGGCCTCAGTTAATGAACGCATAATTAATAACTGTCTTTTTACATCACCATGACCAATTATTGGTGTCCCTTTTGTCTTGTTCAAAGGTATGCCTTGTACCCGTGTTTTAGCATATTGAATTGCTTTTTGTCTTGCAGTTTCAGCAATCGCCATACCTTGTAATCCAACATCGAATCTTGCTCTATTCATCATTATAAACATGTATTCAATTCCCTTGCCTTCTTCACCAAGCATATAGCCAATGGCACCTTCTTTGTCATCACCATATGACATCACAGCAGTTGGGCTTGCTTTAATTCCTAGTTTATGTTCTAGAGAAATACATTTTAAATCATTTCTTTCGCCTAAAGAACCGTCTTCATTAATTAAATACTTTGGTATAATAAATGTAGATATACCTTTTATTCCGTCAGGCGCTCCTTCAGTTTTTGCAAGAACTAAGTGAATAATATTTTCAGAGAAATCGTGTTCACCATAAGTTATGTATATCTTTTGACCTTTTATTCTCCAATTTTTCCCGTCATTAATGGCTTTCGTTTTTATGGTACTTAAATCTGTTCCAGATTGGGGTTCAGTTAAATTCATAGTACCTGTCCAAGAACCATTTATTAATTTTGGTAGATATAATTCTTTTTCTTTATTTGTACCAACTAAGTTTAAGGCGTCTATGAGGCCTTGACTTAAAAGGTTGCACAATGCAAATGACATATTTGCACCTTGCCAGTATTCACTCACTGCAGCAGCCATTCGGAATGGCAATCCCATCCCATCATAATCAGTATTACTCGAAACTCCTATCCATCCACCTGAGGCTATTTTTTTAAATGCATTTTTAAATCCTGGTGAAGTCTCAACTTCATTGTCCTGCCTTAACTTAGGTGGGTTTTTATCGCCTTCATGGTTTAAGGGCGCTAGATTTTCGTTAGCTAATTTTCCAGCCTCTTCAAGAATTGAATTCATTAAATCACTTTCAATTGCTGAAGGATTATTTAATAAATTTTCTAAAACAAATTTCGTATCTTTTACAGGTGAAACATAATTCATATCAAATATCTCCTAATAAAGAAATGCCATTACATATTGATAAAATCAAGTGTAAATATTAAAACTATATGTAAGGAGTTTAATATGAGCATTTATGAAACAAATCTAGATCAAAATTTAGCTAATTATACAGTTTTAAGTCCATTATCTTTTCTTGAAAGATCTAGAAAAACTTTTCCAGATCAAATTGCGATAGAATATGAAGATTATAAACTTACATATAAACAAGCAGCAAAAAGATGTAATGCCCTATCCGAGTTATTAAAAAGTTATAATGTTCATAAAAATGACACTGTAGCTGTGATGCTTCCAAATATTCCAGAAATGTGGGAGTGTCATTATGGAATTCCAATGGCAGGAGCCGTTTTAAATGCTATCAATACTAGATTAGATTATAACACTATTAATTTTATTTTAGGTCATGGGGAAGCTAAGGTTTTTATTTATGATTCTTCATATTCTGACATTGTAGAAAAAGCTGTTCAAAATATTGAAAACAAACCAATTCTTTTAGAAGTTGTTGATAAAGTTGCTGGATTAAAAAATTCAGAATTTTCTGAAAGTCAAAAAATTCTTAATTATGAGAATGAACTTAATAAATTTTCTGATTTAGAAATAAATTATCAATTACCCAAAAATGAATGGGATGCTATTGCTTTAAATTATACATCAGGAACTACTGGCAATCCTAAAGGCGTTGTATATCATCACAGAGGAGCATATTTAAATGCTATTGGAAATACTCTTGTTTGGGAAATGCCGATGTTTCCAAAATATTTATGGACACTACCTATGTTTCATTGTAATGGCTGGTGCTTTCCGTGGACTATTACTGAAAGAGCGGGGACGCATGTTTGTCTTAGACAACCGGCTGGAGAATTGATCGTAAATGCCTTAATTAAACACAAAGTATCTCATTTAAGTGGTGCACCAATAATTATGCAAATGATAGCAGATCATTTGATTAGTAATAATATTGATTTAACTCAAGAGATTAAAATGATGACAGCTGGAGCTCCTCCACCTGAAGCTGTTTTAGGCAAAATGAAATCATGTGGCATAGATGTAATTCATGTATATGGATTAACTGAAACTTATGGACCTTCAGTTGTTTGTGCTTGGAAAACAGAATGGAATAATTTAAGTCCAGATGAACAAGCCAAAATGAAGGCTAGACAAGGTGTGCCTTATTCTGTTCAAGAAGATATAAAAATAGTCGATCCTAAAACATTAAAAAATGTACCTCAAGATGGTGAAACAATAGGTGAGGTCTTTACGAGAGGAAACATTACTATGAGAGGATATTTGAAGAATGAAAAAGCTACAAAAGAATCATTTGAAGATGGATGGTTTCATACTGGTGACTTAGGTGTTTGGCATGAAGATGGATATATTCAATTAAAAGATAGATCCAAAGACATCATCATTTCGGGTGGAGAAAATATCTCATCTATAGAAGTTGAAGACGCTCTTTACAAACATCCTGATATAGTGGCTGTTGGTGTTGTTGCAAAACATGATGAAAAGTGGGGCGAAACACCTTGTGCTTTCGTCGAATTAAGAGAGGGTTCAAAAGTTACCAGCGATGAATTAAAAATACATTGCAAAAACATTCTAGCTGGCTTTAAAGTTCCAAGTGAATTTCAATTTATTGAAATTCCTAAAACAAGTACTGGTAAAATCCAAAAGTTTAAATTAAGAGAGTTAATTAAATAATTAACTAACTTTTTTGACAGAGTTTAGGTCAATTTTTCTTAGAAAAGAATTCCATTTCTCTTCGTAAATCTTAATATTTTTTTCTTTTACGTGACCATATCCTTTAATATTTAAAGCAGCATTTATTAAATCTTCACAAATATTATAATTTGTTATTGTAATATTTTTAATGATTATATCGATTGTTAATAATGATTTTTTAGATAAAGCTACTTCTTTTTTTCTTTCGTTTGTTTGTCCAAAAAAATCAAATTTTGTTCCCCTTAAAAATTTTAATTTTGATAAAAGTTTAAAAACATAAAACATCCATGAACCAAACTTAATTTTTTTTAAATGACCTGTATTTTTGTCTCTAATATTTAATAAAGGAGGAGCAAGATAAAAATTTATATTTTTTTTCATGTTTTTATTTAAAAAACTATTAGCAAATTCGCCAGATGTATGAAGCCTAGCTACTTCATATTCATCCTTATATCTCATAAAACGAAATAACATTAATGCAGAATTTTTTGTTAAACTAAAATCAAATTTGTTTTTAAACAGTAATTTCTCCTTAGCGTACAATTTTTCAATAGTATCTAAATATCTTTTAGCATATTTATCATCTTGATAATTAGATAATATATTATGAAATTTTTTGATTTGAACTTTTGGGTCATCATCACTTAATTTTTCGACTAATAGACCAGCTTTTTTGAAAACTAAAGATCGATTTGACACTAAAAGCCTTCCCCAATTAAATGCATCTAAATTTTGCTGTATTGAAACCCCATTTAGCTTTATAGCTTTTTCTAGGGCATGGTTTGAGATTGGAAGAAAACCTTTTTGCAATGCGTATCCTAATAACATTATGTTAGCAGAAACAGTGTCTCCAACAAGTTTTTCTGCAAGGTCAGACATATTAATAAATTCAATATTTTCTGAGTTTAAATGGTTTTCTAAATGTTTTTTTAATAATTGATCATCAACTGTTGTTCCAGTATAAACGCCAGAAACTCCTACAGGTTCGACTCTACCATTTATAATTGCTTTAGTTTTATTCAAATTTAGTGTTCTCGTAATTAATGGGGATACTGAAACAACAGCATCACAACCTAATAATAAATCTGCAGATTTGTTAGGTAGTCTAGCTGATTTTTCATATAAGTTTTTTCTAGAACTAATTCTTATTTGGCTTGTCACAGCCCCATTTTTTTGAGCTAATCCTGTAAAATTCATAGTTTGAGCCCATTTATTTTCTATTCTACAAGCCATAACAATTATCGCTGAAACAGTTGAAACTCCAGTCCCACCAATACCAGCCATTACTAGATTGATATCTTTATTCAATATATTTGGTTCAAGAAAATATTTTTTTAAGATTGGTAAAGCTGGATAAGATTTTTTGTTTTCCGTAAAAATTTCATTTTGAGGAATGCTTACAAAACTAGGACAAAATCCTTTTATGCAAGAATAATCTTTATTGCAAATGCTTTGATCAATTTGTTTTTTTTCTCCATCAAAATGTTTTAGAGGTTTCACCCCAACACAATTCGATTTTTCTGCACAATCACCACAGCCTTCGCAAACGTCAGGGTTAACAAAAATTTTTCTTTCACGATCTTCAACATAACCTCTCTTTCGTCGACGTCTTAATTCTGTGGCACATGTTTGTACGTAAATAATTGCTGTAACACCTTCAATTTCTCTAAGTTGTTTTTGAATTGGGATCATTTCATCTCTATGTGCGATAGTCACTTCATCAGCAAAAAGCTTTAGTTCAGAGAATTGTTCTGGTTCATCTGATATGACAAAAACTTTTTTAACTCCTTCAGCGGTAAGTTGCTTTGAAATATTCCATGGAGTTCCTCCTCCTATAGCTGATTGTCCACCAGTCATTGCAACGGCATCATTATAAAGAATTTTAAAAGTTATATTAGTTCCTGCTGAAACTGCTGCTCTAATAGCGAGTGATCCAGAGTGAGCATAAGTACCATCTCCAATATTTTGAAAAGAATGTTTTTTTGTTGAAAAGGGTGATCTTCCAATCCAATGACCACCTTCACCTCCCATCTGACTAAAATTTGTTAATTTGTCAGGATGTAAAAAATAGCCAATCGAGTGACAACCTATTCCTATACCTACAATTTCGTCATCCATCATTTTAGTCCCAGAGTTATGAGGGCATCCAGCGCAATACCAGGGACTTCTCGTTGCCACAGACGGAAGATTATCTCCGATCAATTCATTTTTTTCTACTTTTTTTAAACTGATATTATTGTCTAAGTTAATTTTTTTTATTAATGCATCAGCTATAATATCACTAGAAAGTTCTGCAATTTCAGGTATTAATTTTTCTTGAGTTTTCCCATCAAATTTACCTGAAAGGATGGGTGTTTGATTATGGTTGTAAAGAATATGGGCAACTTGTTCTTCAACAACAGCCCTTTTTTCTTCAATAACAAAAATTTCTTTATATCCATTAATGAAATTTTTTATTTCCTCTCCATTTAATGGCCATGGAACTTTACAAGAAAAAATTCCAATACCATTTTTTTCAGGATCTGTAATACCAATACTCTCTAAAGCATCTATAGTTTCTGTACATGCTTTTCCTACAGCAATTATTCCAAGATTTTTATTTTTAGGGTCCCTTATAATTTTATTAATCTTATTTTGAAAAATAAAATTTTTTGAAGCTGGCAATCTTTTAGTAAATAAAGTTTCTTCTCTATCAAGAGCCGATTCATGTTTTTGAATATGAACATTTTCAATATTTAAGAGATTTTTAAATTTTGGTCTTAATGATGTTAGATCAACAACAGCACTCGAGTCTGCTGTATCAGCTGTTATTTTTAATCCAACACAAATTCCAGCATATCTTGACAATTGATATGCTTGAAGTCCCAAAGGGACGACTTCATGGACATTGGCAGGATAAAATATTGGAATGCCAGCAGATATTAAAGATTGTTCGGATTGATATGCTAATGTAGAACTCTTTCCTATTGGGTCATCAGCAACTGCTAATAACATTCCACCCAGTTTCGAGGAACCTCCCATATTTGCATGTCTAATTGCATCCATGGCTCTGTCTAACCCAGGTCCTTTGCCATACCAAAGTGAAAAGACCCCATCAATTTTTGGTTGATCATACAACTGTATCATTTGGGTGCCCCAAGCAGCTGTTGCAGCTAATTCTTCATTTACGCCAGGTTGAAATACTATGCCCTCATCATTTAAATATTTTTTAGCTTTATTTAATTCTAAATCCAAAGTTCCTAAGGGTGAACCAGGATAGCCACTGACGTAACCTTGTGTCTTAAACCCTTTTTCTTTATCAATACGTGATTGTTCTAATAAAAGTCTAACAAGTGCCTGCACTCCATTCATAAGAGCTAAGTCTGATGATTTAGTATAACAATCTGAAAGTTCAATAGTATTTAAATTTTGAAGTTTTTTATTTTTCATAATAAAATTAACAAGCTTGTTTTAACTTATTAACATATTACAATAAAATTATATATTAAGTCACATGATAATTAAAAATGTTACCAAAATCTCTAAATTATGATCATCTTTATAACACATTTAATTTAAATATCCCCTATAAGTTTAATATAGCAAGTGCCACTATTGATAAATTTGCTAACACAAATCGTATAGCTTTAAAAAACTTAAAATATAATGGAGAGTTTGAAAATTTATCTTTTAGATTTATTCAGAAAAAATCCAACCAATTAGCTAATGCTTTAGATAATTTGAATTTAAATAAAAATGATAGAGTTGGTATTATCTTAGGACAGTGTCCTGAAACTTTAATAAGTCATATTTCATGTTTTAAAAGTGGAAAAATTTCAATCCCCTTGTTTAATTTATTTGGAATCGATGCTTTGAAATTTAGACTTATTGATTCATCAGCATCAGCTGTTATATGTGATAAAGATGGACTAGAAAAATTAATGAATATTAAACATGATCTTCCGTCATTAAAACATATCATATGTACTGACAAAAAAGAAAGTGACAACGACATATTATTTTTTGATGGCTTGTTAAATAGATCTAAAGACGAATATAAAAATGTTAATACTAATTCTGAAGATCCTGCTTTAATTATTTATACATCTGGAACAACTGGTGATCCAAAAGGAGCTCTTCTACCACATAGAACATTATTAGGTCATCTACCTGGTGTAGAAATGCCTCACGAATTTTTATCGTCTGACCCTTCAAATAATGATTGTTTTTGGACACCTGCGGATTGGGCGTGGATAGGTGGGTTGTTTGATGTTTTATTACCTTCTCTTTATTTTGGCATACCTGTTCTTTCTCATAGAAGTTCAAAATTTGATCCAGAATTCGCATTTGATTTAATGGAAAAGTATGAAGTTAAAAATACCTTCTTGCCACCAACCTCTTTAAAAATGATGAAATCATTTAATCTGTATAAATCAAGAGATAAACTCAATTTAAGAACTGTAGGTTCAGGTGGTGAAGCTTTAGGTGAAGAGTTATTAAATTGGGGAAAAGAAATTTTGAATGTTGGGATCAATGAATTTTACGGTCAGACAGAATGTAATTTAACTGTTTCTAATAATGGACTAATAATGAAGCAAAAACTTGGTTCAATTGGAAGACCTGTACCAGGACATAAAGTAAAATTAATGAAAGATGATGGAACATTTATTTCAAAAAGTGATGATGAGGGTGAAATAGTTGTTCAAAGTAATTCCCCATCAATTTTTTCAGGTTATTGGAATAATGATAAAGAAACTCAGAAGAAAATTATTGATGGATGGTTACACACAGGCGATTATGCTACAGTTGATGATGAAGGATATTTTTATTTTAAAGGAAGAAAAGATGATTTAATTAACAGTTCTGGATATAGGATAGGCCCAAGTGAGATAGAAAGCACTATATTATCACTTCAAGAAGTCGAAATGGTAGCGGTTGTTGGTGTTCCAGATGAATTAAGAGGAGAAATAATAAAAGCTGTAGTTGTACCAAGAGACAAAGCTCTATTAAAAAACAAAAATGAAAATTTAAAGTACAAAATTAAAGAACATGTGAAACAAAATCTAGCAGCTCATGAATACCCAAGGCTTATAGAATTTGTAGAGGAATTACCATTGACAACAACTGGAAAAATTAAAAGAAATTTAATAAGGAAAAATCATATAGAGGTAAAAAATGAGCGAAAAATATAGATTCGATACTATGTCTTTACATTCAGGTCACGTGCCAGATAAGGAAACTGGTTCAAGAGCTGTTCCCATCTATCAAACTACATCTTATGTTTTTAAGGATACCGACGAAGCTGCTGCACTATATAATATGGAAGTAGGGGGACATTTATATACAAGAATTTCAAACCCAACAATTGCGACTTTGGAGCAGAGATTAGCCTCTTTGGATGGAGGTGTAAGTTGCGTTGCTTGCTCAAGTGGAATGGCTGCGATGCATTTAGTTGTAACAGCAATATGTTCAAATGGAGATCATATTGTAGCATCAAATAAAATGTATGGCGCTAATATTAATTTACTTCAGCATACGATGACAAGGTTTGGAATTGAAACAGAATTTGTAAATCCAAATAATTTAGAAGAAATTGAAAAAGCAATAAAACCAAACACTAAATTAGTATTTGGAGAAGTTATTGGCAATCCTGGATTAGATGTAATGAACGTACCTGAGGTTGCTAAAATATGTAAGAAAAAAAATGTTCCTCTAGCAATAGATGCTACATTTAATACTCCTTTCTTAATGAAGCCTATTTCACATGGAGCAAATATAGTTATACATTCGTTAACAAAATGGATAGGTGGACATGGTATTGCAATTGGAGGTGCTGTAATAAATGGAGGAAACTTTGATTGGGGAAATAAAGAAAAATTTCCAACAATATCAGGACCCCATTTTGCTATGAATGGAATAAGTTTTTGGGAAGAATTTGGACCATCTGCACTAACTGCCAAAATTAGAGCTGAAGGCATGTATAATTTTGGACCATCATTATCTCCAAATAATGCTTTTTATATTTTACAAGGAATAGAAACACTTTCATTAAGAATGAAGAAGCATATAGAAAACACAAAAATGATGCTAGAATTTTTAAAAGAAAATGAAGCTGTATCTTGGTTAAGGCATCCCGATTTAGAAAATCACCCAGATCATAAAATTGCAAAAAAAATCTTGCCATTAGGATCTGGATCAATAATTGTATTTGGCATTAAAGGTGGAAGAGACGCTGGTAAAGCATTTATTGAAAATGTTAAACTTTCTTCTCATTTGGCAAATGTTGGCGATGCAAAAACATTGCTCATTCACCCTGGAAGCACGACACATTCACATTTAAGTTCTGAAGCAATGAAGATGTCTGGGCTAACTGATGACATGATAAGACTTTCTGTTGGTTTAGAAGATATTGAAGATATCAAAATTGATTTTGAAAAAGGCTTTAAGGCCGCTGCCAAAATTTTAAGTAAGAGAAGTTAAATGTATAAAGATTTCAAAGGCAATAAAGTTTATTTTTCAACTGGAGGTTTAAATTTAGTAAATGATAAGGAAACATTATGTTTTGTTCATGGAGCTGGACAAAATCATTATTCATTTACACAACAAATTCGATATTTTGTTAGTCAAGGATATAACGTTGTAGCTCCTGATTTTCCTAGTCATGGTTTTTCAGAAGGTAATCAAACTACTTCAATTGAAGAAGATATGTTATGGCTTGCCGAATTATTAGCATTTCTTAAGATTGAAAAAGCTACTTTTATTGGTCACTCACAGGGATGTTTAACTATTCTTGAATTAGCAGAAAAAAAACCTGAACTTGTAATGGGTTTAGTATTCGTAGCTGGAGCAATGTCGATTCCTGTAAATGATTTCTTAATTGATACTTCAATTAATAATCCAGAAAAGGCGTATGATTTTATGGTTACTTGGGGACAAGATAGTTATGGCTCTTTTTCTATATCGGATTGGCCTGGGCATAATCATTTAGCTGAAGGTAACGCGGTCATGAAAATGAATGATCCTTCAGTATTATCGACGGATTTAAAGTCATGTAATTTATATGAAAACGGTAAACAAGCTGCTTCAAAAATAAATATAAATTGTTTAGCTGTTTTAGCAAAATTTGATATGATGACACCCCTAAAAAAAGGTCTTCAAATGGTAGAAAATATTAAGCAGTGTGATTATAAAATTTTAGAATGTGGTCATTTTCTTCCAATTGAAAAACCTAAGGAACTAAACGCTCTTATTAAAAATTATCTTATCTCTTTGAAATAATGAGTAATAGTTTAAAAGAATTAAATTTAAATGATCATAAAAATTGGATTATTTCAGATTTAATATTAAAGCAAGCTAAAAAATTCCCAAAATTTAATATTATTGAATTCATTGATAATGAAAAATGGACTTATGAAGATATTTTGTCAAAAGGTCTAAAAGCTTCATTTAGATTAAAAAAGAATGGTTTAACAAATGGTGACTCAATAGTCGTTATGATTGATAATCCAAAGGTCTTTATTCCAATATGGTTAGGAGCGTGTTTTATTGGAATTACGTTTGTTGCACTTAACACAGCTTTAAGAGGAGATGTTCTTAAACATCAAATTGAAATTTCAAAACCTAAATTAATTATAACTGAAAATATATATTTTAAGTACTTCAAAAAAATAAATTGGGGTAAAAAAAATTTAAATATTTTAAATCATGATAAAATTCTTCTATCAAAAGAATTATTAATTTCTGAAATTCATCAGTCAAAGATGGAAGATATTTCTTGTGTAATGTTTACTAGTGGAACTTCTGGCCCTGCAAAAGGTGTAATTATGCCAAATGCTCACTGCGTTTTATTTGCTATTGGAACTATTGAAAATTATATTTTGGATAAAAAAGATATTTTTTATATTTGTTTACCTTTATTTCATGCAAATGGATTATTTATGCAACTTCTAGCTTGCATTATAAATAGAACAAAGGCCGTAATAAGAGAGAAGTTTTCAGTTAGTAATTGGTTAAATGATATAATCAATTATAAAATTACTCATACGAATATGTTAGGTGCTGTTGCTGCTTTTGTAGTAGCACAATCGCCAACAAAATTTGATAAAAGGCATAAGTTAAAAGTAATCGGCTCTGCTCCTTTGCCAAAGGAGCCTGAAAATATCTTTAGAAAACGATTTGGTGTTAAAGAAGTGTTACCTTTATATGGCATGACTGAAGTTAATATTCCTGTTTATGGAAAATTAGGAAAAAAGGGAAATGGAACATGCGGAGAAGTATATTCCAAGTATTTTGATGTGGAGGTACGAGACACTAATACAGATGGGAAATTAAAAAATGGTGCAGTTGGTGAAATAATGGTTAGACCTAAAATATCATTTGGATTCATGCAAGGTTATTTAGGTATGCCAGATAAATCTTTTGAAGCTTACAGAAATTTCTGGTTTCATACTGGTGATGCAGGTTTTTTTAATAAAAAAAATCAATTAATATTTGTTGACAGAATTAAAGATTGTATAAGAAGAAGAGGTGAAAACATATCTTCTTATGAGGTTGAGCAAGCTTTTTTAAAAATTCCTCAGATTGCTGAGGCGGCGGCATTCGCCGTGCCTGCAAAAGATCATGGACAAGAAGATGAGGTTATGGTTGCTTTAATGATAATCAAAGGATCAAAAATTGAATACTCCAAATGGATAAATAAAGTAAGTGCTGACCTGGCAAAATTTGCAATACCTTTATATTTACGTGTTATGAAAAATTTTCCAAAAACACAAACAGGTAAAATTATAAAACATGCATTAAGAACTGAGGGCATTACAAATGATACTTGGAAAAATAATCTTTAATTGCTACTCTTTAACTATGAGAGAGGTTTTATGACTAATAACTTTATAGGGTGCTGGCCAGTTGCACCAACACCATTTAAAGAAAATGAAGATTTAGATCTTGAGGGAATGAAAAGAGTTTTAGATTGCATGATTGATCAAAAAGTAGATGGCATTTGTATTTTAGCAAATTATTCGGAACAATTTTTGTTATCTGACGATGAAAGAGAAATTTTAACAAAACTGTGTATTGAACATGTTGCTGGAAAGGTTCCAATAATTGTAACTGTAAGCCATTTTTCTACAGATATTGCGTTTAAAAGAGCTAAGTTAGCAAAAGATGTTGGAGCAAATATGGTCATGATGATGCCTCCATATCATGGTGCTTTGTTAAAAGGAAATGCTGACCAAACTTTCGAACAATTTAGAAAAGTGAGCGAAGCCGGAATAACAATTATGGTTCAAGATGCCCCTTTATCTGGAGTTGATCTTTCAGTTGACCTTCTCGTAAAAATGGCAAAAGAAATAGAGCATGTTAAATGTTTTAAAATAGAGTGTGCACAAGCAGCAAACAAACTTAGGGCATTAATTGATAAAGGTGGGAGTGCTATAGAAGGTCCATTTGATGGTGAAGAAGGAATAACATTATTTGCGGATTTGGAAGCTGGCGCAAAAGGAAATATGAGTTCAGCTATGCTACCAGATTTGATTGGACCTTTGGTTAAAAATTACATTACAGGAAATAAAAAAGAAGCAGAGAATGAATATAATAGAGTACTTCCACTCATAAATTATGAAAATAGACAATGTGGATTTAGAGCTACCAAAACAGTATTTAAAGAAGGCGGAGTTATCAAATCAGACGTTTGCCGTCATCCAATTCCAAGTTTGGATAAAAATACAAAGAAGGGATTATTAGATTTAGCAAATAATTACAATTTAATTGCTATGAAATGGGGATTATAATTATAAGGAGGCTTTTATGCCATATTCACTAGATGAGTTAGCTAAAGATATTAAAGATATTTTAAAAGACCATGGCATTCAAGAAGGTTCAGATAAAGTTTGTTATTATGTTCAAAAAGCATTAATGGATCAAAATTTTATTCAAAATAATTTAAAAGATAGAGATGACCAAAATCCAAGAGAAATTCTTTATGAAGATCCTGAGCTTGGGTTTTGTGTTTGTGGACATGTCTATAATCAAGAGGCTAATGGGTCACCTCACGATCATGGATCAAGCTGGGCTGTATACGGTCAAGCTGCTGGAGAAACAGAAATGACAGAGTGGGAAATCGTAAAAAAAGAAAATGATATTAAGCTCGTTAAAGAAAAAAAAAAATATGTAATGAAACCAGGTGATGTTAAATTTTATAATGTTGGCGATGTTCATTCACCAATAAGAAAAGAGCCTGTAAGACTGCTTAGAATTGAAGGAAAAAATTTAGATAATGTAGAAAGGTCAAAAATTAAAGAACTTTAAATCTAATTATTTCTTCTTCGTCCATATGATTTAATAAGTCTTTTTCCCAACTTAAGTAAGCCAAGGCATGAGATCTATTTCCAAGGTGCCTTTTATAGGTATGATAAACAAAATCTATACAAATTTCTTTTTTCATAAAAGTTTCTTTTTTCGTACAAAATTCGCTTAATCGTTTAAAATTTTGATCAAATTTATAAAAATATATTGAAGTTTTATATTTAGATGTAATATCTTTATAAATTAGTTCTGCTTTAGATAAATCATTATAAATTATCAAAAAATCCTTGTTTCTATTAAAGTTATGAAATCTTAAGTTTGCTCTATTTATCCACTTAGATCTTTTTATATGAGTTTTTTTAAATTCATGACTTGTTCTAATATCTAACAAATTCAATTTTAAAAAATTAGTTAAATTATCATTTTCAACAATTTTTGATTTTGGAATTGTAAATTTTTTTTTCTGATCAAAAAAATTTTTTAAGTAATTGATATCATCGTCAAAAATATAAACATCAAAACCCATTTGTTTCAGCCAAGAGGCTGTTAATGAAGCGCGTAATAGTTCTCCATCATCAATCAAAACAATTTTACCATTTAAAACTCCAACAAAACTATCAGTAGCTTGTATGAGTTGTCCTCCAGGTGCATGCTTCAAATACATTTTATTTTCAGAAAAATTTTGATTGGCAGTTATATTAAATATAAAAGTATTTTTTGTTTTTTCTTCGAGAAAAGAATTTAATGTTTTAAGATTAATTTTTTTTAAATTAAATTTATTAATAATTTTATTTGAAGAATTTTGATACTTACTTTTTTGAGATTCAATTTTATCTAAGTTAAATGCTCTTTTTTTATTATTTTCAAGTTTATATCCAGATAATGTCCAACCTTGAGTCCCATTCTCAAGAGCTCTTACTTTATTTTTAATACCAAAGTTGATTAAATTTTGCGCTCCGATTATTGAACGAGTTCTACCAGCACAATTGATAATTATTTCAGTTTTATCATGAATTTCATTTTGAATTCGTAAGGGTATTTCCATATTAGGACAACATACACCTGTTGGAATATTCATTTTTTTAAATTCTTCAAAAGGTCTTCCGTCGATAACAATGATATCATCTTTTCTGTTTATTTTTTTTCTTAGTTCTGAAGGTTTAATATGAGGAGTATTTTTTTTTAACTCTACTAATTCACCAAAGGCTTTGCTTGGAACATGTATTCCTTTAAATAAAAAAAAACCAGCTTTTTTCCATCCAAAAACTCCATTTTTAAGAATTTGGATATTTCTATATCTAAGATTGGATGCAATTTCTTCAACTATTTCAGACAAACCGTCATTGTGATCCATTAAAATTATTAACGTTGCTTTACTTGGTATTAGATCAATAATCCTGTTTTCAAAAATACTATATGGAATTGATATTGAAAAAAAAGGGTGTCCATCTGTATGTTGTCCAATTTCTCTTATGTCAATTAAAGAGAATTCAGATGTGCCTGCATATAACTTTTTAACGTCTTTTGCTTTAATATATTTTTTCACTATACTTAAAATAATCTAAATTTTTTTCCATATTAGAGGATAAAATGAATGAGTACAATGTTGGTGACTTAATATCAGATTTTTTATTTGAAAATGATTTGAAGACCGTTTTTGGTGTTGTTTCAGTCCATAATATTCCTATTTTGGATGCTATTGCAAAAAGAAATTTAATAAAATTTGTACCAGCAAGAGGTGAAATGGGAGCAGGTCATATGGCAGATGGTTTTGCCAGATCTTCTGACAAAGTAGGAGTTGTTATTACAAGTACTGGTCCCGGTGCAGCAAATGTTGTAGGGTCTCTAGTTGAAGCAAGATTTGCTGGAACACCATTACTTCATATAACTGGTCAAACTGCTACAGAAAATTTGGATAAAAATCAAGGAACTGTTCATGATGTTCCAAATCAACTTGAAATGATGAAATCTGTTTCAAAAAATGCTTATAGAATATCATCTTCCAAAAATGTTTTAGAGGTATTAGAAAAAGCTTTGGAAGAGGCGATGACGCCTCCAACAGGTCCAGTATCAATTGAGGTTCCAATAGATGTTCAACGTACAATTATTAATAGGCAAGAAATATTTAATAAAGTAATTGTCAACGATAAAAACATCTCTTTAGGAGATTTGAAATCATTAGATCTTATCGAACAAGAAATTAGAAAATCAAAAAGAAAAATATTATGGATTGGTAATGGTGGAAAAAAATTTACCTCTGAAGTTGAAAAGTTTGTTGATTTGGGCTTTGCGGTCATAACAAGTACTCAAGGAAGAGGCGTTATAGATGAAAATCATGAGATGTGTTTAGGTTCATTTAATGCAATTCCAAAAGTTGAAAAATTTTATTCTTCTCTTGATTTAATGATTGTTGTTGGAAGTAGATTAAGAGGACATGAAACAAAAGACATGTCATTAAGACTACCTGAAAACCTTATACAAATTGATATAGATCCAAACGCAGAAAATAGAACTTATCCTTCAAAAACATTTCATTTAGGTGAAGGAAAAAAGGTCTTAGAAAATCTTTATGAAAGATTACATGATATAAAAAATATAGATGAAAATTGGATACATGAAGTAAAATCTTTAAAAAAAGAAATTAAAAAAGATTATAAAGAATTTCTTAAAATTTATAGAGAATTCCCTGAAATAATAGAGACAAATTTACCTAAAAACGCCAGATGGATCAGAGATGTAACCATATCCAACAGTACTTGGGGAAATAGGTTAATGCCAGTACAAAAATGGTATCAAAACATTTATCCAGTTGGAGCAGGGATAGGCCCTGGGATGTCTCTTGGAATCGGTGCATCTTTAGCTACAGAAGAAAAAGTAAAATCAATTGCTATGTGTGGTGATGGTGGGTTTATGTTAAACGTTTCTGAATTGTGGACAGCAGTTGAAATCAACAGCAATATAATTTTTATGGTAATGAATGATAAAGGTTATGGAGTTATAAAACATATTCAGGATAGTTTATATGGAGGAAGAAGAAATTTTGCAGACTTACAAGTCCCAAATTTCAAAGAGCTTGCAGATACTGTTAAGATGAAATATTTAATTGTAAAGTCTTCAAGTGAATTTGAAAATATTTTAAAAAAAGCGTTTAATTTACCTGGTCCTGTATTATTAGAAATTGATATAAATAGTATTGGGGAATTACCACGGTATTTTATACCACCACCTTTTACAGAAAAGTAAAGATTACATGGATCTTCTTTATATCACTTTTCCAAAAGAGTTATCTGATTTTAGTATTATTTTTCTTATTTTCTCAAGTATGTTCACTTCTTTTATATCTGCAGCATTTGGAATAGGAGGAGGGGCTGTATTTTTAGGTTTGTTAGCAATATTTCTAAATCCAATAGCTTTACTACCTGTTCATGGCTCTGTTCAAATTGCATCTAATTTTGGAAGAATGCTTCTCATGATTAAAGATGTTTATAAAAAACCAATTTTACCTTTCTTTATTGGGACAATTATAGGGAGTTTATTTGGAGGCTACACTTTTATTCAGTTTCCAGGTTGGTTTATTCAGTTGATTGTAGGTTTTTTTATTTTGTGGACAGTTTATGGAAAGATACCTGCAATTAAATCAAGATATATTATTTTAGGAGGTGTTTTTTCAAGTTTTTTAACTATGTTTTTTGGAGCTACTGGTCCTTTTATTGCTGGCATGGTTAAGACGATGAAATTAAATCCACTAAGTCATACAGCAACTCATGCAGCGCTGATGTCAATGCAGCATGCTATAAAAGTTTTAGTATTTGGATTTATGGGATTTAGTTTTTCAGATTATTTTTACATCATTTTATTAATGATAATTTCAGGTTTCATAGGTACATATATAGGTAAAAAACTTTTGATTAAATTTGGTCAAAAATACTTTAAGATATTTCTTAACTCAATTTTAACAATCATTTCAGTATATTTAATACTTAATGGATCTTTAAATTATGATTTTACTTTCTCTTCATAATTAATGAATAAATGTATGGTCCGCATAACCCTAAAAATGCAAATATTAAAAACATAAGTGCAAGAGGTTGAGTAAAGATCATCCACCATGCTCCATCAAACATTTTAAGAGAATGTTGTAAATTTGTTTCAACCATTTCACCTAGGATTAAACCTACAGCAATTGGAGCAACAGAAAAACCATGTCTTCGTGCAAAGAAACCAATTACTCCAAAAATCAAAGCAAGCCAAACATCTAAGAGTTGGCCTTGGAAAGCATATGCACCAATGACAGAAAGACCAAAAACAATTGGCCACAATATAGCTCTAGGTACAAGTGAAACTCTAGCAAAAAACTTTGCAGCATATAGTCCCATAAGCATAAACATAATATTTGCGAAAAACATTGAACCAAAAATTTGGTAAACTTTTTCAACTTGTTCTGTAAATAAATAAACTCCTGGTCTTAAGCCGTGTACCATTAACCCAACTAATATTATAGCAGTAGTTCCGCTTCCAGGAATACCTAAAACCATTGTTGGTACCATCGCACCACCAGTTGCTGAATTGTTTGCGGCTTCGGCCCCTGCTATGCCTTCTATAGAACCTTTCCCAAATTCTTCTTTGTTTTTAGACCATCTTCTTGCTTCTGAATATCCAATCATTGATGCAACAGTAGCACCTTCTGCTGGTAAAACACCTATAAAAGTACCAATTCCACAGGATCTCAAAATTGTTTTCCAAATTTTCTTATAATCTTCTTTTGTTGGTAGTTTGACAGCTTTCATACTTACAGTATTTACAATTTTATTGACTGTTTTAGATTGCACTAAAAGCTCAGAAATGGCAAAAAGTCCAATAAAGATTGGAACAAAATGAATACCCTCATAGAGTTCGTAATTACCAAACATAAATCTTTCAATCCCTGTAACTCGTTCTGCTCCAATTGTTGATAACCAAACTCCAAATATTCCACCTATTAAATTTTTGACTGCTCCACCAGCACTAATACTAGCAAGCATTGATAATCCAAACACTGTTAAAGCAAAATATTCCGGTGACCGAAATTCGTAAGCTACTCTAGCTAATAAAGGTGCCGCAAAACATAAAACTATTACAGAAAATACTCCACCAACGGTACTTGAAATCACAGCAATACCTAGCGCTCTTCCCGCTTCACCTTTTTGAGCAAGAGGATAACCATCAAATGTTGTTGCTGCAGCTGCAGAAGTTCCGGGTGTATTAATTAATATTGCAGTTATTGATCCAGCAAAAGTTGCTGAGACATAAATGGTTGCAAGGACTGCTATAGCGTGAACAGGGTCCATAGTTAGAGTAAAAGGTAATAGTAGTGCGGCTCCAGTGGTCGCACCTAAACCTGGCAATACTCCTATTACAACTCCTAAAATCGTTGTAACAAAAATTAAAAAAAGCAAATAAGGATCAGTCGCAACTGAAAGCATTGCCATTAACCCTTGTTCAAACATAACCTAGTACTCTATCCATAATACAAATCCATTAAAATTCCTCTTGGAAATCTAATTTTTAATACAAAATCAAACAATAAAAAAATTAATAAGGGGGTTAAAGTTGCAGTTAAAAAAGAAAGCCAAATTCTCTTTTCACCCCACAATAAACCCATTAATAACATCACTACAAAAATTCCAATAAACATATCTGTATAAACTGTTAATAGATAAAAAATTAAAAATAAGCCCATACTGCCCCAAGTAGGAAATTTTTCTAGTTTAATAGGGGCTGGATTATTTGCTTTATATTGGAATGTTAATACAGCTATTAAAACAAGCATCAGGACCATTAAAAAAATTGGAAAAGATCTAGCTTGCATACTATCACCTACAATCATTTCAGGTGAAGTATCTAACTGTAAAGATATTCCAATTACAATAATTGAAAATATTGTAAGGAATAATGGAACTGTATAAAATTTATTAGACATAATGTTTAATTAAATGCCCTCTTATAATAAAGAGGGCATTAATAAATGTTTACTTAATTAAGCCCATTTCTTTAAGAGCTGGTCCAAATTCACCAACCATAAAAGCAATTTGCTTTCCCCAAGGTCCTGAAGGTTGAGGTGAAGTGTTATCTAATCCAGAATTAGCTAAATAAGCTTGATACATAGAATGTTTCATAGCTTTTGCCATTCCTTTTTCGAGTTCTGCAACTCTAGCTTTATCAACGCCAGCGTGAGTTACGAAACCTCTTGTTGTTGAAAGAACTAGATCTATTCCAAGAGATTTAGCTGTTTTAGCTTTTGGAATAGGAGCCATTGCATTTTCACCTAATATTACTAATGGACAAACATCACCAGCTTCAACAGGTGCCGCTGCTTCAGATAAATTAAGTGTTCCTACATCGACTTCTCCTGCAACTAATCTTGTTGCTAACTCAGCACCACCCTTGAATGGAATATATTTTGGCATTTTTTGACCTAATTTTTTAGCCCATAAATAAACTGTAATATGATCAATAGTACCAGTATGAGTTCCTCCAAATGTCATTTTGTCACCTTTTTTCATTCCAGCAACAAAATCTTCAGGTGTTTTGTACGGACTCTTTTTACAATTAACCATTAAAATTTGTGGGTCATTAGTTCCTCTTGCTATTGGAGCCATATCACTAACTTTTAACTTAGTTTTACCCATTGCCATTGTAATAGCATGTCCTACTGTAAAAGTTAGGATTGTATTTCCATCTGCAGGCCTTGTCATAAAATAATTCATAGCAGCAGCTCCGCCACCACCTCTTTTATTAACAACAACCATATCTTGTTTTAGAGTTCTTCTAGATCTTAACATCATCATTCTAGAGTTAACATCTGTCCCACCCCCTGCACCAGCATGAGTAACAACCTCAATGGCAGGTTTTTTCTGAGCGAAACTTGGAGCAGTTGTAAAGGCAATTAATCCTGTAAGGACAGTCAAACCTGAACCAATGCTCATAAGTGTTTTTTTATTAATCATTAATTCCTCCCGAGAATTTATATAATAATTATACTATTCTAAGTAAAACAAAGAGAGTCAAGTAACAATAAATTTTACTTGTTAATTATCTATAAAATTTTCTTTAAATAAGTCGATGTTTATTACTTCATTGATAGGTTTATCTCGTCTTAAACGTTTGATTCTTGGAAAACGTAAAGCTACGCCAGATTTGTGTCTTTTGCTAAAATCTACAGAATCAAATGCTATCTCAACTACAAATTTTTTTTCAACTTCTCTAACTGGTCCAAATTTATTAATGGTATTACTCCGAACAAACTTGTCTAAAATTTCTAATTCTTCATTGCTAAATCCAAAATAAGCTTTGCAAATTGGAACTATATTATTTTGATCCCAAAGACCAAATGTGAAATCTGAATAATATGAGCTTCTCTTACCATGGCCCCTTTGTGCATACATCATAACAGCGTCAACCACCAAAGGGTCATTTTTCCACTTATACCAATAACCTTTTGGTCTTCCTGAAATGTAAGAGCTAGTTTTTCTTTTGATTATTAAACCTTCATGTACACTTTTATTTAATTTTTTGGACTTAATATTTTTTAGGTTTTCCCAGGTTTTAAATTCAAAAATTTCTGAGAGATCAAAAAATCTATTTTGAATTTTATTATGCCATTCAGATAAAATATTCCGTCTTTCAGAAAAATCTAAGCTTCTTAAATCTTTATTTTTTAAAAACAAAATATCGTAAAGTTTTACAAATGCTGGAAAATTTTCTAAGTGATTTTTTGATACTTTTTTTCTATTCAATCTTTGTTGTAATTTGTTAAATTTAAAAGGTTTAAAATTATTTCCTACCAAAAGTTCACCATCCAAAACAACTAAGTCATTTTCATTATTCTGAATTTCTGGAAAGGTGTTTGATATATCATCTCCAGTTCGAGAGAAGATTCTGATTTTGGAATTAAATAAAACTAATTGTACTCTTATTCCATCCCACTTCCATTCTGCAAAAAATTCGGTTGGGTTTAAGTTATTGAAATCTTTTTTTTCAATGGGGTGTGCCAGCATTAAAGGATGAAATACTTTTTCAACTTCTATCTCGGGTTTAGCATCTTTTCCAAAAATCCAATTAAATAATTTATTGTAGGGAGGAACTACACCATGCCAAATTTGTTCAATTTCTGAGATCTCAATAGTTGTGTTATGAATTAATGAAAGTTTTGTTAACCTTGTTGAAACACCAATTCTTAAACCACCAGATAAAAGTTTGATAAATGCCCATCTCTCATTTTCTGAAAAAATTGAAAGATATTTTTTTATTAATTTGGTTATATTTGTAGTACTTGAATTTTCTAGCTCATCTATAATGAAGTTTAATTTTGGCACTTTACCTTTTTGTTTATAAGGCCAAATTAAAGCTATTGTTTCAGCAAGATCGCCAACATAATCATATGATAAATCAAACAATTCAGGATCAACTTCTTTTTTGATTAGTTCTTTAATTTTTGAAATAGAAATATTTTTAATTTTCAAATTTCCTGTCAAAATAGCTAATACTAATCCTCTGTCAGGATTTTCGGTATTTTTAAAATAATGGTTTAATAGCTCAATTTTTCTGTTTCTTGATCTAGTAAGAATTAATTGATTAATTAATTGGCTAAACTCTCTCAAATTTCTTCTCCACTATCGTCTCTACCTTGAATAGATAATGCAGATGCTTTTAAGCCTCTTTTTTTACACCAATGTACTAAAGCTTCTTCTCGACCATGTGTTACTAAAATATTTTTTGCTAAACTATTATTTATATTCGAAGTTAATTCATTCCAATCAGCATGATCTGATATTAATAATGGTAATTCAACTAAACTCTGTTTTGCTCTTTGTTTTACTGACATCCATCCAGAAGCGTGAGACAATATAGGATCTATAAATCTTCTTGACCACGTTGATTTTAAAGCTGATGGTGGTGCTAAGATTATCTTTCCATTAAAATCTTTTTTTTCACCTTTAATAAGAGCTTTGGACAAATTTCCTAAATTTATTCCAGACTGAATATAATAATCACAAATCTTTTCTAATGCTCCATGGATAAAAATTGTTTCATCATATCCTTTATTTCTTAATAATTTAATTAAACGTTGGGCTTTTCCAAGAGCATAAACACCAATTAAATGAGGACGATTTGAAAATATTTTTAATGAATTTATTAATTTATTTATTTCAACTTCTGGATCTGGATGTTGAAATATAGGTAGGCCGAATGTAGCTTCAGTTACTAATGTATCGCATGTGACAGGTCTAAAGTTTTCACAAGTATCATCTTTCGTTATTTTAAAATCACCAGTAAAATTTATTTTATCTTTTTGATATTCAAGTAAAACTTGAGTACTTCCTAATATATGTCCAGCTGGAAAAAAAGTAACTTTGACACCATTAATATTTAATGGAGAATTAAATGATAATTCTTGAAAATTATTTGCACAATTCTCACCATATCTAATTTGCATAATTTTTATTGTATGTTTTGTTGCAAGAACATTCTTATGCCCAGGTTTTGCATGGTCAGCATGAGCATGAGTTATGATTGCATTTTCAACTGGAAAAATTGGATCAATAAAGGTATTTATTGGTTCTATTTGTAAATGTTTATTAACCCAATCCATATTTTTTATATATCATTATGATACCAAAATTAAAGTCTCATCCTATTACTAAGTGGTTAAATAAAAATGGTTGGAGTTATCACAAACACCAAATTGACACTCTAGAAGAGGCTACAAAAGGATATGACATATTGTTAGTTGCACCAACGGGAGGTGGGAAAACTCTTGCTGGATTTATGCCGGCAATTACAGATTTAATTGAAAAAAAATATAAAGATAATTTTCTACATACGCTTTATATTTCACCACTAAAAGCACTTACTGTTGATGTACAAAGAAATTTGGTTCAACCAATAAATGACCAATCTTTAAATATTACTGTTGAGACGAGAACTGGTGATACTCCATACGCAAAAAAAAGAAGGCAAAAGATATCGCCACCTCAAATGCTTATGACAACTCCTGAGTCTTTTGCTTTGTTGATGTCAGATGAAAATGCTGAAGATTATTTTAAAAGTATTAAATTTTTAATTATTGATGAAATTCATACATTGATAAATTCTAAAAGAGGCGATTTATTATCACTTAATATAGCAAGATTAAATCAATTAGCTTCGAATTATACTAAAATTGGGTTATCGGCGACTATTAAAGATAAAGAAAATGTTTTGAATTTTTTATCTCAAAATAAACAAAGAAAAATTATCGATATTCCATCTTTAAATAAGCCAAAAGTAGAAATTTTAATGACTGATAACAGAATACCTTGGTCAGGTCATATGGCAACCTATTCTATCAAGACATTATATACAAAAATTGAAAAAGCAGAAATGAGTATAATTTTTGTTAATACAAGAGCACAAGCTGAGTTAATTTTTCATAATTTATGGCTTGAAAATAAATCTAATTTAAAAATAGCTGTTCATCATGGAAGCCTTGAAAGAGAAATAAGGAGAAAAGTCGAACAGAAAATGTCCAAAGGAGAAATTGATTGTGTTGTTGCTACAAGTTCTTTAGATCTCGGAATTGATTGGGCAAAAATAGACTTAGTTATTCAAGTTGGTGCTCCAAAAGGTGTTTCAAGATTATTACAAAGAATTGGCAGAAGTAATCATACTTTAAATAAGCCATCAAAGGCTTTATTAGTTCCAGGAAATAGATTTGAATATCTTGAATGTTTGGCTGCAATAGAAGCTATAAAAGAAAACATCATAGATGGAGATAATTTAAAATCTGGTAGTCTTGATGTTCTAGCTCAGCATATATTAGGTGTTGCTTGTAGTAATCCGTTTGATAAAACCAAACTTTATAAAAATGTTAAAACCGCTTGGCCTTACAGAAAACTTTCAGTAGAAGATTTTACCCAAACCTTGGAGTTTGTTCAAAGCGGTGGTTATTCACTAAGACAATACCAGAAATATTCTAAAATCGGATTAAATAAAAATAATCAGTTTGCAATCAAAAATAAGACAGTTAGACAGAAGTACAAAATGAATATTGGCACTATTGTTGAATCGTATATGCTTAAAGTGAAGCTTCGAAATAAAACCTTAGGTAATATAGAAGAATGGTTCATTGAAGGTTTGACAGAGGGTGATACTTTTCTGTTTGGGGGGAAAGTTTTAAAGTTTTTAAATATATCAGAGAAGGGAGTTCATGTAGCTTTAACAAAAGATAATAGGCCTAAAATACCATCTTACGCTGGGGGAAGAATGCCTTTAACTTCTGAGTTGGCGTCACAAGTAAAAAAGTTAATAAGCAAAAAACAGTCTTTAAATTGTTATCCTGAACAGATAAAAGATTGGTTAATTTTACAATCTCAAAAGTCAATTTTACCAATGTATGATAAAGTTTTAATTGAAACTTTTCCTAGAAAAATGGGGAATAAAAAAAGACATTTTTTAATTTGTTATGCCTTTGAAGGAAGAAATGTTCATCAGACTTTAGGTTTTTTAATTTCGAAGAGAATGCAAAGATATAATCTTAAACCACTCGGATTTGTTGCAACTGACTATGCACTCGCTATTTGGAGCATGGAAGAAATCAATGATGTTAAATCCTTATTTAATGAAGATTTAATGATAAGTGATTTGTATGAATGGTTAGATGACACTCCATTAATGAAAAAAAATTTTAGAGATGCGGCGATTATTTCAGGATTAATTGAAAGAAAAATACCTGGTTTGACAAAAACATCGAAGCAAATTTTATTTAATACAGATTTGATTTATGATGTACTTAAGAAACATGAAGGTAATCATTTGCTTCTAAAAGTTGCTAAAGAAGATTCATTAAATGGTTTAATTTCAATTGATAGGTTAGGAAAACTAATGAAGAGAATTCAAAATAAAATTTTATTTAAAAAATTACAAAAAATATCCCCATTAGCAGTACCTCTTTTGCTCGAAATAAATAGAGAAACAATTAATAAAGATGAGCTTAATGAATATTATCTTGAAGAATTTGAAAATGAATTACTTAGGGAAATTGGTTTTTCATGAAAAAATTAGAGTTTTGTCAAAATACTTTTGATATAGATCCACACGGAATTCTCATTTGGTCAAAGTTTAATACTGCAATTGTTTCAGATTTACATTTAGAAAAAGGCTCAAGTTACGCTAAGTATGGGCAATATATTCCTCCATATGACAGTTTAGAAACATTAATCAAATTAGAAAAAATCTTATCAAACTATGTAATTAAAAAAATTATTTTTTTAGGTGATACTTTTCACGATAAAAATTCATTAAATAGAATGAATATCAATACTCAAAAGAAATTAAAATCATTAACTAATCTTTATGAATTCATTTTAATTGAAGGAAATCATGATAAAAATATAATGTATGAAATCCCAAGTCATAAAATTTTACGACTAAATGATATTGAGTTTATTCATGAAGCAATTGTTGATGATAGACATCAGATTTCTGGACATTATCATCCAACTTTATCTGTTAAATTGAATGGAAAAAGAGTAACTGAAAAATGTATCTTGCAAACTGAAAATAAATTAATTCTTCCTTCATTTGGAAAATATACTGGAGGGTTATCGATTAACAATAAAATATTTAAGCCTTATTTAAAATCTGGTTTTAATGCATATATATGTAATGAAAAAAATGTATATAAATTTTCTTCTTTAGATTTGAAAAAAAATGTTAAATGAAAAGTATCTAAATAAAGTAATTGATTTTGCTTGGGCAGATGAAGTCAGCTTTGATTCAATTAAAGAACAAACTGGTTTAAACGAAAAGCAGGTTATAAAATTGATGAGAAGCAATCTTAAGCCTAGAAGTTTTAAACTTTGGCGTGAAAGAGTATCTGGAAGAAAATCCAAACATAGTAAAATAAATAATATTTATGGATGATTTTAGTGGAAAATATTTTAAAAAAATACAATGCAGTTGGAATTAATATTCCAAAATTTATGATTAAATGGATGAGGTCAAACCATGCTGGAGAAACAGGAGCAGTTTGGATTTATAGAGGTGCAAGTTGTATTTTCTGGAATAAAAAAATATCAAAGATGTCAAAAGAACATATTTTAACTGAAACCAATCATCTGATAGTTATGGAAAATCTTTTAACTTCTAATGAAAAAAGCAAACTACTTTTTTTATGGAGAATTATGGGTTTTGTTTTAGGATTTTTGTCAGCACTATTTGGCCATAAATTTTTTTGCATTACTGTAGATGCAGTCGAAACTTTTGTTGAGAAGCATTACAATGAACAAATTGATTATTTATTAAATAATAATCTAAATTATAAGTTAGCAATGGTATTAAAAAAATGTTGTGATGAAGAAATTGAACACCAACAAGATGCGAGATCAAAAGTATTAGAAAAAGATGAAAGTACATTTATCAATTTTTGGAAAAAAATTGTTGGGTCAGGTTCTAATATGGCAGTAAATGTTTCAAAGTTAGTTTAATAATATGATAAAAGTTCTTTATGACGGTAAGTGTGGATTATGTAATAAAGAGATCAATTATTATAAAAAGATTGCCAATAATAAAAATTTTAAATGGTTAGATATTGCTAATAACCCTAAAGATTTAAAAGAATTTAATATTAAACAATCAGACGCACTTTTGTATCTGCATGCATTTGATTCTAAAAATAAACAATATATCGGACTTGATGCCTTTATTTTAATTTGGAAAAATCTAACTTACTGGAAATTTTTAGCTTTTATTGTGTCTTTGCCAATAATAAAAAGTTTATTGTCTATAATCTATAAGAAATTTGCTTACTATAGATTTAACAAATTAGAACATTGTATTGTGAGTAAGAACAATGCTTAACAAAATAAAATATAAACTCTTTGGAAAGTTTCAAAATAAAAAACGTTTAGAACAAATGAAAAAAAATCCATTTAAAAGAGTTGATTCAGAAAAAATGACTGATATTGAAAAAATGGATAAAGGGTTTAATGGGAAAACTTATTCTATAAATGGTATGGATGTAGATTTTTAATCAAGAAAACTAATTTTTTGATTTTAAAGTTATTTTTAGTTAAGTTATATAAAGTTTTAAGAGGAAAAATAATGATTAAATATATTATAAGTTTAATTGCAATACTCGGTTTATTTATAAACCCTGTTTTTGCTAATGGGCATAAAAAAATAAAAGTAGGTATGATTACTACTTTATCTGGAGGAGGCTCAGGTCTTGGAATTGACGTAAGAGATGGTTTTTTACTAGCAGTTAAAGGTGATAACCATTTTGAAGTTATAGTAAAAGACGATCAAAGAAAGCCAGATATTGCTGTCCAAATTGCTGACAAGATGATCCAATCAGATAAAGTAGATGTTCTTACTGGAATTATTTGGTCAAATCTAGCAATGGCTGTAGTTCCTGCTGCAGTTAAACAAGGAAAATTCTATTTGTCTCCAAATGCAGGACCTTCTAAATTAGCAGGTAAAGGTTGTCATAAAAATTATTTTAACGTTGCTTGGCAAAATGATAATTTGCATGAAGCGGCTGGTGGATATGGAAACACAGCAGGGTATAAAAACTCATTTATACTTGCTCCTAACTATCCAGCAGGTAAAGATGCGTTAACTGGATATAAGAGATTTTTTAAAGGTAAAATTGAAAAAGAATTATATACCAAACTCGGTCAAAAAGACTATGCAGCAGAAATCGCTCAAATAAGATCATCTAAAGCTGATAGTATCTACTTCTTTTTACCTGGTGGAATGGGTATTTCATTTATGAAACAATTATCTCAATCAGGTATAAATGTTCCAGTCATTGGACCAGCTTTTTCATTTGACCAAGGTATTTTAAAAGCTGTTGGTGATGCTGCTTTAGGAGTTAAAAACACTTCTCAATGGTCAAAAGATCTTGATAACAAAGCAAATAAGAAATTCGTTCAAGATTTTCAAAAAGAGTACGGACGATTACCATCTTTATATGCATCTCAGGGATATGATACTGGAAAATTGTTAATTTCAGCTTTAAATGCGGCAGACGTTAAAGATCAAGATAAATTCAGAAGTGCATTGAAAAATGCTAATTTTGAAAGTACCCGTGGTTCATTTAAATTTGATACAAATCAACATCCTATTCAAGACATCTATGTAAGAGAAGTGATCAAAGAGGGAAAAATTTTAACAAATAAAATTATCTCAACTGGGCTTAAAAATAGATCAAATGCTTACGTTAAAGATTGTCCTTTGAAATAAAAAATAAATAAGTGAGTTTTATTAACTCACTTATTATCATCACATGGAATTTCAATTATTAATTGAACAGCTATTAAACGGTTTACAATTTGGAACAATGTTGTTCCTTATGTCTGCTGGTTTGACTTTAGTGTTTGGTGTTATGGGATTGATTAATCTTGCGCATGGTTCCTTTTACATGATTGGTGCTTTTGGAGCAGCTCTTCTTGCCGAAATTACAGGTTCTTTTTTTATTGGATTAATATGTAGTTTTATTGTTGCTATGTTTGCAGGTGTAATAACTGAAATTTTAGTTATTAGAAAGCTATATAAAAAAGATCACTTAGATCAAGTGCTAGCAACTTTTGCTTTAATTTTAATTTTTTCTGAAGGTATAAGATGGATTTTTGGAGCATATCCTCTTTATCTAAACATACCTTCAGAACTCAATGCTAGTGTTTCTCTCCCTTTAGAAATTATTTATTCGAAATACAGACTTTTAATAATTGCAATTGGAATTTTAATAGCATTTTTCTTATATATTTTAACTTCTAAAACTTTACTAGGAATAAGAATAAAAGCAGGACAAAACGATAGGGAAATGATTTCTGTTTTGGGAGTAAATATTAAAACTCTTTATACAATCGTTTTTGCATTAGGAGCTGCGTTAGCTGGTTTATCTGGAGCATTGATCGGTGCGATACAATCTGTTGAGGTCGGTATGGGTGAACCAGTTCTAATATTGGCATTTGTAGTAATTATCATTGGTGGAATTGGTTCAATTAAAGGTGCTTTTGTTGGGGCTTTATTAGTAGGAGTTACAGACACGTTAGGACGTTTTTTACTTCCTGAGTTATTTAAATTATTTTTTGATAATGCTGATGCAAATTTAATTGGATCATCGATAGCCTCAATGTCAATATATATACTAATGGCAATCGTTTTAATTTTTAAGCCATCAGGTTTGTTTGGTGAGAGATCAGCATGATATCTGAAAAGAAATTAAATTTTTTAATTCTAATATTTTTGTTTTTAGTACCGTTATTTTCAATTCTTTTAAATGATATTTATATAACAACATTATTTTCAAAGATTGTTATTCTAGCTATTGCAGGTATTGGTCTTAATTTAATATTGGGATATGGAGGCATGGTCTCCTTCGGCCACGCTGCTTTTTTTGGCTTAGGTGGATATGTTACAGGAATTTTAGCTTTTCATTTTAATAATTACGAACCTATCCAAATATTAGTTTTTGAGTTTGAAGGAACAAATCATTTATTATTGATCTGGATTTTTACTTTAATTTTTTCATCTATATTAGCTTTCTTTATTGGTTATTTTTCATTGAGAACATCAGGTGTATATTTCATAATGATAACATTAGCATTTGCTCAAATGTTATATTATTTTTCAATAAGTTGGCCTACTTATGGTGGAGAAGATGGATTGTCTCTTTCACTTAGAAATCAAATACCTTTTCTTAACACAATGGATCCTATTACTTTTTTTTATATTTGTTATGTATGGTTAATTATAACAATTATAATTGTAAAATTTATTTTAAATTCTCCATTAGGAATCTCATTAAAAGCCAGCAAAGAAAACGAGGATAGAGTTAGATCAGTTGGAATTAACCCTAAAAAAGTTAAATTAATTACATTTATAATATCCGGAGCAATAACAGGTTTGGCTGGTTCTTTATACGCTGATCTTAATAGATTTGTAAGTCCAACAATTTTAAGTTGGCAAATGTCTGGTGAAATTATGATTTTAGTAATTTTAGGTGGAATGTTTAGACTTTATGGGCCAATTTTGGGTGCTTTTTTTTATATTATATTAGAACAATTTCTTGGTGGTATTACAGAAAATTGGCAATTTTGGCTGGGTTTTATAATTCTTTTAGAAGTGCTTTACGCAAAGGCAGGGATAATGAGCTTTTTAATAAGAGATAAATACGATGAAAAAACCAGTTCTTAAAATTGATAACCTAAGCAAATCATTCGGAGCTGTAAAAGCTAATGATAACTTAAATTTAAATCTATTTAAAAATGAAATTCATGCCTTAATAGGTCCCAATGGTTCTGGTAAGTCAACATTAGTAAAACAAATTTCAGGATTTTTAAAACAAGATAGTGGTCAAATTTATCTTGAAGAAATTAATATTTCCAATTATTCAGCTGAAAATAGGTCAAGAATGGGTATTGCTAGAAGTTTTCAAATTTCTTCTGTTATAAATTCATTTAAAGTTATTGATAATTTAAGATTATCCCTAATGGGTAGAGATGGAGGTTATTTAAATCCATTAAATAATATCTATAGAAATAAAGATTATAGCGATGAAGCATTTGATTTACTTAAAATTGTTGATTTAACAAATAAGGCTAATGATTTAGTAAGTACTTTAAGTCATGGTGATAAAAGAAAACTTGAGATAAGTTTAGCATTATCAATGAATCCAAAGTTATTACTTTTTGATGAGCCAATGGCTGGATTAGATAAAACATCATCACAACTAATGATTGAATTGTTTAAAAAATTAAAAGTTAAAGCTCCGATTTTACTTATAGAACATGATATGGAATCAGTATTTGCATTAGCTGACAGGATATCAGTTTTAGATTATGGAAGTTTAATTGCTTCTGGAAATGAAAAAGAAATAAAGTCAAATGCTAAAGTTCAGGAAGTTTATCTTGGGGATGAAAATTGAGTATACTTCTTAGGATTGACAAATTAAGTGCTTGGTATGGTGATACCCGTGTACTAAATGAAGTGGATATTGAAATTAAAGAAGGAGAAATTGTTGCTTTACTGGGTAGAAATGGAATGGGAAAAACAACTACTTTACATTCAGTATGTGGGATAATCGAAAAAGTTTCAGGTAAAATATTTTTTAAAAATAATTTAATTTCAAATTTACCAAGCTACGAAATATCTAAATTAGGTATCGGTTTAGTGCCTGAAGGCAGAAGGATTTTTTCAAATCTTACTGTTGAAGAAAACTTGATTGTAGCTTCCAGAAAAGGTTATTGGGATCTAAATAAAATTAAAAAAATTTTTCCACGGTTATCTGAACGTTTAACTCAAATGTCAAATTCTTTATCTGGTGGTGAACAGCAAATGTTAGCAATTGCAAGAACTCTTATGACTAATCCAAAGATGTTAATTTTAGATGAAGCAACCGAAGGCCTATCACCAAATATAAGAAATGAGATATGGACAATTATCTCTGAAATTAAAAAAAAGGATGTTTCAATAATTTTAGTAGATAAATACTTGAACAAAATAAAACAAATTGCAGATAAGTTATATATTCTTGACAGAGGAGAAAATGCTTGGAATGGAAAACCTTATTTATTAACTGATCAGATTGTTAAGAAATATTTATCTGTTTAAAATTTTAATTAAATGACAAGTCTCCAAGATCTTGTGTAACAACTCCAGTAAATTCAATAGTTTTGGGTGTTAGGGTCTTTACATACTTTTGAATATTTTCTTGAATAAGTTTTTCAATATTTTTCATAATTTCTTTGTCTGGAAATTCCCATATAACTACACTTACATTAGGTGTATTTGGATTTTTCAACGATCTAAATCTTACACCTTTAACAGTTTGAAGTAGAGATGGCCATTTTGTTTCTAGCATAGACTCAAAAAGTTCACAGTCTTCATTACTTGAAAATGTTCTAACAAATATTTTTACTAACATACGATTACCTTACACTTTATTTTTAAATATTATGATCTATAGTAAGGTTACAAAAATTGAGGACATTATGGTAGAATTATTTGTAAGAAAAGACGTTGCATTTAGGGCTTTTAAAATTGCTTTAATTGTTGGTGTTATTTTAGCTGGAATAAATCATGGAGATCATATCATTAAGGGTGAGATGACTGGCAACAACTGGATCAAAATAATAATTACCTTTTGTGTTCCGTACTGTGTTTCTTCATTTTCATCTGTAATGGCAATTAAAAAAGAACAGAACATATCTGTAATGTAATAATTATTATTTATGATTAAATTAGGTTTATTAGGAAACAATATATCAAGATCTGAAATGCCTAATCTTATCACAAAATTAGGAAATGAATTTGGGTTTGATGTTAAGTACGAACTTTTTGATCAAGCTTCAAAATCAAATTTTAATTTCAAAAAATTTTTAAGCCAAATAAAAGAAAAGAATATTTCTGGGGTTAATGTTACCTACCCTTTTAAAGAACTAGCATTAGAGCATTCAATTAAATTAAGCGAAGAAACAAAGTTAGTAAAATCAACCAATCTTATTTTAATCAATGAAAGTATGACTGCACATAATACAGATTTCACTGGTTTTCTTAACACTTATAAATTTAATTTTAATAAAGAACCTTCAAAATTAGTTGTTTTAGGAGGTGGTGGAGTTGGAAAATCAGTTTGTTTTGCTTTATTAAAATTAGGAGTTAAAGAACTTTACATAATTGAAAAAGATCACATTAAATTAGAAAAATTAATAAAGGATTTAAAGAAACAAAACAAACAGGTATATTCAATAAAGTTAGGTGAGTTGATAGAAAATCAGCATGAATTTGATGGATTTTTAAATTGCTCTGAGCAGGGTCATATTAACACTCCTGGAAACCCATTTGATGGGTTGAAATTAAATAGTAATCAATGGTCTTTTGATGTAGTTTACACGCCTGCTATGACAACTTTTTTAAAAAATTCAGAGAATAGTGGGGCAAAAATAATTACTGGCATTGATCTTTTTTTATTCCAAGGAATAGAATCATTTATAATTTTTACAGAACAAGAAAAATTAAGAAAAAAAATCATGATTAATTATGACAATTTAAGAGATTATTATTTTAAAAAGTTAATCACTTGATAGTGACAATTTTACTACATTAGAGCTAACTAAATTTTCTATTTCACCTTTTGTATAATTTAACTCTAATAAAATTTCATTTGTATGTTCACCAATTTGAGGTGGTATATTTTTAACGCCAACTGATTTTGATCTACTGAACTTTATTGGAGAAGCTATACCTTGATATTCATCTTTATGAAGAATCATTTGTCTCTCTTTTGTCTGAGGATGACTAATAGCTTCTTCCATGTTCCTTACTGGACCAGCTGGAACACCAGCATTTAAGAGTTTTTCTGAAAAAGAGTTTCCATCAACATCCTTAAGTGCATTTTGTAAATAATCTGTTAATTCTAATCTATTTTTAACTCTATCTGCATTAGTTTTAAATCTATCATCGTCAATTAAGTTATCCAAATTGAGTGCTTTACAGAGTCTTGCAAATCCGGCATCGTTTCCTATTCCCATAAAAATTTCATTAGTAGCTGTATCAAATTTGTCATATGGAGATATGTTAGGGTGAGAGTTTCCTGTTGCTTTTCCAGGCTTTTTACTTAGAAAAAAATTTGCATTGTGAGGATGCATTAAAGCTAGAGAAGAGTCATATAATGTCATGTCAAGATACTGGCCTTTATTGGAGATGTTTCTTTCTTGTAAAGCCATTAATATTCCAATTGCAGAGTATAAACCAGTGCCCATATCTACGAAGGGTGCTCCCATTCTTACACTACCACTTTCTGGTGTTCCATTTATAGACATCATTCCAGTCATCGCTTGAACAATTGCATCATAACCAGGTGCTCCACCTAGTGGACCCTCTTGACCAAAGCCAGAAATTCTACAATGAATAAGTTTTGGAAATTTTTCTTTTAAAACTTCTTCATATCCTAAACCCCATTTTTCCATTGTCCCTGTTTTAAAGTTTTCAATAAGAACATCTGCATCTTCCAGAAGTTTAATTAATATTTCTTTTCCTTTATCTGATAATAAATCAATTGCAATTGATCTTTTATTTCTATTTACATTTATAAAATATGACGCCATTCCATTTAAGAATGGTGGGCCCCATCCTCTTACTTCGTCACCTATGTGAGCTTCTACTTTTATAACATCGGCTCCATGATCAGCAAGAATTTGAGTTGCATAAGGTCCTCCAAGAACTCTAGTTAGGTCTATTATTTTTAAATTTTCCAAAGCATGTTTCATTTTATTTCCTATGGTTTTGATTAGTATGATCTTGGTAAATGAAGTATTTTTTCTGATATGTAATTTAATACCATTTGTGAACTAACAGGTGCTAATTTTGGTATCAAGGATTCTCTTAATAATCTTTCAACATGATATTCTTTTGCATAACCCATCCCTCCTAAAGTTACAACAGCTTGTGTTGCTGTTTTAAATGCTACTTCTGCAGCGTAATATTTTGCAGCATTTGCAAGTCCTCCAGAATTTTGACCTTTATCATATTGATAGGCAGCTTTAGATATTAACAATTCGGCAGCCTCAAGTTCTATCCACAATTCAGCTAGAGGATGTTGAATACTTTGATTTTTACCAATCGGTCTATCAAATACAATTCTTTCATTAGCATATTTTACAGCTTTGTCTAAAGCATCTTTTCCAATGCCTAGAGCTTCTGCTGCAATTAATATTCTTTCAGGGTTTAAGCTATCTAATATATATCTAAAGCCTTTGCCTTCTTCTCCAATTCGGTCTTCTTCAGATATTTCTAAATTATCAAAAAAGATTTGATTACTATCAACAGACCCTCTCCCCATTTTTTTTATCTCTCTTACTTCAATTTTTGTTCTGTCAAAATCTGTGTAAAATAAAGTCAATCCATCAATATTATTTTTTGTTTCTCCTAATTCAGAAGTTCTTGCTAAAAGTAGAATTTTATTCGCAATTTTTGCTGTTGATGTCCAAATTTTTTGTCCGTTTATTAAATATCCACCTTGGATCTTACTTGCTGTAGTTTTTATTTTTCCAGTATCTAACCCTGCATCAGGTTCTGTAACTCCAAAACATGTTTTATCATTTCCAGAAATTAAGTTAGGTAACCAATTTTTTTTTTGTGTTTTAGTCCCATGCACAACAATAGGGTGTGGTCCAAAGATATTAATATGTATTGATGATGCAGCAGACATGCCGCCACCATTTCTAGTAATATTTTGCATAAAAAGAGCGGCTTCTTGAATGCCTAAATCAGCTCCTCCATATTCTTCAGGCATACACATGCCTAACCAACCGCTTTTAGCAACTTCATTATAGAACTCAAAAGGAAACTCTGATTTTAAATCTAAATCTAACCAATAATTATCATCAAATTTTGATGAAATTTTTTTAGCTGCTTCAACAATATTTTTTTGTGTTTCTGTTAGTTCAAATGGCATGAAAATTATCTATGAGATGAGTGATAAATGTCATTTGGCTCCATTTCAGTAGCGATAGCTAGTCTGTTTGTCATGTTAAAAAAACCAGTAATTAAACTTATGTCCCAAATATCTCTGTCAGAAAAACCATTTTTACTCAATTCATCCCTTGATTTTTTATTTACGTCAGAAGGATTTTTTGTAAGCTCTTTAACATATCTGAGCATTACTTGGTGCTTTTTTGCTAAATTTGTTGCTTCTAAGTTCGAAATTAATCTTTCTCCTAACTGAGGATCTCCAGATAATTCTCTTACAGCTGACCCATGTGCAACTATACAGTAATAGCAATGATTTAAAGATGAAACAGTAACTGCTATCATTTCTCTTTCTAACTTTGTTAAACCAGAATCTCCTAACATAATAGAATTGTATAATTTGGTAAAACCTTCAAACTGTTTTGGAAAATTAGAAAATGCAGCTAAAACATTTGGGATAAATCCAATTTTTTCCTTAACAATTTTTAAATAATTTTCAGCATTTAAATCATCTTTAGTTTTTTTCTTATTTTTAAGATTTAAACTTGTGATTTTATTTTTTGCCAATTGTCTTGGTATTTTAGTCATTATCACTCCTTAATCCAATTAGGTTTTTTCTTATTAAAAAAAGCGTTTATACCTTCTTTAGCTTCTTTAGTGTCCCATATATCTGCTAATTTGTTAATTGTAAGATCTACAATATTTTGATCTATAGGATAAGATAAATCTCTCACTAGTTTTTTTGATTCTAAAATTGAATTCGGAGCTGAATTCTTAAAGCTGTCTAAAAACTCTGATACTTTAGAGTTAATTTCATTTTTTTCATATATAAAATCAATCAACCCAAATTTAACTCCATCTTCAGGTGCAAAAATTTTTGCAGATGTAAATAAGTGGATTGAGTTTTTTTCACCAATTTTTCTTACCACATAAGGACTTATTGTTGCTGGTATAAGACCAAGTTTTGCTTCTGTTAATGCCATCTTAATATCTTTAACTGAAAAAACAAAATCACAAATTGACATGATCCCAATACCACCACCAAAGGCATTACCTTCTACTTTGCCAATAATAGTTTTAGGACAATTGTAAAGTTTTAGAAGTAAGTCAGCAAGTTTAGATGCTTCTTTAATTCTATTTTCTCTTGGTGCAGATAGTTGTTTTTTCATCCATGATAAATCACCTCCAGCACAAAAACTCTTTCCGTTTGCTGAAATTAAAATAAGAGATGATTTGTCTTGTGATAACTCATCAATGCAAAGGCTTAACTCGTTTATGATATCGAGCGTAAGTGCGTTATGAACATCTGGATCGTTTAACCTAATTTCAGTAGCAATATTATTAATTTTTGTAACTATAATCTTCTTGAAATTCATAAAAATTCTACATTCTAAAAAGACCAAATTTTGTTTCTTTAATTTTTGAGTTCAAACTTATTTCTAGACACTCTGAAAGTATATTTCTAGTATCTCTTGGGTCTATAATTCCATCATCCCACAATCTTGAAGATGAATAAAGTGGATTTGATTGATAATCAAATTGTTTGACCAATTTTGAAAAAAACTCTTTTTCTATCTTTTCATTCCAGTCTTCGTTTTTCTTTTTAACATTTATTTTTTTAAGCTGAAGTAAAACATTTGCTGCTTGTTCTCCACCCATGACTGATATTTTTGAACTTGGCCAAATCCATAAAAAATTAGGCTGAAACGCTCTTCCACACATACCATAATTACCAGCTCCAAAACTACCACCTACGATAACAGTTATTTTAGGAGATTTTGAATTTGAAACAGCATTAATTAATTTAGCGCCGTTCTTAGCAATTCCAGTATGTTCGGCTTGTTTACCAACCATAAAACCGGTAATATTTTGAAAAAATATAATGGGTATTTTTCTCTTACTACAAAGTTGAATAAAATGAGTTCCTTTTTGTGCACTCTCAGAAAATAAAACGCCATTATTAGCTATTATTCCGCAACTGATTTGGTTTATTTTTGCAAAGCCTGTTACAAGAGTTTTTCCATAGTTTGGTTTAAATTCATCTAAATTAGAATCATCAATTATCCTCATTATAATTTCACTTATATCAAATGGCTTCTTCAAATCACTTGGGACAATTCCAACTAATTCTTCATTGTCATATAGTGGTAACTTTGTTTTATGATCAAATTTTTTTTGAGTAATATTTGCATTTTTAATGCATTGGCGAGTTAATTCTAAAGCATGATAATCATCATCTGCAAGATAGTCAGCAACACCTGAAATTTCTGTATGAACTTTACCACCTCCTAAATCCTCAGCGGAGATGTTTTCACCAATTGCTGCTTTCACTAGAGGCGGCCCTGCTAAAAAAATAGTACCCTGGTTTTTTACAATAATAGTTTCATCAGACATTGCTGGGACATACGCTCCACCAGCAGTACAACTTCCCATAACTACTGCTACTTGCATTATATTCTTAGAAGACATTTTTGATTGATTATAAAAAATTCTCCCAAAATGATCTCTATCAGGAAACACTTCGTCTTGATTTGGAAGATTTGCTCCTCCTGAATCAACCAGATAAATACAAGGTAAGTTATTTTGCATTGCAATTTCTTGAGCTCTTAAATGTTTTTTCACAGTAATGGGGTAATATGTTCCACCTTTTACCGTGTAATCATTGCAAATTATCATTACATTCAAGTCATGAACTTTTCCAATGCCTGTAATTATGCCACCTCCAGGACATTCGTTGTCGTAAAGGTCATGTCCAGCTAATGCTCCTATTTCTAAAAAAGTAGAGTTTTTGTCTAGTAATTGAGTAATTCGCATTCTAGGGAGCAATTTTTTTTCCTTAGAAGTTTTTTTATTAAACTTTTTAACACCACCTTTAAAAGCAAAATCTTTTACCTTTTTGATTTCATCAATCTTCGATAGCATTTCATTTTTATTTTTTAAAAAAATATCACTAGTTACTGATAAATTAGATTTTAAGATGCTCATATTAATTTCCTTCTGATATTTCTCTCCCAATTAACATTCTTCTTATCTCAGAAGTTCCCGCACCAATTTCATATAATTTTGCATCTCTTAATAATCTTTCAACTGGATAATCTTTCGTATAGCCATTACCACCTAAAATTTGAATAGCATCTAAAGTAATACTTGTTGCTTTTTCCGCAGCATACAAAATACAACCTGCAGCATCTTTTCTTGTTGTTTCACCTCTATCACAAGCAGATGCGACGGCATAAACATATGATCTACAAGCATTTAGTGTGGTATACATATCTGCAATCTTACCTTGGATTAGTTGAAATTGGCCAATTGATTTTCCAAATTGTTTTCTTTCTTGTGTATAAGGGATAACAGTATCCAGTGCAGATGCCATGATTCCCAAGGGACCTGCAGCCAATACAACTCTCTCAAAGTCTAAACCACTCATTAATATTGATGCACCATCTCCAGGATTTCCTAAAATATTGTCTTCAGGTACTTCGCAATTATCAAATATTAATTCAGATGTGTTTGAACCACGCATCCCAAGTTTATCAATTTTTTTTCCTACAGAAAATCCTACCATATCCTTTTCAACTATAAATGCTGTTATTCCTTTTGAACCGGCAGAAGGATCTGTTTTAGCATATATTATTAGAACATCAGCATCTGGGCCATTTGTTATCCACATTTTTGTGCCATTCAATAGATATGTTTTATTACCTTGTTTTTCAGCATGTAATGACATAGAGACAACGTCAGATCCAGAGTTTGGCTCACTCATTGCTAAAGCACCTATTTTTTTTCCAGAACATAATTCTGGTAAATATTTATTTTTTTGCTCATGATTTCCATTTCTATTAATTTGATTCACACATAAATTTGAAAATGCTCCATAAGATAATCCTATTGAAGCACTAGCCCGACTGATTTCCTCCATAACAATGCAATGTGACAAATAGTTTAATCCAGTACCTCCATAATCTTCATCAGCTGTGATGCCTAGCAATCCTAATTCCCCGAATTTTTCCCACAAAAAATTTGGAAATTCATTATTTTCATCAACATTTTTTGCTAATGGAGCAATTTCATTTTGAGCAAATTTATATACAGTATCTTTTAATTGATTTAGATCTTGGTTAAATCCAAAGTTAAGAGTTTTGTCATACATAATTTTAATTCATAGCGCGGTTTTTAGCTTCAGCTGTTTCAAAGCTTGATACATGAAGTAAGCTTGATATTTTTCTCATGAGGTTTGATTCATAATCATCTATATTTCCATCAGCTAATACTACGCCCCATAGCATTTCAATGACTTTTATTCTCTCCTCATGATCCATTGTATCAAGAATGACTTTTATATCTGAAAAGATTTCAACTTTTTCATTTGCTTTCTCTAAAACAAAATTAATTGCATTTTTTGCTTTGCTAGGTTCAAGATGAAATTTATTAATTAGTAAGCCTGTAATTTTTTCTATTTCATCGTCTGAAACTATTCCATCAACCTTGCATGCTTCAATTAAAAGAGATAAAACAGCATAAATTTCTTCTTCAATAATCTCCACTTCTGAATTATTTTCTTGTTTAACTTTATCAAAGATATTTTTTAAATTTTGAAACATATATTTTCCTTTTTAAATATTAAAGACTTAATTTTATTAAAAATCAATTTACAGATTTAAATAAATGCAATTATATTAATAAATCATTTTTGGGGAGGTATTAAATGGCAGGTCATGAGTTTTTAGAATCAATTGAGGTGAATTACAAAAAAGCAGTTGAATGCTTACAAAAAACTGAAGGAAAAGAAGGTTATACAGATGAATTAGCAGGCCAAATAATGACGGCAAATTCTACTTATGTGGTAAGATTTGGTGTAAGATTACGTGGAACTATATATACTTTCACTGGCTACAGATCTGTTCATTCTGATCATTTTGAACCTGTTAAGGGTGGTATAAGATATGATGTAGAAGTAAACCAAGATGAAGTAGAAGCTTTAGCAGCGCTTATGACCTACAAATGTTCATTAGTTGAAGTTCCATTTGGAGGATCTAAAGGTGGTCTTGAAATAAATATTAGAGATTGGACAGAAGAAGAGCTAGAAAGAATAACAAGACGATTTACTCAAGAATTAGCCAAAAGAGATTTAATTCACCCTTCTCAAAATGTTCCAGCACCTGATGTAGGTACAGGTGAAAGAGAAATGGCTTGGATGGCAGATGAGTATAGAAAATTAAATCCTACAGATTTGAATGCTTGGGCATGTGTAACTGGAAAACCAGTAAATAAGGGTGGAATTGGTGGAAGGACAGAAGCGACTGGAAGAGGAGTTCAGTACGCTTTAAGAGCATTTTTTGATCATCCAAATGATGTAAAAAAAACAGGTCTTACACCAGGTTTAAAGGGTAAAAGAGTAATAGTTCAAGGTTTAGGAAATGTTGGCTACCACGCAGCTTTATTTTTATCCAATGAAGATGGATGCCTAATCACTCATGTTATCGAAAGAGATGGTTCAGTTGTAAATCCAAGAGGAGTAAACATAAAAGAGTTAAGAGAGCATATTTTCAAAAATGGTGGGGTCAAAGGTTTTGAAGGATTTGTTGATAAAGGTTCTGAAATATTAGAAGAGGATGCTGATATTTTAATTCCTGCTGCAATGGAATTAGTAATTAATAAAGGAAATGCCGAAAAAATTAAAACGCCATTAATAATTGAGGCTGCAAATGGTCCTGTGTCTAGTGAAGCTGATGAAATGTTGAGTAAAAAAGGAGTTGTTATAATCCCAGATCTTTATGCTAATGCAGGAGGAGTTACAGTTAGTTATTTCGAATGGATTAAAAACTTAAGTAGAATTCGTTTAGGAAGACTTCAAAGAAGAGCTCAGGAAAACCAAACTTCATTAATGATAAAAGCACTAGAAAAGATGACAGGTTCTAAATTCCCAGATGAATACAAAGAATTAGTAATGCAGGGTTCAGCAGAAATTGATTTAGTTAGATCTGGGTTAGAAGACACTATGAGGAATACTTATGATGTAATAAGTAATGTTTGGAATAATAATCCTAATGCAAATGATTTAAGGACATCTGCTATGATGGTTTCCGTTAAAAGAGTAATGGATAGCTATCATTCATTAGGGTTATAGAGCAAACAAAAATAAAAAAGGCAGTCTATATAGACTGCCTTTTTTTGGGGAGGTAATAAGATTATTTTCTAAAGTCAGGATAAGCTTCCATGCCTACCTCACTTACATCGACACCTTCTAGTTCTTGCTCTTCAGATACTCTAATACCAATAATTAACTTTATGGCGTACCATACGATTGAAGATGCAATTACTGTAAAAGCACCAATTGCTAATATTCCGTATAACTGAGACCCAATATTTGCATCAGAGTTTGAAAAAACAACTGCTATTGTTCCCCAAATACCAGCAAATAAGTGAACTGGTACAGCTCCTACTACGTCATCAATTTTGAATTTATCTAACATTGGTATAGCAAGCACTACAATCAATCCACCAACAGCACCAATAAATATTGCTAACATTGGAGTTGGAGCAAGAGGTTCTGCAGTTATTGCTACCAATCCACCCAATGCACCATTTAAGGCCATTGTAAGATCAGTTTTTTTATAAAAAGCCATTGTAAATACAATTGCTACAACTACTCCAGCCGCTGCTGCAAGATTAGTATTTATATATATGTTTGATATAGCGGCGACATCAGCAGCAGATCCCATTGCTAATTGTGATCCACCATTAAAACCAAACCATCCAAACCATAAGATAAAAGTACCTAAAGTTGCTAATGGTAAGTTAGAACCTGGCATTGGATTAACACTACCGTCTGATGCATATTTACCTTTTCTAGCACCTAATATTATTGCACCGGTTAAAGCAGCCCAGCCACCAACACCATGCACAATTGAGGATCCAGCAAAATCAAGAAAACCCGCTTCACTTAGGTATCCACCACCCCAAGACCATGAGCCTTGAATTGGGTATATAAAGGCTGTTAAGAATATTACAAAAATAAGAAAACTTGATAATTTAACTCTTTCAGCTACTGCACCACTTACAATTGAGGCAGTTGTAGCACAAAAAACCATTTGAAACCACCAATCAGATCCTGATGAATAATCACCCTCAAGCGGGTCAAGTTTATCAGAAGGGCCCCATATTGCAAATGAGCCAATCCAACCTGAAACATCCATATACATAAGATTATATCCAACAACTGCAAACATTATTCCAGCAATAGAATATAATCCAATATTCTTAGCACATTGGACAACTGCATTTTTAGCTCTAACCAAACCTGTTTCCAACATACAGAAACCAGCTGCCATAAGCATCACTAAGAACCCATGAACCAAAAAGGAAAATGAGTTGAAAATATAAGCGACTTCAGAATCAACTGCTGCGTTTGCTATAGAAGACGCAAACAAGCAGCTTGATAACAAGCCTAATTTTAAAAATCTTTTCATAAAAACTCCTTACGTTTGAATCTTTCATAAAGGTGACGATATTTAATTGAAATATATGATTTATAAATAAAGCTGGAAATTCATTTATGACTAAATTATATGCACAAAATGATATCAAATTATGTAAACGACTAATAATTAGTCATTTATAAACTGTGCTCAAGGATGAGTGATAAATATTTATTAATTTCATTTTTAGTCTTTTTAAGACTCATTTTTAGGGAACCTAAATCTTTAATATTTAGATTTCTCTGAAGCTTTTCTAAAATTTGATTTGTTAATCTGCTAGGTTTTTGATTTGAATATGTAAGATTTACATATTGATCAATAATAAAATAAAACATTTTTGCTTTTTTAATGAAGTATTTTTTCTCCTCTAAATTTTCTATTATTTCATAACATTTTGAATTGTTGAAAAAAAATTCTAAGAATTCAATATCTCTTTGCCCGCCTAAAGAATATTTAGTTTCGTACCAATGAATTTTGTTTTCTACATTTTCAGAAATATTCAAATTACTTTGTTTTTCATTCTTCTTTTTTGTTTCAGGTTTTATGACTATTTTTCTCATTTCATTAATTTCTTGAATTAAATTTTTACTATTAATTGTTTGTAATTTAAATTTTTGAATAACTTTTTCTAATTCATTCTGAAAATTACTATCTTTAAAAACTAATTTACTTTTCATTAATGCCATTTTTTCCCATGAAAAAGTCTCGTTTTCATGAAATGATTTAAATTCAGATAATGTACAAGCGTTTGAACTAATACTTACCTTAGGTCCAAGTTTAGTATCTATCTCATAAATTAGATTCTGAGATGTTTTTGAACTTAATATTGAAATCATTTTTTGTGCAATAAGTGACAAAATAAAATGATAAGTTTTCTGATTCTGAAAACTCTGGTTTCTATCTGGAAAAATAAACACTAGATCTAAATCAGAGTTTGATGTCATCAAATGTTGAGCAAATCTTCCGTATGACAAGATTCCAAAATCATCTAAAGCAGTTGGATCAAATTTTTTTTCTTTAGATATTAAATGAACAGCAATTTTTTGAACTTTTTGTAGAGTACAATGAGCTAATAGATAAAATTCATATGCAGCATCTTCTACTTTTAATTCATCAGTTATAATTGATACAATGATTTGAAATTTAAGTTGTCTATGAGTCTTTCTTAATTTATTTAAGATTGTTTCTTCATCTTCATTAATACTTATTTTATTAAATTCTTTTTGATATATATTAATATTCTTATTTAATTTTATTTCGTAATAAGGATCTAATATTTCTAGCAACCTAATATCTTTAGACAAAAGATTTGTAGCATGTCCTGAGAAGGTAAGAATATCTGTTATTTTTTTGTGAGAAAAAGAATTTAAAATCGCCATCTCAATAAATTCAAAATTGGGTTGTATAGCATCTATAAATCTCAGAAGCTGATAAGTGCCTTGTCTAGGATATTTAGACTTTAAAATTATAGGTAGTATAGAATTAGAAAACTTTTCAATTAAGTCTATGTAATCATCTTGTATTTTTTTATGAATAATATTTTTAAAGTAAGCTTTATAATAATTTAAAATATCATGTTTATTGAATTTTGTTTTTTTAAAAAGATAGATTATTAAATCATTTATGTTTTGATCATAATATTCATTTACATCATTTATTGATGAAATATTTTCTGGCAATTGAATTTTATTTATATAGTTCAACGTGAATACTTTAAATTAAATCTTTTTTTATACAAAAAAAATGTTATTAAAATTATAAAACAAAATATACGAAAGTTGCAATTAAAATGGATTTAAAAACCTTTCTTGAAAAGAACTATTCAATAGATTCTTTAAATAAGGTTATATTAGATTTATCAAATGCAGCGATTAAAATATCAAACTCAATAAGAAATAATTATACATTAGAAAATAAGAAAGAAACTTCTCAAAATGCTGATGGTGACAAACAAAAACCATTAGATATTTTCGCTGATGAATGTGTTTTTGAGTCTTTAAATAACAGCTCGGTTGCTGCCTATTGTTCTGAAGAACAAGATGGAATGACAACTATAGATAAAAATGGAAAATATTTGATATTTTGTGATCCATTAGACGGATCATCAAATATTGGTAATAACATATCAATAGGAACAATTTTTTCAATTCTTCCTTTTTATAATGATTCAATTGAGAATTCTTTAAAACAAAATGGCAATTCTCAATTATGTGCAGGTTTTTTTGTCTATGGGCCTCAGACAACTCTTATTTTATCACTTGGTAAAGGAGTACATTCTTTTTATTTTGATAATAAAAATAGTCAATTTAATATATTAAATTCAAATATAATCATTCCAAAATCAACATCTGAATTTTCTATCAATTCTTCTTATAGAAGATTTTGGAATGACAAGGTAAAAAATTACATAAAAAATTGTGAAGATGGAAGTGATGGAATAAGAGAAAAAAATTTTAATATGAGGTGGGTAGGATCATTAGTTGCAGACGCGAGTAGAATCTTTGAAAGAGGTGGAATTTTTCTTTATCCAGAAGATAAAAGAGAAAAAAATAAAAGTGGAAGACTAAGGCTAACTTATGAAGCTAATCCCATATCTTTTTTAATAAGTCAGGCCGGAGGAAAAGCTACAAATGGTTCAATTGATATTTTAAACGTAGAAGTGAATGAAATACATCAACGTGTACCTTTTATTTTTGGTTCTAAAGAAGAGGTTGAAATTTTTTTAAATACTAATTAAGTCTAAATCAAATTGTTGAGAGAAATTATGTCTAAAACATCAGAATTAAATATGGAAACATTAAAAAGAATGTCTAATGCAATTAGAGTACTTGCAGCTGAAGGGGTCCAAAAAGCAAACTCAGGTCATCCTGGTATGCCCATGGGTATTGCTGACGTTGCAACAATTTTATTCTCCAAATATTTGAATATTGATGTAAACAAACCTGACTGGCCAGACAGAGATAGATTTGTTTTGTCAGCTGGTCATGGTTCAATGCTTATATATGCTCTAAATTACCTTTTAGGTTATTCTGATATGAACATTGAAAGTTTAAAAAACTTTAGACAACTACATTCTAATACACCTGGTCACCCTGAATACGGTGATACTTTAGGAGTTGAAACTACAACAGGGCCTCTGGGTCAAGGTTTAGGTACTGCTGTTGGTATGGCTTTAGCCGAAAGAATGTCTAATGCAAAGTTTGGAAAAAATCTTGTTGATCATTTTACTTATGTCATTGTTGGTGATGGGTGTCTCCAAGAGGGTATAAGTCATGAATCAATAGAATTTGCTGGACATTTAAAATTAGCAAAATTAATTGTTCTTTGGGATAATAATTCAATTTCGATTGATGGCAATACCAACTTGTCAAATTCAAGTAATCAAATAGCTAGATTTAAAGCATCAGGTTGGCATACTCAATCAGTTGATGGACACGACTTTGATCAAATATCAAAGGCGATTGAAAATGCACAAAAAACCAATAAACCTTCATTTATTGCTTGTAAAACTATAATTGGATTTGGTTCACCAAATCTTGCGGGCACTGAAAAAACACATGGAGCACCACTTGGGGATGATGAAGTTAAAAAAGTTAAAGAAGAATTAAATTGGAAAAGTAACCCATTTGAAGTTCCTAAAGACATACTTAGTAATTGGAGAGCTTCAGTTGAAAGAGGGTTAAAAATTAGAAAGGAATGGGAAGATAGATTTAATAAAAGTCCTAAAAAAAATAAATTTATTAAAAATAATTCAAACAATTTATCCCAAGTCTTTGATAAAAATTTAAAATCTCATATTCAAAAATTGAAATTAGAAAAACCTAAATTAGCTACAAGACAGGCAAGTTTAGAATTTTTAAAAGTTTTGTCATCTAATGTAGATAATATTGCTGGAGGCTCAGCTGATTTAACAGGATCAAACTTGACAAAAACCCCAGATATGAATTCTGTAAAACCAAAAAAATTTAAAGCTAATTATATTCATTATGGAATTAGAGAACACATGATGGGAGCTGTTATGAATGGAATAGCTCTTCATAAAGGTTTTATAACATATGGTGGAACTTTTTTAGTTTTTAGTGATTATATGAGAAGTTCAATTAGGTTGTCAGCTCTCATGAAAACTAAAGTGATTTATGTTTTAACACATGACTCAATTGGTCTGGGTGAAGATGGTCCAACTCATCAACCAGTAGAGCATTTAGCAATGCTGAGAGCAACTCCTAACCTTAATGTATTTCGTCCTGCTGATGCAGTTGAAACAGCAGAAGCATGGGAACTTGCACTAAAATATGATGGACCATCTATATTGGCTTTATCTAGACAGGGTTTAAAAACATTTAGAGACGAAAAAGGGAATGATAATCTTACAAGTAAAGGGGGATATCTCGTTAAAGATTTTGGAAATGAAAGAGATTTAACAATAATTGCCACAGGTTCTGAGGTTGAGATTGCATTAGAAACTTCGGATCTATTATTAAAAGATAATATTAAAGCATCAGTGGTATCTTTACCATGTTGGGAGATATTCGAAAAACAATCAGAAGAATATAAATTAAATGTTCTTGGAGAAAAATTAAAAGTTGGTGTAGAAGCGGGTTCAGAATTAGGCTGGCATAAATATATAGGATCAAATGGTATTTTTATCGGAATGAAAACATTTGGAGCATCAGCACCTGCAAATCATTTATTTGAACATTTTGGATTAAGTTCAGATAAGATTAGAGAAAAAATTTTAGGTAAAATTAATACATAAGTTTATGCCTTCTTCAAAAGAATTTTTTAAATTAGATTTAAAGAATAAATTGATTCTTGTAAGGGTTGATTTGAATTTGCCTGTAATAAATGGAGTCGTTCAAGATGAAACAAGGCTTCAATCTGTTTTACCGACTATTCAAGAAATTATTAAAAAAGGTGGCAAGGTAGTACTTTGTAGTCACTTTGGAAGACCTAATGGTGAATATAATAAAAAGTACAGTTTAAAACCATTATTAGAACCTTTGTTAAAAGCATTGAATTGTCCTATTATTTTTTCACCAACTTGCATTGGGCCAGAAGCAGAAGAACTAAAAAATAATCTTAAAGAGGGTCAAACTTTACTTTTAGAAAATTTAAGATTTCATAAGGGAGAAGAAACTAACAATAAAGATTTTTCGAAAGATTTAACTCTGGGGATTGATTATTTTGTTAATGATGCTTTTTCATGTTCCCACAGAAGGCATTCTAGTACAGTAGGTGTAACAAATTTTTTACCCTCTTTTATGGGAACTCACTTAGAAAAAGAGATTAAAGCTTTAGAGGGTGTTTTAAATAATCCTAATAAACCTGTAGCTGCAATAATTGGAGGGTCAAAAGTTTCAACTAAAATAGATGTAATAAATTTTTTACTCAAAAAAATGGATATGATTATTATTGGTGGAGCTATGGCTAATACCTTTGTTGCTGCAAAAGGTCTTGATGTGGGTAAAAGTTTATTTGAGAAAGAATGCATTGATTTAGCTAAAGAGCTTATAGAAAAGTCACAAAATAATAATTGTAATTTAATTTTGCCAACAGATTTTATTGTATCTAAAAATTTAAAAAAAAATGCTGAATATACAACTGCTAATTTTGACTCATTGCCACATAATATGATGGCACTAGACATTGGCCTAAAATCGATAGAGCTTATAAATAAAAATATTAATAATTGTAAAACTATTTTATGGAATGGACCATTAGGTGCTTTTGAAACTTACCCATTCGATAAAGGTACTAATAAAGTCGCTTCGCATGTTTCAAGCCTTACAAAACAAAAAAAGATTTTGAGTGTTGCAGGTGGAGGTGATACAGTTTCTGCATTGAACAATGCAAAAGTATTGAATGATTTTAGTTATGTATCCACTGCAGGTGGAGCATTTTTAGAATGGTTAGAAGGTAAAGTATTGCCAGGTATCGAACCTATAAGTTAACTTACGAAAGGAAAATAATGTCAGTCAAAGTAGCAATTAATGGATTTGGAAGAATTGGTAGAAATATACTTAGGTCTATTATAGAAAATAAAAATCACAATATCAAAGTAGTTGGCATTAACGATTTAGGTCCTATAGAAACAAATGCACATTTATTAAAATATGATTCCGTTCATGGTATTCTTAATGTGGATGTTATAATTAATGGTAGTGATCTAGATGTTGGAACAGGACCAATTAAAGTCACTGCAGAAAGAAATCCAGAAAATTTACCTTGGAAAGAATTAGATGTGGATGTTGTTTTAGAATGTACGGGAATTTTTACTAGTAAAGAAAAGGCTCAACAACACATAACTGCGGGTGCAAAAAAAGTTCTTATATCTGCTCCTGCGAGTGGAGTCGATCTTACTGTCGTGTATGGTGTAAATCATAAAAAAATTTCAAGTGAACATCAAATTTTATCAAATGCTTCGTGTACGACTAATTGTCTTGCACCTTTAGCATATGTATTAAATAAATCTATAGGTATAGAAAATGGTTTTATGACCACAATACATTCTTATACTGGAGATCAACCAACATTAGATACAATGCATAGTGATCTTTATAGAGCAAGGGCTGCAGCTGCTAATATGATACCTACATCAACAGGCGCAGCTAAAGCTGTTGGGTTAGTTTTACCTGAACTAGATGGTAAACTTGATGGTGTTGCAATTAGAGTTCCTACACAAAATGTTTCAGTTGTTGATTTTAAGTTTAATTCAAAGAAAGAAACTTCGATTGAAGAAATTAATGAGGCAATAAAAGTTGCATCTGAAAATGAATTAAAAAATATTTTAAGTTTTAATGATAAAAAACTTGTTTCAAGTGATTTTAATCATAATCCATCCTCTTCAATATTTCATTCTGATCAAACAAAAGTTATGAATAAGAAATTTGTAAGAATTTTGAGTTGGTATGATAATGAATGGGGTTTTTCAAATAGAATGTGTGATACTGCATTAGAAATAGGAAAATATATATAGTTTATGTCTTCAAAAAACATAATTATTGCACCATCAATTTTATCTGCTGATTTTAGTAACCTTGGTCAAGAAGTTAATGATATTGATGAAGCTGGAGCTGATTGGATCCATTTAGATGTAATGGATGGACATTTTGTTCCAAATTTAACTTTTGGTCCTTCTGTTATTTCTAGTATTAGAAAAAAAACCAAAAAATGTTTTGATACTCATTTAATGATATCAAACCCTGATGAGTATATAGAACAGTATAAAAATGCTGGTTCAGATATAATTACTGTTCATAAAGAAGTTTGTGGACATTTAGATAAAACTTTATCATCAATAAAAAATACAGGATGTAAAGCTGGTGTTTCAATCAATCCTGGCACTGATATTTCTGGGTTAGAGTATGTCTTAGATAAGATTGATTTAATTTTAGTTATGTCAGTAAATCCAGGTTTTGGAGGACAAAAGTTTATAAACTCATCAATTCAAAAAATTAAAAAAATAAAAGAATTAGTACAAAACTTTAATATTGATATTGAGGTTGATGGTGGCATAGATGATAAAACAGCAACTCTTGTTAAAAATGCTGGTGCAAATATTCTTGTTTCTGGATCTTTTATATTTTCTGGACAGAATAAAAGTATTTATAAGGAAAGAATAGCTTCTTTGAGATAAATTATGTCAAAGAAGACTTCAAACAAAATAATCATTTTTGATTTAGATGGAACTTTAATTCATTCAATACCAGATATGTGTGTTGCTATGAATAAAACATTAGAGCAATTTAAATTAAAATCAATAACAGAGGCAAAACTTCAAGAGTTCGTTGGCGAAGGTATGTTGAAATTATCTGAGAATGTACTTAAATTTTCAGGAGCCAATTTGAATTTAATAGATGACTTCTTCTTAATGTATAGAAAAGAATATTCTGAAAATCCGTATTACCTTACTACTTTAATGCCAGGTGTTAGAGATATACTTAATCATTTATTAGATAAAAACATTCGCATAAATATATGTACAAACAAAAGACAACATGTTGCAGAGAAAATTTTAAAATTAATGAATTTATTTGATAATTTTGATTTTATTGTTGGTGCAAAAGAGAATGTTCCACTCAAACCTCAAAGACAAATGATAGACTTTATATGTAATCAATATGACAGTGATGAAAATGAATTTATAATGGTTGGAGATACAAAGGTAGATGTTTTAGCAGCAAAAAATGCAGGAATTAGTTCTGTAATAGTTGATGGTGGTTATACAAATGAGGATTGTAAATCTTTAGGTGCAGATTTTTACCTAAATAATATATCTGAGTTAAAATCAGTTTTAAATTTATAAGGGATCCCAACTAAACACATCACCACTTCTTTCTGAAGGAGTTAAATAAGGCTTAAATGCTGGCATCGCTATTTCCATTATTTTTTGTGGATTCCATCCTTCATTGTTATGGACACTTTTTATAGGTCTATTTTGGTTATAAATAAATAATTCATTTAACCTTGAGCTGAAAATCTGTCCTGTAATATCCTTTGCATGTTCTGATGAAAGGTATACTGCAAGTGGAGCATTTGTTTCGGGAGTCATTTTTTTTAGACGTTCGACTCTAGCTTTTTCTTGTTCTGTTGTTGAGGGTATTGAATTTGTCATTCTACTCCAAGCAAATGGAGCAATACAGTTTGATCTTACATTAAAACGCTTCATATCTAAAGATATTGATTTTGATAATCCAGCAATCCCTAATTTTGCTGCAGAATAATTAGCCTGTCCAAAGTTACCTATTAAACCAGAAGTACTTGTCATATGCACATAAGAACCTGAGTTTTGCTCTCTAAAAAATGGTGCTGTTGCTCTGCTAATATAAAAACTACCATTTAAATGTACATCAAGAACATCTGTCCAATCTTTTGGATCCATTTTATGAAAAATTACATCTCTTAAAATACCTGCGTTATTTACAACAATATCAATTTGCTTAAAATTATCTAAAGCATTTTCAATTATTTTTGAAGCGGAACTCCATGAAGTAACACTATTAGTATCCGGAATAGCTTCACCTCCTTTTTGTGTAATTAATCCACAAGTTTCCTCTGCAGGTTGAATTGAACCGCCTTTCCCAGAAAGAGATACGCCTATGTCATTTGCTATGATTTTTACACCTTCATTGGCAAGAGCTATCGCTATTTCTCTTCCAATTCCTCCACCTGATCCTGTAACAATTGCAACTTTACCTCTTAATCCTAGACCACTCATATTACCTCTTTTTAACAAACACTTTCAAATGATATTATGTTTATTTAACATCACATTAAATAAATTAAATTAATATTTAATAATAATTATTATAATTTACAATATTTCTTTATATAAATATAATTTAAAAAAGTGTGGTCCTATAGGTAAACTGGATATACCAAGGGATTCCTAATCCCTAATTCCAGGTTCGAGTCCTGGTAGGATCACCAACATCTTTAGATTTGATTTGGCTTCTATCATAGAATGAATCATAATTTTAATTTTTCAATTATTGTATCAAAATGTTTTAAAAATTTTTTTACTGAAGTTGGTCCATTTAAATAAGAAAAATAATTTTCTTGAGCATCGAAAGCTATTTTTCTCATAGCCTTATCATTGGATAAACAGTATTCGATTTTTTCAATTAAATCACTTAAATCCCAATTATGAAAAATAACAAATTTATTTTCTTTATATAGGTTCGGCCAAGTTTCTAAATGGTTCATATTTGGTTTTAATAAGATACCACCTGTTATAAATGTTTCAAAATCTTTTAAAGTAATTTCTCCTAAACCAAATGGAGATAAAATTAATTTACTTTTCTTTAATTCATTATAATACGAAAATCTGTTTAATTTTTTATTGTAAATATAAAAATCTGATAATTTTTCAATGATTTTTTTACGCATGTGACCTACAGTATTCCTTGAATAATTTGAATAAAATCTAGCTTGAACAGTGTTTTTTTTTTAAATTAAAAGGTATTAATTTTTTTTTGGATACGGCAAGTGAAATTTCAAACCTAAATTACCTATTATTTTTTGACAATAAAAGCCCAAAATTCCATAATTTCCTAAAGCTGAATTCCAGCCAAATGTTAATTTTTTTAAATTATCAATATTTGTTATAGGTTCTGAATAAGCAGGTATTTTATCTTTTACATTGTAAATTCTATTATAAAAGTCTGTGTATATTCTATATCCATAAAAACTTTTTAGATAATTATTTTTATTTTTATAAAGTTGATTTTTAATATATAAATCAACTATTTCTAGCATTTTAAAATGGACAACACCACTACTATCACTAATATTAGCGTATATTAATTTAGCACCATTTTTTTTCAATTCATAAATTTTTTGTAATGTTTTGTGAACTAAATTTTCTGACCATCTGTTAGAATAAAACTTTGAACTAATTATCATAACATCACATTCAGTAAATTTTTCAGATGGTTGATCAAAAAATTTTATACTATAACCTTTGTTGAGAAGTTGAGATTTAAATTTTAATAAAGGGTATAAAAAAGCAGTTTCATTTGGACTTTTGAACCAATTTGTAAGGATATGTATATTATTCATTTTATTACTAGAAACTAAATTTATTTTAATTGACCTTAATGTTAATTTTAAAATTCTACAACTTAAGATATAAAATATAGTAAATTAAATTTAAAAAATTGAAGCTCTGATGTTAAAATATATAAAAATTTTAAAATACCAAAAGTTTAAAATAAGATTCGTATTATCTAGATTATTTATTAAAACAGGTGTTTTAAAAAATTTTTCATTTTTTCGGAATTCTTATAAAATACAACTTAACCCATCCTCACTAACTTTATCTATGTGGGTCAACAAAAATGAGAGAGTTAAAGAAGAAAATTTCATTTGCTCTTTTTTAAAAAAAGGTGATAACGTTTTTGATGTCGGCGCAAATATTGGAACAGTGTCTTTGGCTTGTGCAAGAATTGTCGGCATTACTGGAAAAGTTAAAAGTTTTGAACCTAGTTTAAAGATATTTCAATATTTAAAAAAAAATATTGAAATAAACAACTATTCACAGATTATTCAAGCTCATAACTTTGGTTTAGGATCAAAAAACAAAAATTATAAATTTAGTGAATATTCTGATGACACTTCAAACACACCTTCAGACAATGGAAAAAGCGTTATCACCATAAAAAAATTGGATGATATTACAAAAGAAAAAATTAATTTT
>CACCZR010000006.1 GCA_902550555.1 uncultured SAR116 cluster alpha proteobacterium | reverse complement strand
CTCTTTCAGGTGGAATGAAAAGAAGAGTTTTAATTGCAAAAGCGCTTAGTCATGAACCAGAAGTACTTTTTTTAGATGAGCCAACTGCTGGCGTCGATGTTGAACTTAGAAAAGACATGTGGGAAACAATCAAAAACCTACAAAAAAGTGGAGTTACAATTATCTTAACAACTCATTACATTGAAGAAGCAGAATTAATGGCTAATAGAATTGCCGTTATTAATAACGGAAAAATTTTGTTAATTGATAAAAAAGATAATTTAATTGATAGAATGAGTAAAAAAACTTTATCTATTCACACTAATATAAAAATAAATAAAATTGATGATTCACTTGTTCAATTCAATCTAAGAATTGGCAGAGATAAAAAAAGTCTGGAATACGATTATAGTCCAAATAAGAAAAAAACTGGAATAACATCATTATTAAATCAAATTAAAAAAACTGGGATAGAATTAGTTGATGTTCAAACTAAACAATCATCACTTGAACAAATATTTGTTGAGATTTTAAAAAATGATTAATTTTAGATCTATTAAGGCAATTTATATTTTTGAAATGTCACGTACATTTAGAACAATTATTCAAAGTCTTATCTCGCCTATCTTATCAACTGTACTATATTTTATAGTATTTGGTACAGCTATTGGTAATAATATAAACTTTACAAATGAAATTCCTTATGGTGCATTTATTGTTCCTGGATTAGTAATTTTAACTATTTCAATGCAAAGTGTCACGAATGCTTCATTCGGGATTTTCTTTCCAAAATTTCTTGGAACAACATATGAGATTTTATCTGCCCCAATTTCATATATTGAGATTGTTGTTGGTTATGTTGGGGCCTCTGCTACAAAATCTTTTTGTTTAGGATTACTAATTTTAATAACTTCAACATTTTTTGTTGATTTAAGCATAGCTAAACCTTTTTTAATGTTATTAATGCTTTTATTGTCTTGTATTTCATTTAGTCTATTAGGTTTTATAATTGGTATTTGTTCTGATAATTTTGAACAAATAAATTTTGTTCCAATGATTATAATTACTCCACTAGTATTTTTAGGAGGAAGTTTTTATACAATAGATGTACTTCCAAATTTTTGGCAATCTGTTACTTTGTTTAACCCTATATTTTACCTAATTTCAGGTTTTAGATATTCTTTTTTTGGAACAGGTGAGATAAATATTTTTCTAAGTTTATTTTCAATTTCTTTGTTTATTTTACTGTGTATAATAATTATATGGAGAATTTTTAAAACGGGTTATAAAATTAAAACATAGGATTTAAGATGAAATTATATAATTTTACACTTGCTCCAAATGGAAGAAGAGTAAAAATTTTTTTAAAATACAAAAATAAAGAAATTCCAGAACAGGAGATAAATGTTCGAGATGGAGAACAATTTAACGAACCTTTTAAATCTATGAACCCTTTTAACTGTGTGCCCTTTCTTCATCTTGACGATGGTACAGTCATTTCAGAGAGTATTAGTATTTGCAGATATTTAGAGGAAGAACATTTCCCAGATCCTAATTTGTTCGGCTCTACACCAAGGATGAGGGCTTATATTGATATGTGGAATAGAAGGTTAGAATTAGACGGTTATTCCCCTTTAGGAAATGCTATTAGAAATAAATCATCATTCTTTGTTAATAGAGTATTAGCAGGCACAAGAAATGATATTAAACAAATGCCAGAAATCGTTGAAAGAGGCATGCAAATGATTGAATTACTTTTTCAGAGAATTGACAAGCATCTAGAAAAAAATACATTTATTTGTGGTGATCAATTTACAATCGCTGACATCACTGGCTATTCAATATTTAAATCATGTGAGTTATTAAAGTTTGAAATTCCAAAATCTTTACCAAATACGATAAGATGGAAAAATACTTTATATACACAAGATTGCTTTGATGTCTAAACAAGAAAAAGTTTGTATCGTTACTGGAGTTGGCCCTGACAAGGGCACTGGAGCCGAAATTGCAAAACTTTTTGGTAGAAAAAATTATAAAGTTGCAATGATTGCAAGAAATAAAGAAAACTTAGATAATTTAGAGAAAAAATATAATAATATTTTTTCTTATCCATGTGACGTAAGTGATATTCAAAAATTTAAAACTACATTAGAGAATATAAAAAATAAATTAGGACCAGCTAACGTTGTCATTCACAATGCACCAAGTGCATCAAGAGGAAGTATATTAGATTTAAACCCAGATGATTTAGAAGTAAATTTTAGAGTAAACACAACAGCCTTGTTATATCTTGTAAAAGAAACATTACCCGATATGTTAAAAGAAAAAACAGGAAGTATTTTAGTTACTGGAAATACAGCATCAACCAGAGGAAAATCACATTGGGGATTTTTTGCATCTACAAAAGCAGCTCAAAGAATTTTAGCTGAATCAATTGCAAGAGAATTTGGTCCCAAAGGTATACACGTTTCTTATTTCATTATTGATGCAGCAATCGATACACCAAGAACACGTCCTTATATGAATCCAGATAAACCAGATGATTACTTTTCTAAACCAACAGCCATAGCAGAAGAAATGTACAAAACAGTTCTTCAAGATAAATCAACATGGTCATTTAGAGTGGAGTTAAGACCTTTTGGTGAAACATGGTGAAGTTTTTTGGCAATATTAACTTTATAAATAGTTAATATAAACAATAAGTTAAATTAATTTATTAAACTATACTTTAAATAAAATATCCGTCAGATTTTTTAATTTTTTATCTGGAAAAACTTCTTTATTTAATAATTGAAAGTCTGTATTAAAACACACTGACATTGCTGAACAATAAACTGAACGAGCATCTAAAGTAGAGTTTAAATCTCTTCCTTCAAATAAATTATTCTCTTTAATGCCAGGCCAATCCGCATAGACTTGAGATTTTTTAACTAAACCACCCCCTAAAAGAATTGAAGTGCCATAACCATGTTCTGTTCCATAGCCATTATTTTGAACTAATGTTCTGCCAAATTCAGTAAGTGTAATTATTAAAGTATTTTTGAAAGTATCACCTAAAGTTTTTTTCAAAACATCAAATGTATAATCTACTTGTTTAAGTTTTTGCCCATGTTCACCATCAGCGCCTCCTTGTGCAGCATGCGTATCAAACCCAAATACTTCAAAAACAGCAACTCTAGGACCATCAACCTTCTTTAACTCTGAGCCTGCAATTCTTGCAAGAGTTTTTAAATTTTTGTTATTAGGGGCTTTAGTCATCGAAATTGGTCTGCTTATCAATTTATCAAAAGAACTTCTTAACAAAGGTTCATCGCTATAATGATTCTTTAAAATATCAACTAAGTTTCGAGTTGGCATATTTAACTTCGAAGGAAAAAAATTATCTTGGTTTGCCTTACCCCTTAATAGCAACGGCATTGGCAAAGACATTGATAAACCCTCTAATCCTGAAACATCAATCCCTCTTCCAAGCCATCCAGTTTTTAACTTATAGGGTATTGTTCCACCACTTTCCATTAAGTTTTGACCGTCAAAATGAGACCTTCCAGTATATGGAATATTCGTTGCATGTACAATTGATGCTTCATTTATTTTCCACAATTTATGGAAGCCTGAAAGTTTTGGATGGAGGCTAAAATCACTATTTAAATCTAATAACTTTTTTACAACTATGTCAGGTCTTACTTTTTCTAATGTATTATCATGAATATAAGGAACTGATGTTAATCCATCCATAGCCCCTCTTAACATAATCACAACTAAGTTCTTTTTATTATCTAACCTAGATGAATTAGCTTTAAATGGTACCATTCCTGACAATAAAAGTGATGCTGATCCTAATGTAAATTGTCTTCTATTAAATTTCATGTTTTTAACATCCACTTACTACTAAAAAATGCAACGCTTTTTTCATTATTGCTCACTTTATTAAGAAAAGTTTTTACCTCATTATCATTATCAAAATTTAATTCAATAATTTGATCTAAATAATTTTTATCTAAATGACTTAGTTTTCCTTTTTGTTTCAATGAATTTAGAATACCAATTCTTCTAAATAAAAATTCTGGGGAAAGCCAGTCTTCTTCAAAATCTGACCAACCATTTGGTTGAAGTGGTCTAAATGGCAATTGACCCAAATTTCTGCAAACTCTTCTTACACGGTCTTTATTTCTAGGAATCATAGTTTTAAAATCATAAGACATATCATTTGGAAAATACTCAATTCCTGACATCTTAACAAATTGCAAAAGCCAAGTTTCAGGTTGTTGAAATTTTCTTAAATGAGAAAATTTGTAAGCTTGCTTTAAAACTTCAGAATGAATTGTTTTCAGATCACCATTTGATTTTTTCCAAGCTTTAATAACAGGATTTATTATTTCTTCAGAAGGATTTTGTGTAACAAAATGATTACATAATTTTTTTGATATAAATTCAATACATGCTGGTTTTTTAACTAAATCTTTAATCACTTTTCTTAACATTTCTCTAGCTGCCTTAGTGCCAAATCCCTCTACATATTTTTTCCCTAATATATTAAATGGACCACTATCATGATATTCTTCAATAAAATGAACGGGTACATTTTCTTCTCTTTTATGAATTCGTGAACTCATTTTTGGTATCCTATGCATCCAACCAGACATGACTTTTGACATATCAATAACATCATTTTGTGAATAACCTGCATTTGGTGAAACTGTATGTAACTCTAATAGCTCTCTACCATGATTTTCATTTAAATTAGCTGTTTTTCCTCTCTCAGCATATTTAAAAGCTTTTGGTGAATTAGGTCCTATAGATTTTGTATTATCTAAATTATGTATCATTGCCCAGGAAATTGTTACTTCATAGACTAAATCTTCTATATTTTTTAACATTGCAGGTGCAATCACTTCTCTGTGATAGGGGCCTACATCATAAGAGTACATTGCATTTTTCTTTTGAATAGCAAAATGATTTCCCCAAAAATGTAAAAATCTTTGAAACACAGGTGAACTACCATTTACTGCCTCATTGTGCCTAATATACAACCATAATGGTTCAAAATAATAATGACCGGTTTTGTATTTAAGAAATCGTTTTTCTATTTGATATGCTTTTCTATCTTTCTTAAATTTTTTTCTTAGAACTCTTCTATCTTGATAATTATAATTACCGTGAAACTCCATCATTTCTTTTAATGAATAAATAGGTCCTGACCAATTAAGTTTTGGTAATTTTTCAATTTGTGAGATAGACCACTCAAGTGGTTCGGACGGAATTGATTCATCCACCCCGAGACCAAAACCAACTTTTCGAAAAAAAGATTTATTCACAACTAAACTATAAAAAATATTGAAAATTTATCAATATTTTAGTTATTTAAACTATATGGGTAAGATAAATTTAGAAAGTAGTTGGTTAAAAATTTTAAAAGATGAATTTGAAAAACCATATATGAAGAATTTATCTACCTTCTTAAAGAATGAAATCAAAAATAATAAAAGAATTTACCCGCCTGGTTCAAAAATTTTTAATGCTTTAAATTTAACTTCATTTACATCAGTAAAGGTCATAATTTTAGGTCAAGATCCATATCATGGCCAAAACCAAGCAAATGGACTTAGCTTTTCAGTAGAAAATGGAAATAAAATTCCGCCATCTTTACAAAATATCTTTAAAGAACTAAATTCAGACCTAAATATTTTACCATCTCAACATGGTGATCTTTCTAATTGGGCAAAGCAAGGAGTTTTGTTACTTAATACAATCTTAACAGTTGAAGCTTCTAAACCTTCTTCTCACTCAAATAAGGGCTGGGAATTATTTACAGACAAAATACTTCATTCACTTAGCTCTTTAAAAGAGAATTTAGTATTTATTTTGTGGGGTAAAAAAGCACAAGAAAAAATTTCACTAATTGATGAAAGCAAACATAAAATTTTAAAGAGTCCTCATCCATCTCCATATTCAGCTAATAATGGATTTTTTGGATCACAACCTTTTTCGAAAACAAATTTCTTCTTAGAAAGCAAAAATATTGATAAGATTAATTGGCAATTATAAAATGAAAAATAATTTAAAATCTCTTAAAACTGATAAATTAAATATTTCATATTTTGAAACTGGAAATGAAAATAGTATTCCAGTTTTTCTTATGCATGGTTTTCCATATGACATATATGCTTATAAAAATGTTGTTCAAATTTTAAAAAAAAATAACTTAAGAATTATAGTTCCATATTTAAGAGGGTTTGGACCTACTAGTTTTTTAAATAAAAGCTTTTTTAGATCTGGAGAACAAGCGGCATTAGGAAAAGATCTTATTGACCTTATGGATGGATTAAATATTAAAAAAGCAATACTTGCTGGTTATGATTGGGGTGGTAGAGCAGCATGTGTTGTAGCTGCTTTATATCCCCATAGATGTATAGGGCTTATCTCATGTAATGGTTATAATATTCAAAATATTAAGATTGATAGTATCACCCCAGATAAACCAGAAAATGAAAAAAATTATTGGTACCAATATTTTTTTCATACAAAAAGAGGTTTTAACTCTCTAACAAAAAATCGTAATGATCTTATAAAATTTCTCTGGAAAACTTGGTCACCAACTTGGAAATTTTCAAAAAAAGATTTTGAGTTATCTCAAGAAAGTTTTAAAAACCCTGATTTCGTAGATGTTGTTATTCATAGCTACAAACACAGATATGGTCTTGTCAATGGTGATAAAAGTTATTCTAATATAGAAAATAAATTATCATTAACACCAAAAATTAAAGTTCCAACAATTACAATTGATGGCTTAATGAATGGAGTTCGAGAACCAAAACGTGAAAAAAATATAAAAAAGTTTACCAATCTTATTAAACATAAATTATTAAAAAATGTTGGTCATAATGTACCACAAGAAAATCCTCTCATTTTTTCAAATTTTATATTAGAAATTAAGAAATATGCAAATCATTAAAGATTACTCTCCTGGCCTCGTATTTTGTACATTTATTCTAGTTATTTGTTATTTAATTGACAATTATCTAAAGTCACAAAATATTTTAATTTCATTAGCTTTTATTAGTTTAATTTTTGGAATAATTCTAAACAAATTTTACTTGAGAAATGCAACATTTAAAAAGTTTACTGAATTTTCTTTACAGAAACTTCTTAGATTAGGTATAGCACTTTTAGGAATCTCTCTAAGTCTAAATCAACTTATGACATTTGGATACATATCATTTTTTTTAATTATTTTAAATATTATTTTAATATTCTTAATTATATATATCTTTGGAAATTATTTTAATTTATCTAAAAATCTTTCTTATTTAATTGGCATGGGTACAGCAATATGTGGTGTAACAGCTATAATTGCCACATCTAGTATAATAAACCCTAAAAAAACTGAAATTAGTTACGCCGTATCAATTGTTACTATATTTGGACTTATTACGGTACTTACTTACCCTTATCTTTCTGAATTACTTTTTAAAAATGATGACATTTTAGCTGGCATTTTTTTAGGTGCTTCTATTCATGACACGGCTCAAGTCAGTGCTGCTGGAATGATTTATGATGAAACATTTGATTCAGAAAATGCTTTAAATTCTGCAATGGCTACAAAATTATTAAGAAATTCTTTTTTAATATTATTGATACCGTTACTTACACTAAAATTTATAAAAGAAACAAAAATAGATTTTAAAACTAATTTTATAAAATTCTTACCTATGTTTGTGGTTGGATTTGTCGTGTTTAGTATTTTTAGAACTTTGGGGGACTTAAACTTTTTAAATACGCGATACGAGATAATGTGGATTGAAAGTATAAGTATCATAAAATTCATTTCTAAAATTTTAATTTTATATGGAATGCTTTCATTAGGACTACAAACAAATCTCAATCAAGTCTTCACTCTTGGTTATAAGCCACTCATCGTAGGTTTCATAGCTTGTGTATCAGTTGGGTTACTAACAATTTTTTATTTAAAAATTTTATTTTAAATAAATTCAATGTTTATGCTTAACATGACCTTTAGTATTATTTTTTTTAATTTGGAATGGTATTTCTATAGATCCATTTTTTTTAAAATTTAAATTTATAAATAAATATTTTTTATTTTTTAACTCTTCATTAATATCAGAAAACATTAAATGGAAACCACCAGGCTTTAACGAAATCTTAGATTTTTTTTTAATAAGCAATCCAGATTTCAAGTGTTTCATTGTCATAACATCATTTTGAATATTCATAGAATGTATTTGATTATTTTTAGCAAAATTTGATTCAATGGATAATAAAACATCATCTGATTTACCATTATTTATAATTTCTAAATATCCAGAAGTAACTTTTTGACCAGAGTGTATAGATTTAATCCATGGTTTATTTATAACTATATTATTAATTTTAAAATCATTTGACCAAGAATTTTGAATAAAACAATATAAAAATAAACAAAAATAAACAAAAAAATTTTTCATAAAATTAACTTAATTCAATAGTTTAGAAACACAATAAAATTTAATTTAAAACATGACGAAAATTTTTTATTTCTGTATCAATTGTTTTTGAATCAAATTTCTTTTTATCAAAAATTTTAAAGATTGCTTGCCTTCCACATTTTTGATGAACTCTTAAATACTTCTCAACAATATGATAATATGGTCTATCAAAATAATCGTCGAATATAATTGTCGTTCCTTCTTTAGCAAATTTTAAACACGTAAAAAAACAACAAACCCTGAACCTTCCATCAATCAAAACAGTATCAGGGATCAAATTTTGTTTCCAAATCCAATTTGTATAGTCAATAAAAGAATCTCTTTTTGAATAATCTATTGGGAACCCCCAGTTCTCAACTTTACCTACATCAATATATTTTAATTTTATTATTTGATCGTCATAGACTTTTGATTGTTTAATTGTTTTTATCCAGTCAATTGATGTATCAACAGATAAGATTTGAGCGGTTGTGTTTTTTAATGCCCAATAAGTTGATTGTCCACAACCATATTCCGCAAAAACATTAGATTTCATTAAATATTTTTTGAATAATATATCGTTATTGTCAAATAATGTATTGTTTGTTTTTAATTTATTGTTTGATAAATTTGCCATATAACTACTGAAAATTTTTACTTTTTATTTTCTCTCTGTATGTAATAATTAACCCTGAAGTAACTATTAAAAAAATACCAGCAAATTCTATATTTTCTGGCCAAACATCAAAAACTAACTTGCTCCATAAACAAGCAAAAACCAAGTAAAAATAATCTAGAGGTGCAAGCCAACTGCTTTCTGCATTCTGATAAGCTTTAGCTAGTGCTAAATTTCCTATTATGTTTAACAAAGAACATGCAACAATAAATAAAAAGATTGTTAAAGTTAAATCAACCCAACCATTAGTTATAAAATCTAGAGTAAAATTTTGATCGTATTCAAATATAAATTCAAAAAAAATGATCCCTATAATTCCTGATATGAAAAATAATATTCCCACAACAAAAGTAAGAGCAACTGGACTTTCATTTCTACAGTATTTTCTAATCATTATAATATTACAAGCATAAAAAAAGCCTGCAAGTATTGGTAATAATTGATATAGATTAAAATCTTCTTTCCAAAGTTGTAATATAAATACACTTCCTATAAAACCCATTACAAGAGCTATAAGTCTGTATTTTCCAACCATTTCTTTTGTAATCACTATAGATAAAATTGTTACAAATATTGGAAAAGTATATAAACCTGCTGCCATTTGAGATAAGGATAATATTGGGGATGCTGAAAAAAAACAAAACATGCAAAGAACCATCATTGTACCTCTAATTGTAACTGGCAACCAATTTTCAGGAATTAACAAACTCTTATTTTGAGATAAAATTACAATTATGTATAAAAACATAATATTAAAAAATGATCTTATAAATTGTAACTGCCAAAATGTTGTATCATTAGCAATGAATTTTATAAGCGCATCTTGGTAAGATAAAATTAAAATACCAATTAATAAAGATATGAGAGATAAAAAATTTGAATCTTTAGATGTTTTGTAAAGAAATTTCATTAATATTTACGTAAAAATAATTCGCGTAATTATTGAACCAAACCATCTATTAATTTCCATTCTAACAGGAAAAACCTTTTTATTTAAAAAACCAAAATATAACTTTATATCAGAAAATTTATCATTTTCAGGTTTCCATTTTGAATCTAAATAATGACCTCCAATAGGATAAAATCTTAAACCACATACTATTACATTACCTTCATAAGTTTTTGGTCTATCTTTCTTCAAAAATGACCTGCTTAACTCTATCATTTCTAAATCGTACCTTCTTCTACCGTCAAAAATTCTAAATTTATTGCTACATGAATTATTTAGTTGGAGATTGTCAGTTGTATTAATCAATGCTGTAAATGGATCTAATACATTAAAAATAGTATTTTGGGGGATTTTATTTACTTTTTTTAAATCTAACTTAGGTGTATTTTTAAATTTTAAGACATTATTTGAATTGTCCCATTCAACATTAGATTTTCTAGTTTTGCCTTTATAACTTGAAAAAGTTTCATAAATCGAAGGAAATAATTTATCTTTAATTCTTTTAGACTGTCCTTTTATAATTGAAGAAAATTTGTAAAAACTTTTGAGAGAACCATCAGAAGAAGATACTATTGAATATAAAATTTTATTTTCATTTTTTTTAACTGTGGCTGAAATTCTTGCAATTGATAAATTAGAAAATTGAATTGAAAAATCATATTTATCTATTTTTGAACTCGATAATAATACTGATGGCCATATCAATAAAAGTGCATAAAAAAGAAGTTTAATGATCATTTTTTAAATGTTATAGAAATTAAAAATTATTGTACTAATTAAAAATGATTAATAAATATGTCAACTTTAATAATTGAAAAAGCAAAATTAAAAAACCTTAAAGATTTAATATATCTTCTATTTGACGATGATCTTGGAAAAGATAGAGAGAATATAAGTGAAACATCGTTTAATAATTATAAGAAATCATTTATGAAAATTCTAAATGATACAAACAATGAAATTTTTGTAATGGTTTTAAATGATCAAATAATAGGTATGATGCAATTAACTTTCATTCCAGGCCTATCTATGGAAGGTATGACGAGATGCCAAATTGAATCAGTTAGAATTAAGAAAGATTACAGAAATAAGGGTTATGGATCAGAATTGATTAAAAAAGGTATTGAAATCGCAAAATTAAATAAATGTGGATTGATACAATTAACGAGTAATAAAGAAAGACTTAAAGCAATCAATTTTTATAAAAAACTTGGCTTTTTAAGTACACATAAAAGTTTTAAATTAGACTTATAAAAACAGGCTTTTATTTACAAAATGCCTCATAAGAGTTAGCGAAAGTATTCATTCTTACTTCATGAACTCTCATTGCATTTCCAAAAATATTCTGCATTCTATTAATTTCTTTTTTATCTTTATCTTTTAAATTTTCTCTTTCTTTAAGATATCTATTAAGAATATTATTCCATGATTGATAACTTACGTCATATTTTTTTAAAATTTCTTCACATTTCTTTTTATCAAATACTTTACCATGTGACATTGATGAAAAGGTAAAAAACAAAATAACTAAAATAAAAATTCTTAACATACACACCTCTTTATTTAACACAATCTACACTTTATTCATTTCTAATTAAAGGATAAATTTTAGGAGTTAAATATTTAAAATTTGTAAGAAATATTAATAGTAAACTTAAAACTATAATAAAACTTATAATTATAAAAAATGTATTAAAATCAAATTCCCATGATAAATTAAAAAATCCTTTAATAGCAAAATTAGATATTATTATTGAAAAAATTGTAGAGAAAAAAATTGTAACCCCATAAAGAATTAAGAATTCAATAATGGAGGACTTGATTATTTGTAGTTTACTTAGGCCAATAATTTTAAAAACTAAATTTTGATATATTTTACTTTTACCTTGAACAACAATAGCACTCACAATAACAAAAAAGCCTATAAATATAACAACCAACGATACCAATGAAATTGATAAATAGATTTTGTTAAGTAAATTTGAAATTTTTTGCAAATAACTTCTAACTTCGATAAAAGAAACATTTGGAAATTCATTTAATAAATTAATATTTTTTACTTCTTTATCAAATTTAACAGTTGCAAGAATTTCACTTGGTAATTTTTTAGCAAATGAAGGATTAATTAACATTGCAAAATTTATATTAAGATCTCGATAATTTACTTTCCTAAAATTAACAACTTTACCAATGACTTCTCTACCAGAGATTAATAATGTAAATTCATCATCAAGTTTAACATTTAAATCTTTTGCAATTTTGCTATCTAATGAAATCAACAATTCTTCTTCATTTTGATTATTTTCCCACCATTTTCCTTTTGTGATTGGGTTATTAATAGGTGGATTATCTGACCAAGATATTCTTCGGTCATTATTTATAAACCAAAAGCTTTCATTAAAGCGATCAATATAATTTAATGGATCTATATTATTAATTTTTATTAACTTTACAGAAACCATTGGCATGGCATTAATTACAGCTAAAGAATCTTTATTTTTAATAAAGTTTATGAATTCTAATTTTTGATTATTTTGAAGCCCAATAAAAAAATAATCTGGAGCAAGATTTGGAATTGATTTAGAAATTTCTTTCTTTAAATTAAAACCAATTAATCCCAGAGATAAAAGAAGTGTTGTTCCTAAACCCAATGTAACTAAAACAACCAATGATATATTTTTAAATTTTATAATATCTTTCAAAGCAAACTTAAATGATATAAAATTCTCTATATAGATTTTTTTAAACTGACGCAAAAAAAATACAAAAATTAAATAAAAAATTAAAATGCAAATAAAAAAGCTTATAAAATAAATTAAACTATAAATTGGTCTAAACGAACTTAAAGATATAAATAAAACAAAAATTAAAGATGTTAAAAAAAGTAAAGAATTTGTTTTAGTTTTAAAAATAAATGTGATGTCTCTTTTAACATTTTTTAATAAATCATTTCCTTTAATACTATCAATTGCATTTAATGTTGGGATAGAAAAAATTACAAATACCACAAAACCTGCAAAAAAAACATTTAAGTAAGTAAAAAAGGAAAAGTGATATGAAAGTTGAATATTATAAAAATTAATTAAGAATGAATTTAGGATTGGTATTATAAACAAACTTAAAATATAAGAAAATAATGATGATATAATTAATAGAAAAAATAATTCACAATAATATATCAATTTAATTTTAGAATTTTTCATTCCAATAGCTTTTTTAATAGCAATAGAAATATATTTATCATTTAAATATGATAAAAGTGAATTAGCCAATCCAACTGAAGCTATTAATAAAGCACTAATTGATAGTAATGACAAAAATTGAATAAAGTTGTTAATTGCTAATTTTAGACCTCTTCCAGAATTTTCAGGCATTTTGATCTTATGATTTTTATCTTCATTTAGAATATTTTTTACTAATTTAATACCATTTTTAGTTTCAATGTTTTTATTAAATTTTAATTTAAACTCTTTATTTATTAAATTTCCTAATGCTTGTAATTTCAATTGGTCAAGGGTGATATTATTTATCATCGCATAATCACCAAATACAAAAGCTCCACCTATATCAGGAATATTTTTTAAATAACCAATAACAGTTAAATTTTTATTTTGTATATTAACTTTTTCTCCTATTTTAAGTTTCAAATTTTCAAATGTATTTTTATTTAATAAAATTGTATTGGAATTTTTTTTCATAATTTGAAATGCATTTTTTGGATGTGTTTCAACTTTTCCATATAGTGGATAATTAATATCAATTGATTTAATTCTTACAAAAATTGATTTATTATCTTTATTAATCATTGAATTAAATTCAATTATTTCAGTTACTTGTGCAATTTTTTTTATTTTTGATATTAAATTATAATCAGCTTTTCCCCTGTTGTAATCAATTTCTAAATCACCACCCAAAAGAGTTTTTTGATTTTTTGATAACTCTTCATTAAGACTTAAATTAATTGTTAAAATTGTACTGTATATAAACAAACTTAAAAAAAGAGTTATTGAAATACTCAATAATTTAGCCTTACTTCTGAATAAGTCTTTAAATGAAAATAAAAATATAAATTTTAAATCAGTATAATTAAATAATTTTTCCATCATTTATTTCAATTTTTTTATGTGCTTTATTGGCAATTTTGGTGTCATGAGTTACTAATATAAGACTTGATCCTGAATCTTTTACAATATCAAATAAGATACCTGAAATTAATGATGAATTTATTTTATCAAGATTACCTGTAGGCTCGTCAGCTAATATTAACTTTGGTTTCATAACCAATGATCTAGCTATAGCAACTCTTTGTTGCTCACCTCCAGAGAGTTGACTTGGGTAATGATTAAATCGATGTTTCAAACCTACCTTATCTAAAATTTCTTTAGATTTATTTAAACCATTATCTATGTTGTTAATTTCTAAAGTTAAATTTACATTTTCTAATGCCGTAAAATTTGGCAAAAGAAAAAAAGATTGAAAAATTATACCAATATTTTTTCTTCTAATATCTGAAAGTTGATCTTCATTTAAATTTTTAAAGTTATTGCCATCAAAAATTAATTCCCCTGAATTAAATTTTTCTAAACCAGCTATTAACATAATCAAACTAGTTTTACCTGAGCCACTTTCTCCAATAACTGAAATTGATTCTTTATAATTTAGATCAATATTTACATTTTTAAGTATTTGTAATGACTTATTATTTATCTTATAAGATAAACTTAAATTTTTTATTTCGAGAAGTTTGTTCATGCTCAAACAATTTATTATTACATTAATCTTAAGTTGTCTAGTTACGTTTAACTCCTATGCATTAGATAAAATATTGCTATACGGTGATAGTTTAATGTCTGGATACAAATTGGATAAAAAAAATTCCTTAAATAATATACTTGAACAAAAACTTTTACTGTTAGGATATAATTATAAAATAATTAATGCTAGCATCCCTGGTGAAACTAGTTTTGGAGGTTTAAATAGACTTAATTGGACGCTTGCTGAAAAAAATATAACACACGTTGTATTGTGTTTAGGTGCAAATGATATGCTAAGAGGCATTAAACCAAATGAAACATATAAAAACCTAGAAAAAATCATTAAAAAAATTAATGCTAAAAATGTTAAAATAATTTTAGCTGGAATGATTGCACCTTCTTCCTATGGAAAAAAATATAAAGATAGCTTTGACATTATTTATCCTGATTTAGCAAAAAAATTTAATCTGTTATTTATTCCCTTTTTGCTTCAAGACGTGGCTTTAAATCCAGAATTAAATTTAAGTGATGGCATTCATCCAAATGAAAAGGGAGTTAAAATAATTTCTAATACTATTTCTAAAAAATTGATTACCATTTTAAAAAATTGAATTAACTAGTTTTTTTTAGTTTTTGGATTTGATCCCAAGCATTATTAATTATTCTCATTTTTTCTTTACTTTTTTCAAGAACTTCTTCTGGTACACCTTTATTAATTAATAAATCTGGATGATAAGTTTTTGATAAATTAATATATTTTTTTCTAATTTCTTTAATATCATCAGATGGCTTAACTCCTAAAACTATATATGGATTTAATTTTTCTGATGATTTTCTGCTTTCAAAAAGACTATTTATTTCAATTTCAGTAAGATTAAAGATAAAACCAATTTCTCTTATCATCTTAATTTCAGGTTTACTAGCCTCTCCGTCTGCTTCAGCAATATATAAAAGAATATTTAAAACTTCTACTAAAGCTGTTTTATTTTTTGAATAAATTTGGCTTATTTGTTGTGCATATGGCTCAAAACCTAAATCATCTTGTTTTGCTACATTAAACACTTTTGAAACATTATCAATTTCACTATCTGGTATATTTAACTTTTCTTTAATTGCAAGTAATTCATCCTTTGTGACAACTCCATCTGCTTTACTAATTTTTGCAGACAAAATAATTAAAGCTAATGCAAAAATCTGTTGAGAGTTTTCATTACTAAAGTTTATACTTTTAATTTTTCCACTTGAAAATTTACTTCCTAGAAAAGATCCTAATAATGCTCCTATCGGTCCACCAATAGTAAAACCTAACATGCCACCGATTAATGTTCCCCAAATAGACATTTTTTTTATTTAACTTTTTTCAATTGCTTTAATCTTTTTTCTCTACCACATGCAGTTTTATAGAGATAATACTTTAAAGAATTTTTTTTATAAAAATTTTGATGTTCATCCCTTACAGGATAAAATTTTGTTTCTTTTTCTACAGCGACTTTTGAAGTTTTGGGAGCAATATCATTTATAATATTTTTTTGTTCATTGTTTTTGTAATAAATAGCTGGGCTATATGAGTGACCTCTATCACAAAACTGACCATCTGAATCTTCGTAATCAACTGTATTGAAAACATGTTTTACTAATTCAGTAAATGAAACTTTGTTTGGGTCATAAATCACCTTAGCAGCTTCTCTGTGGTCTCCCCATTGATTAGGATAATATTTAGGATTTGGAGTTGTTCCTCCAGTAAAACCACTAATAACCTCTTTAACCCCCCTAAATTCTTCAAAATCTTGTTCCGTGCACCAAAAACAACCGCCTGAGTAGTAAAAAGTATCTGATTTAGACTGAAAAATTGATAAGAAGAAAATGATTTTAATTTTAATTAATAGATAAAATATTTTTTTCATGCTTTATATATATGTAACGTTTTCAACAAATTCATCAGCTTTTTCAAAAATTATTTTTTTTCTTTCAACATTCATTCTTTCCAATGTTCTAACCATCATATTTAAACGAGGATTTTTTGAAAAAAAAGATTTGTTATTTTCAATAAAAGACCAATATAATCCATCCATAACATCACACCATTTATCTTTTTTATAATTACTCATTTTTAGAATATAATTAGATCCACAAATATATGGCTTAGTTGAAAAAATTCCACCATCTGCATAAGTTCCCATTCCATAAACATTAGGTACCATTACCCAGTCACTACTATCAACGAACATTTCCATAAACCATCTATATATTTCTTTAGGAGAAATTTTACATAAATTCATTATGTTACTTAAAATCATTAAACGTGGTATGTGATGTACATATCCATATTTTAAACACTTTTTTATTGTGTCATCTAAAGGTTTAACGTTAGTTGTTCCATCATACCAACAATCTTTTAATTTTCTGTCATGTTTCCAATAATTTGAATTTTCTTGAAAATCACCTTTTAAAAAATAAATCAGTCTTATAAACTCTCTCCATCCAATTATTTGCCTTATAAACCCTTCGAGAGAATTTAATGGTATGTCTTTTGATTTATTAACTTCTTCGATTACATCTTTTGGAGTTATTAAACCTAAATTTAAAGAAGAACTTAGACAAGAGTGAAATAAAAAGTTTTCGTCTATATCAACTGCATCTTCAAAATCTCCAAAGTTTTTAAATTTAAGCTCAATAAATTCTTTTAATAAGTTAAGGGCTTGTTTTCTATTAGTTGGTGCCCAAAAATTTTTATTATCTCCTGGATGACTAGAGAAATATTCATCCACAATTAATTTTACGTCATCAATATTTTCAGACTTATTAAAAAATGTAGTAGTTGGTATTTTAATTTCTTTTGGAAGTCGTTTTCTATTTAATTCATCGAATGACCATTTCCCCCCTGTAGGCTTTTCATTTTCGTCTATAAGAAGATTTAGTTTCTTTCTCATCATTTGATAAAAAGAAACCATTCTTAAATTTTTATTATTATCTCCATACTCTTTAAGATCTTCTTGACTTAAAAAAAACATTGGAGATGGAATAAAAGTTAAATCTATTTCATTAGAAAGAGTTAAGAATTTTTTTTCAAAAAATTTGTCAATAATATCATATACATATAATCTATTTATTTTATTTTTTTTTATGAAAATTCTAAGGTCATCTATATAGTTGCTATTTGTCTTTTGGTCTATTTTTAATGGATTGTAATGAACTTCAAAATCATTTTTTTTTAAAAGGTCACGATAATCTCTCATAGCGGTTAAAAAAAGAGTTAATTTCATTTTGTGATGTTTAAAATAAGTACAAAGTTCAATATCTTCTTTCATATAAACTTTATTAATATTTAACTGAGAAATATATTCCAATGGAAAAAGCTGATTACCTAAAATTACAAGTAAATTATTTTTGTTATACTCAATCATTAAAAACTAAATCCACGAGCCGATACTTTCCACAAATCTTTTACTTTTCTATTTTTATCAATAACAACATACCAATCATGTAAATTACATGTTGGATCACAGTGCCCCGGTATCAATTTTAACTTATCATTTAATTTAAGAGAGTTGTTATAATCTTCAATTATTCCATGTTCATCAGAACATTTTGTATATTTTAGATCATTTTTGTTGAATATTTTTGGTAGTCCACTGTCTACAGACATAGACTTTAAACCAGCATCAACAACTACAAAATTTTGTTTGGCTACTGAAATGACACTTGTATAAATAAATAGTGAGTTTTCAAAAAGAATATTAGATTTATTCTTCTTTAAACTTGAATAATGTGCATCCATAAATGCATATGAACCAACTTGAATTTCATTATAAATTTTACTTTTTGCTTCTTCTTCGAAACAACCAGTACCTCCTCCAGTTACGATCAAATTGGTCATATCAAAATATTTGAGTAAATTAGAAATTCTTTTATTAGTATTGTTAACTGTAATTTCTCTTTCTTTTGAATCATACACATGTTGATTAGAGCCATTATATGCTTGAAACCCAGACAGTTTTATATTTGAAGACTTATTAATAAATTGAATCATTAGTTTAATATCATCAATGTTATCCGTTCCACATCTTTGAGCACCACACTCTAATTCTATAAAAATTTCAATTTTGACGTTATTATCAGAGGCAATATTATTTATATCATTTAAATTATCTATATTATCTACACAGCAACTAACTTTAGAACCTGACCTGTTAATTTTACATAATCTATCAATTTTCTTTAAATCTGTTATTTGATTAGTGATTAAAATATCTTTTATACCCGATCTTACAAATACTTCAGCTTCACTTAATTTTTGACAACATATACCAGAAGCATTTCCATATTGAAGTTGATATTTTGCCACCTCTACAGATTTATGCATTTTTGCGTGAGGTCTGAGTTTTATATTATTTTCATGAGTAAAAGATCTCATTTTTTCAACATTTAATTTAAATGTCTCATAATCAATCAGTAAACATGGTGTTTGAATTTCTTCTAACTTCATTCCTTTTAAGGCAGGTATGTTATAACCATAATCTAATTTGGACATAAAACTAATATAAAATAAATTTATTGAATCTTCTAACAAATAGATATAATTTTTAATATTACTTGGAGTTTTTAATGAAATTTTTGCATACAATGATTAGAGTTAACAATTTAGAAGAATCATTAGATTTCTTTTGTAATAAATTAGGCTTAATTGAAACAAGACGAAAAGATGTTCCTGAAGGAAAGTTTACATTAATATTTTTAGCTGCTACTGAAGATGAAAGTTCTGCAATAAATACTAGATCACCAGAAATAGAACTTACTCATAATTGGGACTATGAGGACCTTGATAAAGGAAGAAATTTTGGTCATTTGGCATTTTCAGTTCCAAATATATATGAGACTTGTCAGAAATTAATGGATAAAGGCGTGGTTATAAATAGACCACCTAGGGATGGAAGAATGGCTTTCATTAAATCTCCAAATAATATTTCAATTGAACTTCTTCAACAAGGAGAAGCATTAGAAATTAAAGATCCTTGGAAATCAATGGATAATACAGGAACATGGTAAAGGAAATTTTATGAAAAAATTATATTTGTTTTTTTATGTATTTTTGATTTTATTTATTGCTAATTGCTCTTCACATGTTGCAAAAAACAAAGTCGATGGAAATATAGTTCAAAAAGAAATGACTAAGTATGTTACAATTGAATGGAGATTAAATACTAAATACATTACTGATTTACCTCAAACTGCAAAAGAAAAGTTAATAAAGTCCTGTAATTCAAATAAATTTATTTTGATAAAAGTGAGTACAATTGATTTCGAAAAAACCAAGGGAACTTTTAGATGTCATTAAGGCTTAAATATATGATTTATCTCTTTCAAATAATCTTTTAATAATTTAAATCTATTAACACTCTTTCCTTTTAAGGTTATAACAATTTTTTCATCATTTCTAAGTTTGATAAAATTGTTGTTTTTATTAACCCAATCTAAAATTTTAGAAACTTCTTTTTCTCCTTGTTTCCTAAAACCAATAATTAATGCTTTAGGCCCGATGTCTATGAAATTAATATTTAATTTTAAGCAAATTATTTTTAAAGATATTGTATAAATCAAATTTGAAACCTCATTAGGTGGTGGGCCAAATCTTTCATTTAATTCTTCTATAAAATTTTTAATTTCATCATTAGAGGTTAAATCACCAATTTTTCTATATAAAGACATTCTCGTTGATAAATCTTCAACGTAATCTTCAGGTATTAATACTGCTTTACCAATTGTAATCGTAGGAGACCAATTTACATATTGAGTATTTTTATTTTTTTTAAGGCTATTAATTGTTTCCATAAGCATTTTTTGGTAAAGTTCATATCCGATATCTCTAATTTGACCAGATTGTTCATCACCTAACAAATTACCTGCACCTCTAATATCTAAATCATAATTAGCTAAAGAAAATCCCGCACCCAAATTATCTAAAGTTTTTAAAACTTTTAACCTTTCGATCGCATTATTATTTAAAACTTTACCTTTTTTTGTTGTAAGATAAGCATAAGCTCTTTTATCACTCCTTCCAACTCTACCTCTGAGCTGATAGAGTTGAGACAAACCAAATAAGTCAGCATTATAAATAATTAGTGTATTAGCATTAGGGATATCAATTCCAGATTCAATAATATTTGTAGAAATTAAAATATTAGATTCCTTTTGATAAAAACTTATTATGCTATCTTCTAGTTCGGTCGGTGTTAATCTACCGTGAGCAACAGAAATTTTTGATGCTGGAGACATTGTTTCAATTAACTTTAACACTATTTCAATATCTTTAATTCTTGGACAAACAACAAAAATCTGACCATCCCTTTCTATCTCTCTTTTTAAAGCATCTGTTAAAGTAACCTTATCCCATTCATTAACAAAAGTTCTTACGGCTAATCTGTTAGTTGGAGGAGTTGTTATAAGACTTAAATCTTTTAAGCCAGTCAAAGATAACTGAAGAGTTCTTGGGATTGGAGTTGCAGATAAAGTTAATACATGTATATCAAATTGTAGTTCTTTAAGTCTTTCTTTTTGAGCAACTCCAAAATGCTGTTCTTCATCAATAACAATCAATCCTAAATTTAAAAATGATATATCTTTAGATAATAGTGCATGTGTACCTATCACAATAGATAACTTTCCATTATTAAGATCATTTTTAATTTTTAACCTATCATTGTTTTTAGTCATCCTAGATAGGCTTTTGATACTAACATCAAAATCTTTAAATCTATCTTCAAATGTTTTGAAATGTTGTTCTACTAATATTGTTGTTGGTGCAACAATAGCTACTTGTTTGCCAGAGGATGCCACAACAAAGGACGCTCTTATAGCGACTTCTGTTTTGCCAAATCCAACATCTCCGCAAATTAATCTATCCATCAATTTGTTTGAATAGATATCATTTAAAGTATCCTCAATTGCTGTTTCTTGGTCATCAGTAAGATCAAAAGGGAAATTACTAACAAACTCTTTATAATTTTTTGGTTCATAAATTTGTATCTTATTTTGTACTCTTCGATTTGCAGCTGTAGTTATCAATTTATTAGCTAAATCGTCAATTTTATTTTTAATTTTATTTTTTTTTATTAACCAATTGGATGAACCTAATTTATCTAGAATTCTGTTTTCTATACCATCAGCAATTTTAGATAATAAATTAATATTTTCGACTGGCACAAAAAGTTTGTCTCCACCAGAATATTCAATCTTTAAGCAATCATGATCATTATTGGAAATATTAATAATTTCTAAGGATCTATAAATGCCAACTCCATGATCTACATGAGCGACAAAGTCATTAGCTTTGAGTGAGTTTAAATCTTTTAAAAAGTTTTCAGCCTTTCGAATTTTTGATTTTTTTGGTTTATAATATTTATGAGAGTAATCACTTTCGTTGACAAAGATATAATTGTTAAATTCAAAACTATTTGAAATATTAATATTACAAAATATTAAATTACTTAATTCTGTAGAATTTAATAAATCATAATAATTCAAATAAATAATCTTTATTTTTTTTTGTTTTATTATTTCTTCAAAATATTTTTTATAGTTAAATAATTTTTCTTTTTCTTCACAACAGAAAACAATAGTTTTTCCATTATTTAATTGATTATTTATAAATTCTGATAGATGCTCCAAAGCACTTTTATTTACAGAATTGCTTGTTGGCAAAATAATTTTTTTTGAATGATAATCATGAGAATTACTTGGTTGCAAATCATTAATGAAATTGAATTTTAATGTTTTTTGATAATTTTTAAATTCTTTTAAAGTTAAGTAATTATAATAAGGTTGAAGAAATTTTGAAAATTCATCACTTCTTCTTTTATACAATAATTCAATCTCTTCAAGTTTCTTTAAGACATGATTAATATTCTTATCAAAGATTAAATATTTCATATCACTAAAACATTTATTTTTTGAAATTAAATCAAAAATATTCGAAAGAGCTGTATTAAAAAATAAGCTAAAATAATTTTCTATGCCTGAAATTCTATGCCCAGATAAAATCTTCGTGTATAGATCATCATTTCTTAAATCAATATCAAAATAGCTTGAATATTTTTTTTTAAAAACTTCAATGTTTTCTTTTGATAAAAGAATTTCTGATGCTGGAAATATAATTAATTTATTATCAATTTTTAAATTGGATTTATTTCTTTGTGTAAGTGCATCGAAAAATGAAATTTTTTCTATTTTATCATTGTTTAAATAAATACGTATAGGATTTTCTTTTCCAGAATTAAAAATATCAATTATATCTCCCCTAACTGCAAATTCATTATTTTCTCTTACAGTATTTACTTTTGTGTAACCCATTTCAGTTAATTTATCTCTTAAGTTTGAAATCGAAATAGTTTGTGAAATAAAAATATCCAAATAAAGATTTTTATAAAAATCGAATGGTGCTGTTTTTATAAAAATACTATTAAATGTAGTTAAAATAATAAGTTCGTCATCTAAAAAAACATTATTTACTAGACTAGATAATGTACTTATTCTTTGTCCATTTAATACCTTGTTAGGAGACGAATTATCATAAGGCAAGATATCCCACGCAGGTATAGATAAAACTTTGCATTTAGGATTAGAAATCGAAACCAAACTTTCAATTTCATTCAGTTGTTTATCATCTTTTAAAACTAAAAATAGTTTATTATTTAATTTTAAATATTTATTAATAAAAATAGGTAAGAATGCTTCATCAATACCATTAAAAGATGAAAAATTATTTCGTTCTTGATTGATTTTTAAATCAATCATTAATATTACCACTTTTCTTTATCATATTAAGAAGATAAAGTTCTTTTTCATCATTGGAAATTTCATTATCTATTGCTAATCTCCAAATACGTGGATCACCAGAATCTAAAATACTTTGATATGTTTTTAATTGTTCAGATGTTAAATTGTGTATATAAGCATCAACAAAATTTGATAAAAGAATATCAGTTTCTTTTGTTCCAGTATATTTTGATCTATAAATAAGCTTTTTTATAATTAAATCTTTATTGTTTAAATTTTCTTTCATAAAATTATCTTGGTTTACAAAAATTTAGGAATTTGTAATTGTCTATTAGCATTAAAAAAAATAACTTATCAGAAAAAATTTTTAATTCTATTGAAAATATAAAAGGCATTGGTCCTAAAACAGTTAAATTAATTAAGGATAAAATTGGTTCAAGAGTTATAGATCATTTACTAAATTTACCAACAAAATATATTAATAGATATCAAAAAACTTCAATTAAGAGTTCTGAAAAAGGAGATTACATTACTGTAGATGTTGTGATTGTTGAAATGAATATCAAAAAGGGATTCTTTAAAAGAAGAATTCCTTCAAGGATAATAACATTTGGATTAAATGATGAATCAAATCAGAGACTTGACATTGTATACTTCAATTTATATTCAAATAGCTTTTCAAAATTATATAAAATTAATAATAAATATACAGTTAGTGGTAAAGTTGAAATATTTAAAGGAATTCCGCAAATCACCCACCCTGATTACTTTATTCCTAAAGAACTAAATTATAAAATTCCAAAATATGATCCAATATATAGAATACCAAATGGTATCAAAAAGAATCAAATTAATAATATTATAAATTATGGTTTAGAAAACTTAAATGATTTAGAAGAATGGTCTAAAGATGAAACCCTAGAGAAATTTAATTTTTTAAGTTTTTCAAATACTATAAAGACACTTCATATGCCAAAAAAACAAGAGTTTTACAATCAAGAAAGTAACTTGATAAAAAGGTTAGCACACGATGAATTATTATCAAATTTTATTTCTCTCATGATTTTAAAAGATAAAATGAAAGCCAATAATTCTAGAATTTTAGATAATGATTTAAATACCTTGTTACTCAAAAATTTAAATTTTGAACTTACAGAAGATCAGATTAAAGTCATTGATGAAATTTCAGATGATTTAAAATCTAATAAACCAATGATGAGGTTGTTGCAAGGTGATGTAGGAAGTGGAAAAACAATTGTTGCAATATTTGCCATGATACAAGTTATAGGATCTGGATATCAAGCAGCTTTAATGGCTCCAACTGAAGTTTTAGCTCAACAACATTATCAAAATTTAAAACACCTAATTAAAAATCTAGATATTGAAATTACCTTAATAGTTGGCAAACAATCCGCAAAATTAAAAAAACAAAATTATGAAAATGTTAAAAATGGTAAATCTAAAATAATAATAGGGACACATGCTTTAACTTCAAAAGGCCTAATATATAAAAATTTAAAATTAGCAGTTATAGATGAACAACACAGATTTGGTGTGAATCAAAGAATTTCAATAGTTGAAAAAGGAAAAGATATAAATTTACTTGTTATGACTGCAACACCAATTCCAAGATCATTAGCCTTGACATATTACAATGACATGAGTGTTTCAAATATAAAAATGAAACCAAAAGGAAGAAAAAATATTGATACATCTCTTATTTCTATGAAGAAATTAGATTCACTTGTAAAAGGTCTTAAAAGAAGAATTTCTGAAGGATCACAAATTTATTGGATATGCCCTGCAATTGAATTCAATGAAGATACTACAAATTTAACATCTATTGAGGAAAGAGAGAAATATTTATCAAAATGTTTTAAGAGTACAGAGTTTAATATAGTTCATGGAAAACAAAAATCAGAAGAAAGAGATATAATAATCAATAATTTTAGAGATGGAAAATCTAGAATTCTTCTAGCAACTACAGTTGTGGAAGTTGGAATAGATGTTCCAAATGCAGATATAATTATTATAGAGTCTGCTAATAGGTACGGGTTAGCACAATTACATCAACTTAGAGGTCGTGTTGGAAGAAGTGATAAACAGTCTTATTGTATACTTTTATATGAAAATCAATTATCTGAAATTGCAGAAAAAAGATTAAATACATTAAAATCTACAAACGATGGATTTATCATTGCTGAGAAAGACTTAATTTTAAGAGGTCCAGGTGAAGTTTTGGGTGTAAGACAATCTGGAGATGCTAATTTTAGATTTGTAAATTTAATTCTTCATAAGGATTTAATTGAAAACGCTAAGATCGAAGCAGAATATCTTTATAATAATTTTGAGATAAATTCAAAAAAAATAAAAAATCTCAATGAAATTTTTCAGAATAAAAAAGCACTTGTGTCATTAGGCGGTTAATTTTTTTTGTTTAGGAGAAACAATTCCACCAGATATAACTAATTTAACTGCTTGTTCAACTGGCATATTTAGATATATTAAATCTTTTTGAGCAACAAAAAGTAAAAAACCACTAGTGGGATTGGGAGTTGTAGGAACAAAAATACTTACTAATTTAGACTTTTTAATTTTATAATCTATTTCACCTTTTACAGAACTTGTAACAAATGCTATGACCCATATGTCTTTTCTTGGATATTCAACTAAAACCACTTCTTTAAAACTTTTAGAATTAGTAGACATAACAGTTTCCATAATTTGCTTTATTGATGAATATACAGTTCTAATAACTGGTGTTTTAAATAAAATCATTTCACCAAGCTTTAGTAAATTTCTTCCAATTAATCCTGGTGTAATTGCACCAATTAAAGTTATAACAAAAATAACAATCAACAAACCTAAACCAGGGATTTGAAATGGTAATGCTTTTCTAAAATCTAAATATTCAGGCAAGAGGTTTGCAACTTTGACATCAATAAAAGTGATTACAAGCCAAGTAACGTAAATTGTAATTATTATTGGAGCAGTTACTAATAGACCTGTTAAAAAAAAACGTCTAAATTTAGTTAAAATTGATACACTTGTATTTGGTTGATTATTTGAATTAGTCATACTACTTTACTCTATTAAATGTATACACAATAAGTATGAAAAAGTTAACATTAAAAGAATTAAATGAATTAAATAAACTGAATTCACTAAATAAGTTATTAAAAGTAATTGAACTTTTAAGACATCCTCAAAATGGATGCCCTTGGGATATTGCACAAACTTTTGAATCATTAAGTAATTTTCCAATCGAAGAAGCTTATGAGCTCCAAAATGCAATAAATAATAAAGATATTAAAAATATTAAAGAAGAATTAGGAGATTTGTTACTTCAAGTAGTGCTTTTTAGTCAAGTTAGCAAAGATAATAACATGTTTTCATTTGAGGAAGTTTGTAATGCAATTACAAAAAAAATTATTAGACGACATCCGCAAATATTTGATATCAATTATAATCAAAATGACACTCCAAAAGACACATGGGAAAAAATCAAATTAAAAGAAAAACAAAATAAAAAAAATCAATTTAACAGTATATTAGATGATATTCCTAACAATTTACCTCCACTTCTAAAAAGCTTAAAAGTTCAACAAAAAGTGAGTTTAATGAATTTTGATTGGAATGATTATTTAGGTCCGTTAAATAAAGTAGAAGAAGAATTAATTGAGGTAAAAAAATCATTACAGATTAACAATAATTTAGAAAAAGTTGAAGAAGAGATTGGAGATTTATTATTCTCTATTGTAAACCTCATAAGGCATTTAGATTTAAACCCAGATATAGTTGTAGAAAAATCAATAAAAAAATTTAAAAATAGATTTATAAATATTGAAAAAACGCTTCAAAAAAATAATATTAAAATCAACCCAAAAAATATTACTCAATTATGGAAAGATGCAAAAATCAAAGAGGAAATGAATAATGAATGATTTACAACAAACTATTCTTATTACTGGAGCCACTTCAGGATTTGGAAAAGAAACAGCTAAAATTTTTATTAAAAATGGATGGAAAGTAATAATTACTGGAAGAAGAGGTAATAGACTAGAAGATCTGACAAGAGAATTAGGTCAAAATTGCCTTCCACTTTGCTTTGATATAACTGATAGAGTTGCTGTTAAAAAAGAAATAGAAAATATCCCTCCAGATTTTTCAAATATAGATGTTTTATGTAATAATGCTGGCTTAGCTCTAGGATTAGAAGGAGCGGATGAAGCAAATTTAGATGACTGGGACCAAATGGTCGACACAAACATTAAAGGTTTAATCTATGCTACGAGACAGGTTTTACCAAAAATGGTTCAAAATAAAAGTGGGCATATAATTAATATAGGTTCTGTAGCTGGATCATACCCATATCCAGGGGGAAATGTGTATGGAGGAACCAAAGCTTTTGTCAGCCAGTTCTCCTTAAACCTCAGAGCAGATTTGGTTAGTAAAGGGATTAATGTAACATCAATAGAGCCTGGCTTAGCTGAAACAGAATTTTCATTAGTTAGATTTAAAGGTGACAATGAAAAAGCTAATAAAGTTTATGAAAACACAAATTTTATCAAACCTGAAGATATAGGTGAAACTATTTACTGGGTTGCTACTAGACCAAAAAATATTAATGTAAATAAAATTGAAATAATGGCAGGTTTGCAAGCATTCAACCCATTTAATATTATAAAAAATGATTAATTAATATTTAATTTACTTTTTACATATTTCCAGTGTTGAATGTTTTTTGCAGCTAATATTGGACCCTTAGAAAAAATATTGAATTGAGATGCATTATTAAACATCAAAACTTCACCACCTGCCTCTTTTGTAATTAAAGTCATAGGCGAATGATCCCAAGCAGTAACTCTACCATGAAAAATGAAATCTACTTCATTATTTGCTAACATTAAAGTTTCGACACCTGCACTTCCAATAAAACACCTCTTAAAATTAAAATTAAATTTTTCTAAAATAATTTTTCTTTTAACTTCAGGTATTCCTTTTGTTCCACCTGTTGCAAAGTTAATTAATTCTTTATTTATTTGTAATTTAAAAATCTTATTAGTGTTTAAATCTAAAATCTTAGAACCAAAATTTTCAAATGAACTAATGTATTTTTGGATTAGTGGATAATATATAAAACTTGCAATTGGTTTTTTTTTAAAAATCAGTGAAACCATACTACAGAAATTTTGATTTTTATTTATATAGTTTTTTGTTCCATCTATTGGATCGATAGTAATATAATATCCATCATCCATAATTGACAAATCCAATTTTTTTTGAAAAGAAGTTTCTTCTCCAATAATTTTAATTTTTATAAATTTTTTATTTATTTCTTTAATGATATATTCTTCTGCTTTTTTATCATAAACAGTGACAAAATCATTTTTATCAGATTTAGTAAAAATCTCATCAGAATTAAGATTTTCTAGATGTTTAAGAATTATATCATCATTAACTTTTTTTAATAAAAAAAAGAAAAAATCATTTACATATTTTCTATTTTCTTCCTTTTTAAAATCAAACATTTTGTAATTACTTTTTTTTTATATTTAAAGAGAATTCATAAATTTTTTTCTTTAATTTTTTTATATCATCAATATTAAATGAAGAAGTAAATATAAAATTTTTAAAATTAGGAAAATATAAATTTTGTTTTTCATTACACACTAAATCACGTTTATTAAAAACATTAATAACATTTTCTTTTAAATAATTATCTTCAATACCTATACTTTTTAGAGTCTTTAAAATTATATCATTCTTATCTTCCATATTTTCGTCAGAAGCATCATTAACAATTAACAAGAAGTCTGATTCTCTTATAAATTCTAGAGTAGATTTAAAAGATTCTACCAATTCAGTTGGAAGAGAAGAAATAAAACCAACAGTATCAGACAAAATTATTTTATTTTTATAGGACATTTCATGCTTCATTAATCTTAAAGTTGGATCTAATGTTGCAAATAACATGTTTTTAGAAATTACCGAAGAATTAGTAAGACTATTAAATAATGTTGATTTTCCAGTATTTGTGTAACCCACAAGAGAAACTATAATTGACGATGAGTTTTTTCTTTTTGAATTTTGTATTGATCTAGTTTTGACAACTTTTTGAAGATTTGCATTTAAATTTTTAATATTTTTATTAATTATTCTTCTATCTAACTCTATTTGTCTTTCTCCAGGACCGCCTAAAAAACCAGAGCCTCCTCTTTGTCTTTCTAGATGGGTCCAAGATCTCACAAGTCTAGTTTTTTGAAAATTCAAAGCAGCTAATTTTACTTGGATTTTACCTTCATTTGAAATTGCTCTTGAAGAAAATATTTCTAAAATAACTTGTGTTCTATCTATTACTTTAACTTTAAAGAAAAGTTCTAGGTTTCTCTGTTGTATTGGAGACAATTGAAAATCAATAATTAATAAATCAACTTTTAGTTTTTGTATTAATTCTAAGATGCAGTCTAGTGAATTATTATTAAATAAATATGCGGATGAAAATTTATTAATTTTTATGGTTAAAACATCTAATACATTTACATTTAATGCACGAACTAATGAAATTGTTTCCGATTTTCTATTTTCTAAGTTCTTTTTAGTATAGAAAGAATCTTTAAATATTTTATAGTTATTTATAATAGGAATAACTATTAGTACTTTTTCTTTTAAATTACTTATATTATTCAATTTACTAATAATTAATTATTCAATTCTAAATATGTTTTCCGCAGTAAGTTAGAAAATTCTCCAACTTTTCCATTGTTAATTTTGATGCTATCCACTTGTATTACAGGTGTAACAAAAGATGAAGCACTTGTGATGAAAGCTTCTTTACAATTTTTAATATTATCTAATGATATTTTTTTTTCTTCTACTTTAATATTTTTATTTTTAGCACAATTTAAGATTGAATCTCTTGTAATTCCAGCTAATATTTTTCCATCAAGAGACCTTGTAATTAGTATATTATTTTTGTTTAAAATCCAAAAGTTTGAGCTTGAACCCTCTGTTATATATGACTTTTTATCTAAAAATAATGCTTCACCAAAACCATTTTTAATTCCTTTGGTTTTAGCTAATACATTAGGTAAAAGTTGTGTTGTTTTAATATCTGGATTATTCCATCTAGTATCTAAAGTAGTATAAACTTTAATGCCTGGAATAATAGTTTTAAAGTCTTCTTTAATTTTTTTTGTTAAAATAACTAGAATTGGTTTTAAAGGCATATTGAAATAACTATGATCCCTTGAATATTCACCTCTTGATACTTGAATGTAAATTGAACCATGTTTTATATTATTTTCTGAAAGTAATCTTTTTATAATTGTTATTATGGATGAATCTGAAAAATTTAATTCAAAATCAATTCTAAGCATAGATTTTCTGAGTCTTTTTAAATGTCCCTCTAAATCTAAAAATTTTCCATTTTTATAAAATATTACTTCATATACAGCATCACCAAACTGATATCCTCTATCATTAACCGAAATTTGAGCTTTATTAAGAGAGCAAAATTTATTGTTTACATAACATAACATTAAAAATAATCCAATCTAACAGATAAAAGTTCTTGAACTTTTTTTATTGATTTAACTGGAACAAACATAACTAATTTATCTCCTGGATCAATTATTGAACTACCTCTTGCTGGTATTATTTCACTATCTTTTTTTACTATAGAGCCAATAGAAACATTTTTGGGTAATTTAATCTCTTTTAAAGGCATTCCAATAATTGAAGATGTTTCAAGGGCTTCAACAGATATTACTTCTCCAAATTCTTCAATTATTGAATGTACCGCTTCAATTTGACCTTTCCTTATATATTTTAGAATTGACGATACAGTAATAACAGGTGGACTAATAACTGCTTCTAAATCTAAGGTGTTTACTAAAGGAAAAAATGCTGGTTGATTTAATAAAACAATACAATGTTTGGTTCCTGACCTTTTTGCTAACAATGATGACAAAATATTTACTTCATCATGATTTGTAGCTGAAATAAATGATGTTTCTTTACTTACTCTAGCTTCTTTTATTATTTCCGGATCTAGAGTGTCTCCAGATATAATTGAAGCAAACTCTAACTGCTCTGCCGCGTTTCTAGCTACGTCTTTGTCTAATTCAATAAAAGTAAGATTTGTATCAGGTGAAATTTTATTAATCATATTTCCAATCATAACACCCAAATTACCAGCACCTGAAATTGTGACATTATGAGAAGTTATTTCTGAATGGCCAAATGCCGCTAAAGTTCTATCAATTTGTTCAGTTTTACATGATAGATATATTCTATCGTTTACGTTTAGAACATCATCTCCGGATCTTGGAATAATTAAGTTATTATCTCTGATTATAGCCATTATAGTAGCATTTAAACCAGGAAATAAGTCTACTAATTCTCTCAATGGAGTATCTAATATTGGGCAATTTGAATTACACAAAATTCCAAGCATTGTTATATGTGAGTTACAAAACTCTGCAACATCAAATGCACCAGGAGTTCTCCATTGTTTTACTATTGCAGAAGCCACCTCTTCTTCAGGAGAAATAATATGATCAATAGGAATTTTTCCTTCTTGAAATAAATCTAACAACTCTTCACTAAGATATTCTCTTGAACGAATTCTAGCAATTTTTGTTGGAATATTATGGAGCAAATTTGAAAAATGACACGCCATAATATTAATTTCATCAGATTCAGTTACTGCAATCAACATATCTGCATCTTCTATCCCAGCATTTTTTAAAACAGCCGGATGTGAGGATAATCCTAAAACCCCTTGTACATCATAAAGTTCAGTAATTTTTTTAAGAGCTTCAGGATTTGAATCAATAACTGTTATATCATTATTTTCAGTAGAAAGATGTTCTGAAATTGACATCCCGACTCTTCCAGCTCCACAAATAACAATTTTCATAAAATTACCATAAACTTACCTATCAGACTTTATATCTAACTCTTTTAATTTTCTATGTAAAGCCGAACGATCCATCCCTACAAAAGTTGATGTTTTTGCTATATTACCTTTAAATCTATTTAATTGAATTTCTAAATATTTTTTTTCAAAAACTTTTCTTGCATCTTTAATAGGTAAATTAAAGTCATATTTATGAATATTTTCATTATCTTCGTTTCTTTGAAACTCAGGAGGCAAATGAGTTATTTCAATTTGGAATTTTTTTTCATTTCCATACATTATTAAAAGCCACTCAATTAGATTTTTTAATTGTCTCACATTCCCTTTCCAATTAAAACTCTGTAACAAAATATAAGTTTCATCTGAAAAAATTAATTTATTTTTATTAAATAACTTTGAAGCTACTTCCATAAACGAATTTATTAAAACTTTAATGTCTTCTATTCTAGAATTCAGAGATGGAATAGATATTGGTACAACAGACAATCTATAATATAAGTCTTCTCTTAAAATACCATTTTTAACTGCCTCATTTGGATCATAGGTAGTACCAGCAATAACTCTTATGTCAATTTTTATTTTTTTATTTGAACCATACTTATAAAAACTTTGATCTTGTATTACATTTATTAGTTTAGCTTGAGTGTCAATAGGAAGGTCACAAATTTCGTTAAAATATATTGTTCCATTATTTGCTTGTTCAAATAAACTTTTAGTATTTTTTTTACTTTTGCTATCGTTAAAACCAAAAAGTAATTGATCAACCATTTGATTCGATAAACTTGCACAAGCTGCAACAACAAATGGATGGTTCATTCTATTAGATATTGAGTGAATAAAACGAGCACAAGTTTCCTTACCGGATCCAGAAGGACCACTTATTAATATTCTACTATTACTCTTTGACACTTTTAAACAAATATTTTTAATATTTTTTATCTCAGATGATTTGCCAATAATTTGATTACTTTTAAGCCATTCATTATTGGAATCCATTAATTTTATTTTTAAATCTCTTTCTTGAAGAGCTTTTTTAACCAAAAATAATAATCTTTCAGAGTTAAACGGTTTCTCTAAAAAATCATAAGCACCGTTCTTTGCAGCATTCATTGCATACTCAATGGTTCCATGTCCTGACATGATTAGGACTGGGGTTAAAGCATTGAAAGATTTACACCATTCAAGTAACTCAAATCCTTCCATTTCATTGCTATTCATCCAAATATCAGTTATCACAAGTGATATTCCTGAATTTTCCATAACACTTATGGCATCATCTTTTGAAAATGCTTTTTTAACTAAATAACCACTATCACTTAATATATCTGAAACTAAGTTACAAATATCAGGTTCATCATCTACAATTAATATTTTATTATTTATCATATTTATATTTTTCAATTCTTAATTAATAAGAAACTTGATATTTACTATGGTACCTTTTTCTGATGATTCAATATCAATTTCTCCTTCATGATCTTCGATTATCTTTTTAGAAATAGCTAAACCTAAACCTGTTCCATTTTTTTTTGTAGTAAAGTATGGTTCTAATACCTTAATTTTGTTTTCTTTTTTTATTCCAACACCATTATCTTGAATACCTAAAAAAATGAATTTTTGTTTAATAATAGATGAAAAAGTTATAGTTTTATTTAAAATATTGTTTTCTTGAAAATTTTCAAAAGAATTTTTAATGATATTACTAATAACTTGTCTTATTTGTTTTTGATCAACTTTAATTTTTATTTTTTTCTTCTCATTAGTTAATTTTTTTATTTCAAACTTTATATCAGGATATGATGTTTTAAAAAAATTAAAAGTGTCATCTATAAAATTTATATAATCAATCATTTCAAAAACTGGACTTGGCAGGCGAGAAAAAGAAGAAAACTCATCGATTAAATGCCTTATGTCATCTACATTTTTCAAGATCATTTCTGAAGTGTTTGCTAATTTTTTATCTGATTTTATCAATAAAGAATTAACAATTCTTTCTGCACCTAGTCTTATAGGTGTAAGGGGATTTTTAATTTCATGTGCTATTTTTCTAGCTACATCTGACCAAGCAGCAAGTTTTTGTGCTTGAATAAGATCTGTGATGTCCTCGAAAGTAAGAACATATCCAATTATTTGGTTTTCATTAATTTGTTTAACGATCCTAGATATCAAAATATAATTTTTATTATTTTTTAAGAATTCTATTTTTTTTTCTACAAAATTATTATTCCTAAATTTGATCTCGTTAATTAAAGATTTAAATTCAGGAAAAAGTTTTTCAAATTTTTTATTATAATCTTTTGAAATATTAATTTCTAAAATCTTTTCAGCTGTTTTGTTAGGTAAGTTAATTTTAAAATTTTTATCTAGTCCTATTACTCCTGAATAAACACCAGATAAGACGGCTTCCGAAAATTGTCTTCGTTGATCTAATTGTTCATTAGCTTCAATAAGCTCTGATCTATTATTTTTAATATCAAGAACCATCTTATTAAATGCATTACCAAGTTTTTTTAATTCGCTAATTTTATTTTGCAAAAGTGTCTTATTTTTTATTTGATAATTTAGATTTCCTCTACCAACTTCTTGTGAAGCATGAATTAATTCAGCGATTGGAGATATTAACCTATTTGACAACCCTAAACCTACATATAATGATATTAATAATAAAAATAACGAGATAAATAGAAATAAAGCTAATATTGAAACTTTTGTATCAAATAAATTCAATTCAATTGACTTATAATCGTCAGAGGCAATATTTGACTTTCTAATAGCCTCTAATACTTTTTGATCAATAAATCTTGAAGTTAATAAATATGCATCAACAAATTGATCTAATTTAATAAAGCCTTTTACCTTATTTGAGTCTTCATCATTAGAGATAATTATTTTACCATCATCTGCCAAATCGTAATAGCTATTAGGTAGATCTAAATAATTTATTTCAAATGCAAATTGTGACCTTGCTAATACGTTTCTTGATGTCCCAATTAAAACAGCATCTGTAAGGTTATTCTTACTGATGTAAAAATTAAGAAATTTAGAAATTTTCTCTTGATCAGATGAAAATGAAATAGCATTGTCATTTAATTGTTTTGCAAAATCTAATACCTCTCCCTTCATAGCGTTTTGATGCTCAACTAAATATTTATTAGCAACTTCTACTGATTGGGAAACAGCCGTAGAGATCTTTTCACTAAACCATCCTTCTAAAGCAGTATTTATAGTAAAAATTGAAAAAGCAGAAATTATTATTGATGGCATCAAGCACACAATAGAAAACAATACAGCCAATTTTTTATGAAGTTCATATCCAGCAATTTTTAATTTAGCTTGAAAGAAAAGTGTATATATTTGTTTAAAAACTTTATAAAAAAGAAAAATAACTGGAAAAAATAAAACTATGAAAATTACATTAAAATAAGTTTCTGATAAATTTTTAATATTTAAATCAAAATTATTTATATAAAATAACCCTAATATCAACAATAAGAATGGAATTAAAAATATAGTGTTTACTTTTAAAAAATTTTTTAAAGTTAAAAGCTTATTCATTTTTTTATAAATAATTTATACGAAATTATTATAAACTATTTTTTCTAACTTTCCTAACAGTTACACCTAATTCTGATATTTTTTTTCTTAAAGTATTTCTATTTAATCCTAATATAGAGGACGCTTTAATTTGATTGCCTCTTGTATAATCTAAAATATTTTCAATAAGAGGTTTTTCAACTGTCTTTATAAAATCATCATACACATTCATTTTAGTTATATTATCATTAATAGAAGATATAATCTTACTGATACGTTTATCAATTAAATTTTCAAATGTAATATTTTCATCATCATCATTTATTTCAAAAGAATTATTTAATTGACCCTGCACTTCTGACAAAGTTATTTTATCATTTGTTAATGAAAGCGATAATCTTTCGATTAAGTTTTTTAATTCCTGTATATTTCCTGGCCAATGATAAGATTTTAAAAAGTTTAATGCTAAATTATCGACAGATAATTTAGTCATATTTCTATTATTAAATAAATTTATAAAATGATTAATTAAATTTGGAATATCTTCTAACCTTTTTCTTAGGGGTGGCAAGAAAATTGGCATTACATTTAATTTATAGTATAAATCTTCTCTAAAATCTCCTTTTTCAACAAGCTTCAGAAGATCCTTTTTTGAAGTTACAATTATTCTTGTTAAAGAAGATTCTTTAGAAAGTTGTTTTTTTCTTAAATCAAAATTTTCGATAAAATTTAATAATTCGTGTTGTTCAATTAATGAAGCTTCACAAACCTGATCAATAAAAATTGTACCACCATCAAAGTTTTTAAGATCATTAATGTATAACGTATCCTGTGTTTTATTATTAAAAAAGTTTGACAATTCTTCATTTATAATCCTTAAATTTTTAATATTCAATTTTATAAAATTCTTTTTGCTTGAGAATGTTAAATCATGAATTGACTTAGCTAATAACTTTTTTCCTGTACCAATTTCACCATTTATTAAAACAGTAATGTTTGATTTAATTAATCTTGCGATGATTTTAAATGTATCTTGCATTATTTTAGATTTGCCGATTATTGGGCCAGAATCATATAAACTTGGTTTTTCAGGTACAAGATTTTTACTTTCAATAAGTTTGTTTTCATGTAAAAAATCAGAAGATTCAAATATTTTATTTACTAAACCAATTAATTCATCAAGATCAAATGGCTTCGGGAAATAATAAAAAGCACCTTTTTTTTCAGCTCTAACTGCTGTAATTAATGTAGATTTTGCTGAAATAACTATTATTTTCATTTTTGGATTTAAGCTTTGAATTTTGGGCAACGTATCTAATGTATCTCCATCAGGAAGACCAACATCTGTAATCATTACATCAAATTTATCAGCATTTAATAAGCCTAAATAACCAGCTGTTGTAGCACTAGTTTTAACCAAAAAACCACTTCTTGTTAGCGCGGTTGATAAAACTAGTCTTATACTTTTATCATCGTCAACTACTAGAATTTTTTTCATGATAATCCCTCAGATTTTTGTAGTGGAAAATTTAAACAAAAATTAGTACATCCATTTTCTGAATTAACTTCAATTGAACCATCTAAAGTTCTTATTGAATTTGAAACGATCGACAAACCTAAACCTTTACCATTATGTTTTTTCGTTATAAATGGATCGAATATATTTTGAAGATCAGATTCAGGTATGCCCATTCCAAAATCAATAACTTCAATTTGTAATGGTTTAATTTCTGGTAAATCATTTTCATTTAATAAAAACTTTTTATTCGCATTATATGAAGTTTTTAGAATAATTTTCCCTTTATTGTTTTGTGCTTCACATCCATTTTTTATTAAATTAGTAAATATTTGAATTAACAACTCCTCATTTGAATAAAAATCAGGTAATGATGGGTCATAAATTTCTTCAAATATAATTTCTTTTCCATAACTATTTTTTGCTGAACTTTTACAATAATTTAAAACCTTGTGAATATTAATATTTTCTAGAGAGACATTCCCCTCACCTGCAGATAGATTTTCCATATTTGAGAGTAAAGTTTTAATTCTATCAGCTTCAAATTTTATTAAATCTAACATTTCAACATAATTTGAAGATTGCAAATCTTTTTGTAATAATTGTGTTGCACCAACAATTCCAGATAGTGGGTTCTTTAATTCATGCATCAACATATCAACTAATGCACTAAAGGATTGAGAAATTTTTGAATTAATTTTATGGTATATAAAAGTTTGATTTTTTAAATTTTGTTCAAAATGAATGACTATTAAATCTTTTTCAACAAATGTATTAAATATACTAACTTTAAGTTGTTTTTTACTCTGATTTCTTAATGAAATTATTAACTTGTCTTCCTTAAGATTTATTGCATTTTTAATAGTTTTGTTAATTAGTAAGATAAGTGGCGAGTCTTCATCGATAATAGAATTTAAATTTTTGTTCAATATAAAATTTGAGTTTACGTAGAAAGTTTCCTCAAATGATGCATTTACATATTTGATCACTTTTTCTTTATTGATAACAAGAATTGGATCTATAAAGCTATTTAGTATATCATTAAACATAAATTAAATATAACCAAAATGATTAAAAAATGAACACAATTCATAATTTTTTTGAAATAATAAAATTTTAGTACAATTATTAGGCAACAAATGGATTTAATTTACATAATATTAGCTGCAGGCTTGAGTAAAAGATTTAAGTCTAAGCAGAATAACATTGAAAAACAATTCTATTTAATTAACCAAAAATCAATATTAGAAATATGTATAGAAAATTTCATTAAATTAAACTTAGACAAAAAATTATTCATTGTTGTGTCAGAAAAAAGGGAAAATGATGCTATTAAAATATGTAATAAATATAATTTAACATTACCAATAATAGGAGGAAAGTCTAGACAAGATAGTGTTTACAAAGCTCTTAAAAAAGTTAAAAAATATAACCCCAAAAATGTAATCATACATGATGCTGCTAGGCCATATATTAATAATAATATAATTGATAAGTTAATATTTAATATGAAAAATAATGTTTCATGTGTTGTTCCAGCTTTAAATGTTTCAGATGCTATTATTAAAAATATAACTAACGAAAAAGTTAAATATTTAAATAAAAAAGACTATTTGTTAATCCAAACACCGCAAATATGTGATTTCAAAAAACTACTAATGATCCATGAAAAAGTTTATAAAAAACAAAATTATGATGACGATTCATCATTATTAATTGAAAATGGTTTTGAAGTTAAATATATAGAAGGTGATCCAAAATCGTTAAAAATTACTTATGAAGAGGATTTGCATTTAATTAAATCAATTCTAGAAAATCAACATATGAAAAATTATACAACTAAAAGTGGAATAGGTTACGACGTTCATAAGCTAGTAAAAATTAATTCTAAAACAAAAGACAAAAAACTTATTTTAGGTGGATTAAAAATTGATAATGGCTATTTCTTGGAAGGACATTCTGATGCAGATGTTTTACTTCATTCTATAACTGACAGCATATATGGTGCATTAAATGAAAATGACATTGGTTACCATTTTCCACCTACTGAAAATAAATGGAAAAATTGTGATAGCTTCGTATTTTTAAAACATGCATTATGCAAATTAAAAGAGAAGAATGCTGAATTAATTCATATTGACGCTGTCATAATTACTGAAACTCCTAAAATTTTAGATTATGCAAATGAAATAAAAAATAAAATTTCAAGTTCTACAGGTATAAATAAAGAAATTTTATCAATTAAAGGTAAATCAAATGAAGGTATAGGATTTATTGGTAGAAAAGAAGGTATTGCTGTTTTATCTAATACAACAATTAAAATTACTAATGATTAATAATATATTTCTTATAAAATTTTCAGAAATATACCCTATTGGAAAAATTAAATATGCGCCTGGTACAATAGCTTCCTTGTTTACATGCATTATATTTTTTTATTTAAATACATATTTCCAAATAGAAATAATAATTTTAATATTTTTTATTGTTTTTTTTATAAGCCTTCTATCAGTACAAAATTATTTAAAATTATATGGAAATAAAGACCATCAAAGCATTGTAATTGATGAATTTTTAGGTCAATATATTGCTTTATTTTCAATTCCATTATTTGAACTAGAAAATAATATTATAAATATCATTATCATATTTTTATTATTCAGATTTTTTGATATTTCTAAAATTGGATTAAAAGGTGTAGAGAAAATATCAGGTACATTTGGCATTTTATTTGACGATATTATTGGTGGCATTTATACAATACCTGTAATATATTTTTTATTTTTATGGCTTGGAAAGATATAAATAAAGAAAGTAAAGCATTAATAGATAAATTAAAACTATTATCCTTTAAAATTAGTTCTGCTGAAAGTTGTACCGGTGGATTATTATCATCCGCTATTGTAAACAACTCAGGTGCAAGCGAAGCATTTGAAAGAAGTTTTATAACCTATTCAAATGAAGCAAAAATAAATATTTTAAAAATAAATGACAATGTAATTGAAGAGTTTGGTGCCGTTAGTAAACAAGTTGCATATCATATGGCGTCAAGTTTAGTTAACAACTTTAGTGCAGATGTTGGAATAGGAATTACAGGAATAGCTGGTCCAAATGGAGGATCTAAAAATAAACCAGTCGGTTTAGTTTGGATAGGTTTTGGAACTAAAAATAAAATTAAAACAAAAAAATTTTTATTTAATGGAAACAGACTAGATATAAGATTAAAGGCTACACTTGAAAGCTTAAAAGAATTAAATATTTTTTTAGAAAATTATCCGTAAAGTTTACCAGCTCTATTTTCAAATGCAGCAATCATTTTAACAACTGCTTCTTCAAAAAAAGCTTTGATGACACCATTAAGTAATCTTGAATTTAGTTCAAATTCTACATAAAAATCTACCTCACATCCATTATCAACTTTATTAAAAATCCATTTGTTTTTTAATTGTTTAAATGGTCCTTTAAGATACTCTACCTCAATAGTAGACGATTCCTTATTTAAATGAACGTTAGATTTAAATATCTCTCTATAAATTCTCATCCCAACAATAAGGTCTGCATTTAGTTGTTTATGTGAAATTTTTTTGACTCTTGAACCTAAACACCAAGGCAAAAATTCAGGATACTTTTTTATATCACTAACTAGGTCAAAAAGCTGTTCAGGCTTATAATTTAAAATTTTTTTTTCTCTATATTTCATTTAAATCAATAAATTTCTTTTTATTTTTAATTTATGGAAATCTTCATCAGCATGATAACTACTTCTTGTAAACGGTGATGAAGAAACCAGTAAAAATCCTTTGGAAATAGCGATGTCTCTATATATGTCAAATAACTCTGGAGTGATATAATCAATAACAGCATGATGCTTTATAGTTGGCTGCAGATATTGACCAATTGTTAAAAAATCTACATCAGCAGCTCTTAAATCATCCATAACTTGAATAATCTCATCTTTACTCTCACCTAATCCAACCATCAATCCAGATTTAGTAAAAATTTTGGGGTTATATGATTTAATATCATTTAGTAACTTTAATGATGTGAAATATCTAGCACCTGGTCTCACTTCATTATATAACCTTGGAACAGTTTCAAGATTATGATTAAAAACGTCAGGCGCAGATTTGCTAATAAAATTAGCAGCGCTACTATTTTTTATAAAATCAGGTGTTAAAATCTCAATTGTTGTTTGAGGAGATTGCTGTCTTATAGCTTTTAAAGTATTCAAGAAATGTGAGAGACCATTATCTCTTAAATCATCTCTGTTAACAGAAGTTATAACAACATGAGTCAAACCTAATTCTCTTACTGAAGTCGCGACTCTTTCAGGTTCAAAAGGATCTAAATAATTTGGCTTTCCAGTTTTAACATTGCAAAAAGTACATGCTCTAGTACACGTATCACCCATTATCATAAAAGTTGCATGTTTTTTTGACCAGCACTCACTTAAATTTGGACAATTAGCTTCTTCACAAACTGTATGAACATTATTGTTTTTAACAATTTCTTTAACTGAGTCGATATTATCACCTGATTTAAACCTAACTTTTAACCAATTAGGTTTTAAAGGAGATAATTTATCGGAAGTATTAATTTTTTCAGGATGTCTAATTTTCATCTATCTGAATCTAAAAATGTATTACTCTATCATAAGCATCTAAAACAGATTCATGCATAGCCTCTGATAAAGTAGGATGTGGGAAAATTGTTTCCATTAAATCTTCTTCTGTTGTTTCTAATTTTTTTGCAATAGCAAATCCTTGAATTAATTCTGTTACTTCCGGGCCAACCAAATGAGCACCTAAAAACTCACCGGTCTTTTTATCAAATATGGTTTTTATAAACCCTTCTGGTTCCCCTAAAGCTATCGCCTTACCATTTCCTATAAATGGAAATCTTCCAACTTTTATTTCATGATTTAATTCCAAAGCTCTTTTTTCAGTTAATCCAATAGAAGCAATTTGAGGTCTTGAATATGTACAACCAGGAATATTTTCTTTTTGTATTTTATGTGTTTTTAATCCATTAATAGCATCAACACATAAAATTCCTTCATGACTAGCTTTATGTGCTAGCCAAGGACCATCAGTCACATCTCCAATAGCATATATGCCATTTTCAGACGTTTTCATGATTTCATTTGTTTTTATAAACCCTTTTTCCATATCGATGCCGAGTTCTTCTAAACCTAAATTCTCAATATTAGGTTTAATTCCAACAGATAGTAAAAGTTTATCAGCACTCAATTTAGTTTTTTTATTGCCAACTTTTATTACACATTCTACAGATGAATCTTTACTATCAACACTTAGTAACTCACAATTGATATGAATATCTATACCTCTATTTTTAAAACTTTTTAAAACAAATTCAGATATTTCATGGTCTTCATTTGGTAAAATTTTATTTTGAACCTCAATTATTGTAACTTTACATCCCAAATCATTATAAAAAGAAGCAAATTCTGATCCTATCGCACCTGAACCAACAATAATTAATGATTTAGGAAGTTCCTTAGGAGTCATAGCTGTTCTATAATCTAGGATATTTTTTCCATCTGAAGACACAAAAGGAAGATTTTTAGAAGTTGCACCAGTAGCAATGATTAAAAATTTAGATTTAATTTTTAATTCATTTTTTTCTGCATCAATTACCTGAATAACTTTTTGATCATTATTTGATTCAATAATTTTAGCTGTTCCTTTGTGAACATTAATTTTATTTTTTTTCATCAAATGTTCAATGCCTGAAGACAAAGATCTAGCAACTGAACGTGATCTTTTAATTATATCTTTAAAATTAATTTGATAATCAGATATTGAAAAACCATATGATTTAGAATTGTCTAACAAATGTTTAACTTCTGAACTTCTTAAAAGTGCTTTCGTTGGAATACATCCCCAATTTAAACAAACACCGCCTAAATTTTCTCTTTCTACCAGCCCAACACTTAATCCAAGTTGTGAAGCCCTTATCGCAGCAACATAACCACCTGGTCCACCACCAATAATTAAAAGATCATATTTTGAATTATTCTCTGTCATCACAATGACATCAACATTGGATTTTCAATTATTTTTTTAAAAACTTGAAGGAATTTTGCTCCAACAGCTCCGTCAATAGCGCGGTGGTCACATGAGAGAGTAACATTCATGATATTACTAATAACAACTTTATCATCTTTAACAATTGGTATTTTTTGTCCAGAGCCTACAGCTAATATTGCACTTTGGGGTGGATTTATTATAGCTGTAAAATTTTTAATACCATACATTCCTAAGTTTGAAATTGAAAAAGTTCCACCATTATATTCATTCGGTGAAAGAGAACCATTTTTCGCTTTTTCAACAAGATCTTTTATCTCACTTGAAATTTTATGTATCCCTTTTTCTTCAACATTTCTTACTATTGGAGTTATTAAACCTCCATCTATAGCAACAGCCACAGAAATATCTGAAGATTTAAAAAATTTTGTACTCTCATTTGTCCAACTAACATTACATTCAGGCACTTTATTTAATGTCAAACCAGCAACCTTTACTATTATGTCATTGACAGATATTTTTCCTTGCTCGGGGAATTCATCATTAACTTTTTTTCTAAATGATAATAAATCATCAATATTACAATCTATAGATAGATAAAAGTGTGGTGCATTAGTTTTAGACTCAACTAACCTTTTTGCAATTGTTTGCCTCATTAAAGAGTTTTTAATTAATTCAAAATTACCTAAATCCGAAATTGATTTTTTTAAATCTTTTGGTGAAGAATTCACATTATGATCCTCAACATCTTTTTTAACAATTCTTCCATGCGGACCAGAACCTTTAATGAAATTAAGGTCTATGGATTTTTCTCTTGCAATCCTTTTTGCAAGTGGGCTTGCAAAAATACGGTTTTTCTCATTAATATTAACTGCAATATCACTATCAGATGAATTAGATTTTTGTTCATCAACCTGTTCAATATTTATAACCTGATCAAGAGGGTTGTCACCACCGTCTTGTTTAATTAATTCTTTATCATTATTCTGATTAGAGTCAGATTTTACATTAGGGCCATGAACTTTTTCATCATATTTTTCTCCAGGGTCTAATATGACACCGATTGGTGTATTGACCTTAATACCCTCAGATCCTTCATTAAAAAAAAGTTTTCCAATAGTCCCATCAAAGATCGACTCAACTTCCATTGTAGCTTTATCAGTTTCAATTTCAGCAATTAAATCGCCAGAAGAAATTGTATCCCCTTCTGAAATAAGCCATTTAGCAAGAGTTCCCTCTTCCATTGTTGGACTTAAAGCTGGCATTAAAATTTCATTACTCATACTAGATCCACTCTAGGAACAAATTTGTTTAGCTTTATTAATAATATCACTTGTTTGTGGCAAAGCCAATTTTTCTAAGTTTTCTGCATATGGCATAGGTACATCTTTACCATGAACTCTTAAAACGGGTGCATCAAGCCAATCAAATGCATTCTCTTGAATTAATGATGAAATTTCAGCACCAATTCCAGAAAATCCAAAACCCTCTTCACAAGTAATCAGTCTATTTGTTTTTTTAACAGAATTTATAATGGTTTCTAAATCTAAAGGTCTAAGTGTGCGAAGGTTAATAACTTCTGCTTTTATTCCATTTTTTTCTAATTCATTTGCTGCTTCTAATGCTTTGCCTACCATTATAGAGAAAGCTACAATTGTTATATCAGAGCCGTTTTTTTCAACATTAGCTTTCCCAATAGGTAATGTGAATTCATTCGATATTGGACATTCAAAAGATTGACCATACATGACTTCATTCTCAAGAAATACTATAGGATTAGGATCTCTAATAGCCGATTTCAGTAATCCTTTTGCATCTTCACTTGACCAAGGAGCAACGACTTTTAACCCAGGTACATGTGAATACCAACTTGCAAAACATTGACTGTGTTGAGCAGCAACTCTACTAGCAGCACCATTTGGTCCTCTGAATACAATTGGACATCCCATTTGACCGCCAGACATATATAATGTTTTAGCTGCTGAGTTTATAATTTGGTCAATAGCTTGCATTGAAAAATTAAATGTCATAAATTCTACTATTGGTTTTAAATTACCAAATGCTGCTCCTACACCAATACCAGTGAAGCCATGTTCTGTTATTGGAGTATCTATAACTCTTTTATCTCCAAACTTTTCTAAAAGGCCTTGAGTGACTTTATATGCACCCTCATATTCTGCTACTTCTTCTCCCATAATAAAAACATCATTATCTGATTCCATTTCTTCTAAAATTGCGTCTCTTAAAGCTTCCCGTACAGTAATTTTTTTTGTAGCATCATTGTTAGATGAGGTTAAAGTATTATCTGATGTTTCAATAACAGATGACTTTTTAACTTCAATTACTTCTTTGTTTGAAATATTAATTACATTTTTATTGCTTTCATCATCATTAGTTTTGCTAATTTTTTTGGTTTCACTGAATTCAGCAATAGGAGTATTAATTTTTATACCTTGTGTACCTTCTTCAACAATAAGTTTTGAAATAAAACCTTCTTCAACAGCTTCAATTTCCATAGTAGCTTTGTCAGTTTCAATTTCAGCTATTAAATCTCCAGAACTAATTTTATCACCAACTTTAACTAACCATTTTGCAAGTGTCCCCTCTTCCATAGTAGGACTTAAAGCTGGCATTAATATCTCATTATTTCTCATTATTCTATAATTATATCTTTCAAAAGTTCTGCTTCATCTGGTAATTTAGATTCTACTGCAAAGTCAGCAGCTTCATTAACCTTTAATTTAATTTTATTGTCTATTTCTTTAAGTTCACTTTCATTAAAGCCACTTTCTAAAATTAATTTTTGTAAAGCTTTCAATGGTCCATTTTTTCTCATTTCAGCAACTTCATCTCTTGTTCTGTACTTACCAGGGTCTGACATAGAATGACCTCTAAAACGGTAGGTTTTCACTTCTAAAATATATGGTTTTTGTTTTAATCTACAGTAGTTTACAGCTTCAGTAGCAGCCTCTCTTACGTCTAAAACATCCATTCCATTAACAGTTTTATTTTCTATACCAAAAGCTTCACCTCTGATTGCGAAATTATCAGTTGATGAAGACCTTTCAACAGAAGTTCCCATGCCATATAAATTATTTTCAATTACAAAAAGTACAGGTAAATTCCATAAAGCAGCAATATTAAATGTTTCATAAACTTGACCTTGGTTTGCAGCTCCATCACCAAAAAAAGTAACACAAATAGATTTCTCATTTTTATACTTATGGGAAAAAGCTAACCCAGCTCCAATTGGGACTTGTGCACCAACAATACCATGACCTCCAAAAAAACCTTTTTCTCTGCTAAACATATGCATGGAACCACCTTTACCCTTAGAGTAACCTGTTATACGACCTGTTAGTTCGGCCATAACCCCTTTTGGGTCCATGCCACAAACTAACATATGCCCGTGATCTCTATAAGAAGTGACCATAGTGTCATTGTCTTCAAGTGCTGAATTGATACCAACAACAACAGCCTCTTGTCCTATATAAAGATGGCAAAAACCACCAATTTTACCCATTCCGTAAAGTTGACCAGCTTTTTCTTCAAACCTTCTAATTAGTAGCATTTGTTCGTTAAGTTTTAACAAAAGATCTAAATCATAATTGCTTTTCTTTTTTGAAGCTACCTTATCACTTTGTTTTTCATTCATATTCATAGTGATTATATATATATTTTAAAGTTTAAATACAATAAAATCATAATATTATTCATCCAAAATTACTAAAACGTTGTCTTCTTTTATCATACCTAAAGTTTTTTGAGCTAACTCACTCACATAATCCTCATTTAAAGTTTCATATGATAAAAATTTAATTTTAGTCATTAATTTTTCTTCTATCTGCTGTAAAACCAATAACTCTTGATTTAAAAGTAAAATATTTTCATTTAATTCAAAAATTTTTATGACAGATTTTTCATTGAAAAAAGTTAAATTTAAAGAATTGTAAATACAAATAATAACAATAACCGATAAAAATAGCTTTGCAAATTCTCTTCTAAAGTAATTAATCATTCTTTATTTATAATATCTAAAATTTCATTACCTATAAATTTAGCTTCTTCTCCTAATTGTTCTTCAATTCTTAGAAGCTGATTATACTTTGAGGTTCTATCAGACCTTGATAAAGAACCTGTTTTAATTTGACCAGCATTAATACCTACACACAAATCAGATATAAAATTATCTTCTGTTTCACCAGACCTATGTGAAATGATCGTATTAAAATTATGCTTCTTTGCTTTTGATATAGTATGAAGAGTTTCTGTTAGAGTTCCAACTTGGTTTAGTTTAATTAAAATTGAGTTTCCAGCTTGTTTTTGTATTCCTTCACTTAATTTTTTTTCTGAAGTCACAAATAAATCATCTCCTACTATTTGAAGATTTTTACCATATAAATTTGTAAATTTAGCAAACCCATTTATATCATCTTCATCAAATGGATCTTCAATTGAAATAATAGGATAATTCTTAACTAATCCTCCCCAATAATCAATTAATTCGTCAGTAGTTAATAATTTATTATTATCATTTAGTATGTATTTATTTTTTTTGTAAAATTCACTTGCAGCTGCATCTAATGCAAGAAAAACATCTTCGCCAACTCTATAACCACTAACCTCTATAGATTTTGAGATTAAATCTAAAGCAATTTTAGGATCATCTATTTTAGGAGCAAATCCACCTTCGTCACCAACACTTGTTGAATAATTTTTATCATCTAATATTTTTTTTAAATTATGAAAAACTTCAACGCCAGCTCTCAATGCATCACTAAATCTTTCAAAATTAACGGGCATTATCATAAACTCTTGAATATCTAGAAGATTATTTGCATGTGCTCCACCATTAATAATATTCATTAAAGGTATTGGCATTACTTTTGAACTTAAGCCACCAATATATTTATACAATGGTTGATTTAATGAAACTGCTCCTGCTCTTGCTACGGCCATTGAAACACCAAGAATTGCATTTGCTCCTAATTTATTTTTATTTGACGTTCCATCAAGACTTATTAAATCGTTATCAATCTTGGTTTGTTCTAATGGTGATCTGCCTAGAATTATATTTTTCATATCATTATCAATATTATCTATGGCTTTTGTAACACCTTTTCCATGATAAGATTTAAATCCATCTCTAAGTTCAACCGCTTCATACTTACCAGTAGATGCTCCTGAAGGAACACTTGCGCTACCAACCAATCCATTTGACAAAACTACATCAACTTCAACTGTTGGATTTCCACGACTATCTAGAATTTGTCTTCCTTTTACATTTTCAATTTTAATCATTATAATATCCTATGGAATGCTCTTTAATTAATTGATCTATTTTCAAAATATCTTTAAGAATATTTTTCAATTTATCTAATCTAATCATATTTGTACCATCGCTCGGGGCTATATCAGGATTTTCATGAACCTCCATAAATATCCCTGAAATACCCACGGTTACTGCGGCATTAGAATAATAAGGAATATACTCTCTATTTCCACCAGAGACATTTCCTAATCCGCCCGGACTCTGAACAGAGTGAGTAGCATCAAATACAATAGGGTATCCTATTTTTTTCATTTCAATTAATGACCTTAAATCAAAAACCAAGTTATTATATCCAAAAGAGTTTCCTCTTTCAGTTAATATAATTTTTTCATTACCTGTAGATTTTATTTTTTCTACAACATTCACCATATCCCAAGGAGCCAAAAATTGTCCTTTTTTAATATTTATTATTTTACCAGTATTTGAAGCATTTAATAATAAATCTGTCTGTCTGCATAAAAATGCAGGTATCTGAATAATATCAACAACTTCTTTAAGAAAATCACATTGATAACTTTCATGAACATCCGTTAAAACGGGAACGTTTAAACTATTTTTAATTTCATTTAGAATTTCAAGACCTTTTTCAATTCCAACTCCTCTACTTGAATTAATGTTGGTTCTATTTGCTTTGTCAAAAGAAGACTTAAATACAAAATCTAGTGAAAGTTCATCACATATTTGTTTAATCATTTTAGCGTGATATAATGCGTGGTCTCTACTTTCAATAACACATGGACCAGCAATTAAAAATAACTTGTCGTTGTTATTTACTTCAAATCGTCCTATTTTAATTTTCTTGATCATAAATTTTAATCTATAACATTCTTGATTGATTTAATGATGCATTTATAAATGAAACAAAAAGAGGATGTGGTTTAAAAGGCCTTGATTTAAGTTCCGGATGAAACTGAACAGCAATAAACCATGGATGATCATTTAATTCTAAAGTTTCAGGAAGTATATTATCTGGAGACATTCCAGCAAAATACATGCCTGCCTCATCAAATTTGTTGCATAAATCTAAGTTAACTTCATATCTATGCCTATGTCTTTCATGTATTGTTTCTTTATTGTAAATATTAAATATTTTTGAATTTTGTTTCAAATGACATTCGTAGGATCCAAGCCTCATTGTCCCTCCATATTCACTAAGAATATCTCTCTTTTCTTTCCCTTTTTTTGTTTGCCATTCAGTTAATAAAGATATAATGGGAAATTCAGTTGTACCAAACTCAGTTGACGAAGCTTCTTTATAATTCATTACATTTCTTGCAAACTCTATTACAGCCAATTGCATTCCTAGACAAATTCCTAAAAAAGGTATTTTATTCAACCTTGCATAGTTAATTGCTAAAATTTTGCCATCAGATCCTCTTTCACCAAAACCACCAGGTACAATTATTCCATGAACATCTTTGAAACAATTAGACATATTATCAATGTTTTCGGAATCAATCCAAACTAAATTAATTTTTGTCTTATTAGCTATACCTCCATGAGTAATCGCTTCAATTAGAGATTTATAAGAATCAATTATAGATGTATATTTTCCAACAATTCCAATATTAACGTTACCTTCAGAGGATTTTTGTATAGATATTATTGTTTTCCAGACACTCAAATCTGGAGATTTCTCGTCATAAAGGCTAAAGTAATCAAGAATTTCTTTATCAAACCCAGCATCGTTGTAAGCTATTGGAACTTCATAAATTGAGTTAACATCAATCGCCTCAATTACAGCTTGTTCTTTAACATTACAAAATTGTGCAATTTTCTTTTTTTGATCTTCAGGAATATTCATCTCTGTTCTACATAACAAAATATCTGGTTGAATTCCCATGCCTTGCAATTCTTTAACTGAATGCTGAGTTGGTTTAGTTTTTAATTCTTTTGCTGCATTTATAAATGGTAATAATGTAACATGAACAAAACATGTATTTTCTTTACCAAGCTCATTTCTCAGTTGTCTAATTGCTTCAATAAATGGCAAGGATTCAATATCTCCAACCGTTCCTCCAATTTCACAAAACATAAAATCTTCGTCACTGATATCTGATGTAATAAATTTTTTTATAGCATCTGTTACATGTGGTATTACTTGTATAGTTGCACCAAGGTAATCTCCTCTTCTTTCTTTTTTCAAAACTTGAGAATAAATTTTGCCAGTAGTAACATTATCTGATTTTCTTGAATTAACTCCTGTAAATCTCTCATAATGGCCTAAATCTAGATCTGTTTCTGCACCATCATCTGTAACAAAACACTCTCCATGCTGATATGGGCTCATTGTTCCTGGGTCTACATTCAAATAAGGATCTAATTTTCTCAATCTAACCTTAAAACCTCTAGATATAAACAAAGAAGCTAAACTAGCTGAAGCTAGGCCTTTACCAAGTGAAGAGACTACACCACCTGTAATAAAAATAAATTTAGGGGTGCTATTTTTCATATTAAAAGATTATATCAAATAAAAAAAAATTCAATTATCAGTAGGAACTTTTGGATTATTATTTTCATTAGTAATATCAGTTTTAATCTCTTGAGAGATTGAAGGTTTATAATTACTTCCAGATAATATTGCAAGTAGTATAGATGTAATAAAAAATAATGCACCTACTATAGTTGTTATTTTTGTAAGTGTATTAGCAGTACCTCTAGAAGTCATAAAGCCTCCACTTTGACTCCCACCAATACCTAAACCTCCACCTTCACTTTTTTGAAGCAATACTAAAATAATTATTAGGAATGCTAAAACGACATGAATAATTAAAACTGTATTTTCCATATTAAATCTATTTAAAAAATTATATTATCTGTTTAACTGCACTTTTATAAATTGCAAGAAAATCTTTAAATTTTAAACTTGAACCACCTATTAATGCTCCATGTACATTATTTAATTCAAAAATTTTAGAACAATTTTCTACATTTACAGACCCTCCATAAATAACCCTTAAGTTTTCGATATACGATAACTCATTCATAATAACAGCATGAACATTGAATATTTCTTCATAATCTGGTATTACGCCTGTGCCAATAGCCCACAACGGTTCATAAGCTATAACTAAATTTGAACTTATATTATCTGGTACACATTCATTTATTTGACTGATGATAAACTGATTTGTATTTTTTTTATTTTTAATTTCTTCAGATTCTCCAACACAAATTATTGGAATAATATTTTTAGATAACAATAAATTTGATGCTTTTTTTATAAAACCGTTAGTTTCATTATGAAACATTCTCCTTTCTGAGTGGCCAACTATACAATATTTACATCCAATGTCAGAAATGATTTCAACAGAAACGTCTCCTGTAAAAGCTCCTTTTAATTCTGATGAACAAGCTTGAGCACCTATCTCAATATTATAATTTGATAAATATTCTTTTGCAGAATATAACAGAGGAAATTGAGGAAAAATAGCCATTTCAACTTGATTGTCTAACTTTAAATCAGTGAGAATATCTTTAAATTTTAGAATATCTTCATATTTCAAATTCATTTTCCAATTTCCAGCTATTAACATTTCTTAACTACCCTATTTTTATTTATTCAAAATGTTGTAATTCATTTAATTTTAATATAATTAATATTTATGTTAAGAGCATTAAGAAATAAATCTCAATCTTTTTTATTTAAAATTTTTCTAGTTTTAATTGTTATTGGCTTTGCTGCTTGGGGAGTGGGAGATCTAACAGGGAATAAAATACAACCTATTTTTAAATCAAATGATTTTGAAATAAGTTATGACCAAATAATTAACGATTTCAATAAATCTAGAACCACAAATACAGGAGTGATTGATATTCAAACTGCAATTCAAAATGGACTTCTAAATAACGTATTAATTAGAAATAAAGCAAAACTAGTTCTTAATCAGGAAACTCAATACTTAGATCTCATAGTACCTAGGTCAATTATAAAAAAACAAATTTTAGAAAATGATCAGTTTAAAGAAAAATTAAATGATAAAAATATTTTTTCAGAAAAAAAATTTAATTCACTCTTAAGAAATAATAATATCACAGAAAATGATTATATTGAAAATCTTCAACTACAACTTTTAAATAATAAAATATTTGATCATATTTATGATATTGAAATTTACAATACATCGTTTTCAAAAGACTTTTATAAATGGCAAAATAAACAACTAGATATAAATTATATTTTTACACCTTATCTTAAGAAAATTATCAAAAAATTAGATAATAATCTAAAAAAGACTCATTATAATGAATTTAAAGATAATTTTAAAATACCTAAATTAAGAAACATTTCTTTTATTACATTTACACCAAACCTCTTCTACGATGGAATCATTGTAAGTAATGAACAAATCAAAAATTCATATAACGAAAGAATTAATGAATTCAAAAAACCGGAAACAAGAAATTATTTACAAATAATTTTTAAAACTCAAAAAGAAGCTAATAATTTTTATAATAAAGTATTTATTAAAAATAATTTTATAAACCAAGCAAAGCTCTTAAACTTTAACGAAACTGATATTAAATTTGAAAATGTTAATAAAAATGACTTAACAAAAAATATTCGAGATATAATTTTCAAAACATCTAAAACAGGCTTGATCAAACCATTTCAAACTAATTTTGGTTTCCATGTTGTTAATATTAATAAAATAAGTAAAGAAAAAGTTCAAAAATTGAGCGAAGTTTCAGATATTATCAAAAAAGACTTAACTCATGATTTAGCGACTGAAAAATTATATGAAAGAATTGAAAGTATAAATGATTTAGCCTTTTCTGGTAATAATTTAAATGAAATTATAAAATTATCCGAAATTAAAAACTTAAAAATCAATCAAAAATTTAATATTTCAAGAAATGGTATGGTTTATAATAATTTCAAACCATTAAATTCTAATTTTAATAACAAATTTTTAAATGAAATTTGGAAACTTGAAATAAATGAAGTTTCTGAACTTTTAGAACTAAATGAAAATGAATTTGTTTTGTTGAATATTGATAGTGAAAATAATGAAAAACTATTAACTTATGCAGAGGCTGAAAAACTTGTTACAGAAGAATTGCTAGAAAAATTAAAAATTAAAAATACTAAATTAAAATCAGTAAATAATTTTAAAAAAACAAATTCTAAAGATTTAAATAAAATATTTGGTTTAAAAAGGTTTGAAAATAAAAATTTAAGTAATATTTTTAATGATTACATTATAAATGATATTTTTAAATCAAAGATTGGAGAGATTAAATCTATTAATACAGCAACTGGAATTTTAACTTTCAAAATTATAAAAGAAAGTTCAAAAATGAAGTTTGACCCTAAAATCTTAAAACAAATTGATAACGATTTTAAAGAAAATATGCTTTCAGATATTCAATCATCCTATTATAAAAATTTTGAAACTTTTCATAAGATAAAATCTAATTTACAACCTTTAGATAATTTAGTTAAGTTTAATTAACAATTTAATTATTTTCATCTAGAGTAACTGGTAATCCTTTTTTTTCTATTAAGTCTATAATTTTTTTTAGATGTTCTTCATTCTGTGTTTCTATTGTAATATCTAGTTTGGCTAAACTTGCAGATAAATCCATAGTAAATCTATTATGTTCGACTCTTAGTACATTAGCACCTGAATTTGCACAAATTTTTGAAATTATATTTAATTGTCCAGGTTTATCTGGCATTGTTATAGTCATTGTTGTTATCTGTCTTGATCTCACTAAATCTCTCATTAAAATAGATGAAATTATTTTAGAATCTATATTTCCTCCACATAAAATGATTCCAACATTCTTATTTTTAAATTTCTTTTGATTTTCCATAATGGCTGCCAGCCCAACTGCTCCAGCGCCTTCGACAACAACTTTCTCTGTTAATGCTAACATTGCAATAGCCTGTTCAATTGAAGTGTCAGAAACAGAAACAACACTATCTATTTCATCTTTTATATAATTATAGGGAATTAAGCCAATTTCTTTTACCGCTATTCCTTCTGCAATTGTTGACCCACTACATTTTAATTTCTTATTATAAAAAACATTATAAAGAGATGGATAAAATTTTGATTCAACACCAATTATTTTTGTTTTTTTTGATAATGATTTATTAATTATTGAACATCCAGCTAGCAAACCACCTCCACCAACTGGAACAAGTAAATAATCTAATTCTGAAATTTGATTTAACATTTCTAAATAAATCGTACCTTGGCCTTTTATTACATCATTGTCGTTGTAGGGATGTACTTCAATATATCCAAATTTATTAATAAGTTCATTTACATAATTTTTACTTTCAACAAGATCTTCTCCTTTTAAAAAAACATTGCCACCAAAATTTTTGGTTCGCCTAATTTTTGTAAAAGGAGTGCCTAAAGGCATCACAATATTAGTATTTATACCTAATTTATTTCCTGAGTAAGCTAATCCCTGGGCATGATTGCCAGCTGACATTCCTATTACACCACGAAGCTTTTCTTCATTTGATAAAGAAAGTAATTTAGATAATGCTCCTCTAATTTTGAATGACCCAGTATTTTGTCTATTTTCAAACTTTATAAATAAATTACAATTGAATTTTTTAGAAATTTGTTCTGAATAGGATGATTCTGTAACTTTTAGAAATGGCTTAATTTTATTATAAGTTAATAAAATATCTTCGTGCAAAATTTTCATAAATCATCCATACGCTGCAAATGTTAATCAGACACACTTATCTAATTAATTAAAAATTAACTAGTAAATTCTTTAATAATTATACTTAATCAATACTTATTAAAATAAATAATTTATCTAGTCTAACAATATTCAAATCAATCTTTAAAGTAAAAAATCTAAGTTGTTAATAAAAATGTTTACTGATTTGAGGTTTGTAAAACATTTTTTTAGTCGGGTTAGTAGGATTCAAGCGTATTAATTTATTTTATGAAAACAATGTTTGTAGAGCAAATCGACAAAATGATTTGTGTTGTTGATTATGCTTAAAAATACTTACCTATCAATTATTAGATCTTTTAAAGAAAGTTTTTATATAAAACAATGTTGATTAAATAAAATTCAACAAATTCAACAAAAAAAACTTGTGCTGTTAATACCCTTATTTTCGTGCTAACAGCACAATTCGTGCTGTTGATGTCCTCTACAGTCCACTAAAGTCCACTTAAAATTTGTAAGAAACATTGCAGAATGTTGTCTGATAACGGATTCGACAAAATGATATATGGTCGGGTTAGCAGGATTTGAACCTGCGACCTTCCGCCCCCCAGACGGATGCGCTACCAAGCTGCGCTATAACCCGATATTTAATTAATATTTTTTAAGAATGTTTTTTGCAATTATGATTAAATTAGAGGTTTTGTTTATTTCATTAATTAATGATTCATTACTTAAATTTAAATGATCTAATTTATGATCTTTTAATTCATTATTATTTTTCATATACTTAATCGCTCCAGGTATTGTGTAACCTTTATTATGCAATAAATCTTTTATAATTTCTAAGTTAACAATATCTTGATTAGAGTAATATCTCCTACCAGTTTGAGTTTTTTTTGGCTTTACAAAATTAAATTTTTTTTCCCAAAATCTTAACACATGGGGTGGTATTCGTAATTTTTCAGATACGTTTGATATTGTGTAGTATGAACTATTTTCTGTCATAGTTTATGAAATTTTATTTTTCATTGCTTTTGAAGGATAAAAAGAAATTACATTTCTTGCCGTAATTTCTTTCTCGTCTCCTGTTTTTGGATTTCTACCTATTCTAGAATTTTTCTTTTTTACAGAAAACGTACCAAAATTAGAGATCTTTACATCATTACCATGTTCAAGTGAAGATAAAATTTCTTCAATTATTTCTTCAAAAATTTTAGAAGAATCCGATAATGAAATTCCAATTTCCATATGAATTTTTTCTATCAAATCATTTTTTGTCCAAGTTTTGCTCATTATCATATAATAATTGAAATCATTATCCTTACAAGAATTTTCTTAATTTGGTTTCCCTATCTTTAAAATTAAAGACCCCCAAGAAAGTCCTCCACCTATAGCTTGTAACGCTAATATATTTCCATTTTTAATATTACCTTTCTTCATTGCAACATCTAAAGCCAACGGAATAGATGCAGCTGAGGTGTTGCCGTGAATAGATATAGTACTAATTATTTTATTTTGATGTATTTTCACCTTATTTGATACAGCATTAATTATTCTTTGGTTAGCTTGGTGAGGGATAAGCCAATCTATGTCATTTATGTTCATGTTGCATTCTTCTAAACACATTAAAAGTGATGAAGATAATTTATCAACTGCATGTTTAAATATTTCTTTTCCATTCATTCTTAAAAAACCAGTACTCATATTTTTTGAGACACCTCCATCAGTTCCTAAAAGATCATAATATTCACCATTAGTAAAAATTTTAGTTGCTAACACACCCCATTGATCATTTTGAACAGATTCATTTTGTAAAGTACTATTTTCTAAAACAACAGCTCCAGCACCATCACCAAAAAGAACTGCTGTTGATCGGTCATCCCAATCTAGTAATTTAGACATACTGTCTGCACCAATGACCAAACATTTTTTTCCATAACCATCTCTTAGCATTGCAACTCCAACAGAAATTGCATAAATAAAACCAGCACAAACTGCTTGAATGTCAAAAGAAATTGCTTTAGATCCAAGATTTTTTTGAATTTTAGCTGCTGTAGAAGGAAAAGTATCATCAGGAGTAGTAGTTGCAACAATTATTAAGTCAATATCATTAGAATTTAAACCAGCATCTAAAATTGCTAACTTAGCGGCAGTGGTTCCCATATCTGAAGTAAGTTCATTATCTTCTACATAATGTCTAAAGTTTATACCAGTTCTTTTTTTAATCCATTCATCTGACGTATCCATAAACTTTTCTAAATCTATGTTAGAAGTTTTGTTTTTAGGAAGGTAAGATCCAATACCTGTCATTAAAATTTGAAGCTTTGGTTTCATAAGTCGAGATGTTTTGTTGTAATAGATAATTTTTTCTTTAAATCTTCAATAAAATTATACTTTGCCATATCATAAGCAACACCTATAGCATTCGCAAATCCAAAAGAATCCGTCCCCCCATGACTTTTAACAACAATACCATTTAAACCTAAAAAAACTGCACCATTATACTTTCTAGGATCCATGTGTGCTCTAAATCCTTCTAAAGAATTTTTTGCTAAGAAATAGCCTAATTTTGAAAAAATAGATTTTTTCAGTGCTTCTTTTAGAGAATTTGTAAAAAAACCTGCAGTACCTTCTGCTGTTTTCAAAGCAATATTACCTGTAAATCCATCGGTTACTATTACGTCAACTAATCCTTCGGTAATTCTATCGCCTTCAATGTAACCGCAATAATTAATAATTTTACTAAGATTTTTTAATGTTTCTGAAGCATTTTGAATGTAACTAAATCCTTTTATTTCTTCTTCGCCTACATTAAGTAAACTCACTTTTGGATTTTTTACTCCAATTACGATTTTAGCAAAAGCTTGTCCCATTAAAGCAAACTGAATTAAATTATTTTTATCACATTCAATATTTGCACCCAAATCTAGCATACAAACTTCACCTTGTTTTGTTGGGAAACACGCCACAATTGCAGGTCTATTAATGCCTGAAATTGTTTTTAGAAAAAGTTTTGAAAATCCCATTAAAGCACCAGTGTTTCCAGCTGAAACCATCGCATTAGATTTATCTCTAACTGACTTTATCGCAAGTGCCATTGATGTATTAGCACCTCTTCTTATAACATAGCTAGGTTTATCATTTGAATTAATAGCTTCGTCTGTATGTACAATTTCTGATCCAGATAAATTATTTTTACCATTTATTAGTGGTTCTAAAATTTTTTTATTACCAAAAAAAATAAATTCGATATCAGGATATCTTATTTTAGCTTCAGAAGCGCCCTCCACAACAATTTCAGGTGCATGATCTCCACCCATTGCATCTAATGACAACTTAATTTTTTTCAAAGAAACCCCGCATTATATTAATTGAAGATTATTATCAGTTAGAATTAAACATTGCAACATAGTATTTTATAAAAGACAAACTGAAATCTCAAAGTCACCATTTAATATTTTTTTATCTTCTATCAAATCTAATTTTTTATTAAGCCTAAAGATGTTTTTAGATAATACTAATATATTATTACTTTTTTGTTCATTGTTTCTATATATATTATTTTTAAAAGCCAATTCTAAAAGCTTTTCATCATCATTTTTAAAAGCTTTAATATAAGTTTTTTGCCTACCCATATATGAAGATATTAATTTTTTCATATTATTTGAAACTGATACATCTCCAGCTCCTAACTCTCTTAGAGAAAAATCTAAATCTCTAAAAATGATGTCAAATATTTTTTGAGATAAATAAGTACCTTTACTTTTTATTTTGGATAATCTGTATACTACAATAACAGTTGTTAATACAAGCATATCAAATCTACCATCAATTGTATCTGGAACTTTATATTTAGTGTAAAAAATTTTATTTCTAGAAAACTCTACAATTTTCTGATAAATATCATTATGAACTGTTTCATATTTTTTTTTTTTAAAAAACATAAAATAAAATGGCTTTTAAATTACTTAATTTCAATCTAATACTACTTTTATTATCATGTAGTTTATCATTTGACAAAGAAATTATAAATCATGGAGCAAATTTAAAATCTTTTAATCAAATTGATCTAAAAAAAGGTGAAACCTCAAAATCTTCTATTATAAAATCACTAGGCCTTCCTTCTTTTACCAACCCATATGATAATAAGAATGTTTTTTATATCTCACAAGTAATGAAAAAAGAAATAGGGAAGGTAAATCAGTTTCATGAAGCAAGTTTTTTAGAGATTTTTTACAATGAAAACGACAAAGTCATCGAATTTAATTATAAAAAAGAAATTTTGCCTAATAATATTAGCTTAAGTGAATTAGATGAAAAATCCATAGGATCTGATAGAAAAACATTCGAATTTTTTAAAAATATTTTAAGTAACTTAAGAAGAAATGAAAATTAAAAATGCTTATAAGCATTTAAATTTATTGGTTTATCATTTGATGTAACTTGTCCATTATTTCCATTTTTAACATACCCAATATTAGTAACTCTTAAATCATGAGTTTTTGCTATTTTTTTTATTTTTTCTTTATATTTAGGAGCTGAGGTAAATAAAAGTTCATAGTCATCTCCACCTATTAAAGCTGAATTCATTCTTTTTTTATATGAAAGTATTTTAATATCAGAGATAGGTAGATTTTTGAGATTAATTGCAAATTCTAAATTCGATAATCTAGCTAAATGTCTACAATCTTGAACAAAACCATCTGAAACATCAATCATAGACGAAACAAAGTTTCTTATAGAAGAAGCAAACTTTACCCTAGGTTGAGGTAAATAGTATTTTAATTTAGCTTTTGAATATTGTTTATCATTTTTATTTAAATTTAATAGACCAATATTTGATAAACCCAAAACTCCTGTTACATATAGTAGATCATTAGTCATTGAAGTTGATCTACTTATAGATTTTCCAGTTGGAACAGTACCTATAATATTTATTGTAATTGAAATTAAATTAGACGTGGATGTTAAATCTCCACCAAGTAATTTGATATTATATTTTTTTTGATCTTCTTTTAATCCTTTTGCAAAATTTTCTATAAAACTTCTAGCTTTAACTTTAGGTACACTAATTGATAAACTATAAAATTCAGGGTCAGCAGCCATTGCAGCTAAATCAGATAAATTTGTTCTTAATGCTTTTTTTGCAATAAGTTCTGGTAACTCATTGCCTTTGAAGTGGATTTTTTCAACGATAGTATCTGTTGAAACAACATAATCTAAATTAATTTTTGGTTTAAAAACAGCTCCATCATTTGATAAAAATTGACTTTCAGTTGATGAAATAGGAACTAGATACTTTCTGATTAAATCGAACTCATCCATTATTTACTTAATCACTTTTTAAGATGCCATTTAAAAAACCATTTACAAAATCAGGTTCTCCACAAAAGTTATTAAACAAACTAACATACTCATTAATAATTGTTTTATTATCAAATTTTTTTAAAAATTTAAGTTCAAAAACAGATAGTCTCAAAATATTTAGTTCATTTGTTCCTAATCTAGTAATTTTCCAATTAGTTGATAAATGTTCTTGTATAATTGAGTCATAAGAACATTTTCTTTTATCAAAATTTTTTAATAATATATGCAATAAATTCTCATCTAGCACATTTATTTCTAATTTTTCGAGTAGAAATTTTTTATAGTATTTATTAAATGTTAATATAGAATTTTCTAAAGGTTGATCATTAAAATGGTGTAGATATAGAATTTGTATAGCAGCAATTCTAGATGCAGTTTTTTTTCTTACAGATTTATGTCTAATATTGTCAATCAATCTTTGTCAACATAGTTATTGTAATTTTTGATTTTTATTAATTCATAGCAAGCTAAAGCAGCCTCTTTACCTTTATCATGAGATCTTTTTAGTGCTTGTTCATAATTATATGCTGTAATTACTCCATTTCCCAGTGGAAATGAATTTTTAATAGCTACATTCATCAAGCATCTATTAGTTTCATTACTTACAATTTCAAAATGATAAGTTTCTCCTTTAATTATACAACCTAAAGCAATAAAACCTCTATAAACAAAAGCTTTATCTTTGGAAAGAGTTGCATTAAAATTCAATGCTTGAGGTATTTCTAAAGCACCTGGAACTTCAATTACGTCAAAAATAATAGATTTATTTTTTAAAAATATTTCTGCAGACTTTAGCAAATTTTCAGATATATCTTTATAATACTTAGAAACTATGATTAATAATTTTCCATGTGTCAATCTAATTTCTCCCATTCATCTATGGACAAATCAAAACCCTTTAATCCAATAGCCCTTTTTTTAGAATTTGATAATAAGATCATTTTTTTTACTCCTAAGTCCGAAAGTATTTGTGCGCCAACACCATATTGACGTAAATCAATATTATCTTTAGGTTCAATTTCATCATCAACTTTTAACTTCTTACTTATAAAATCTTTGTATGAATCATTTATTATAATTATTATTCCATTTTTATTTCTATCAATTTTATTCATTGCCTTAAAAATTAAATTATTTTGACCATCTGCGCTTACATCATCTAGAATGTCATTAATTGGGTTAAATGAATGAACTCTAACCATTGTTTTATCATTTGAAGTTACAACTCCTTTTATAAGAGCTAAATGTTCAACTTCATCTATTAAACTTTTATAAACAATTATTCTCCATGATCCAGTTTTTGAACTATTAAATGGTTTTTCATATGATCTTACTAATAGATTTTCATTTTTTCTTCTGTAAGAAATTAAATCTGCAATTGTTCCAATTTTTAAATTATGCTTTTTTGCAAATTTTTTTAAATCAGGTAATCTAGCCATTTCACCATTATCTTTCATTATTTCGCAAATAACACCGGATGGATTTAATCCACAAATTTTTGCAATATCAACTATCGCTTCAGTATGTCCTGCTCTAATTAGAGTTCCTCCATTTCTTGCTATAATTGGGAAAACATGACCTGGAGTAGAGATATGGCTTTCATCATTTTGTTCATTTATAGCAGTTTTAATTGTTATTGACCTATCTGATGCTGATATTCCAGTTGTAACACCATGAACGGCTTCAATTGACTGAGTAAAAGCTGTATCATATCTAGATTCATTTCTTCTTTCCATCAAAGACAATCCTAATTTATCAGATTGTTCTTTAGTAATTGCTAAACAAATCAAACCTCTACCATGAGTAGCCATAAAATTTATAACATTAGGATTTACAAAATCACCTAAAATACAAAGATCACCTTCATTTTCTCTATTTTCATCATCAATTAAAATAAAAATTTTTCCTTGAGAAGCTTCCTTAATTACATCTTCAATACTAGATAATTCCATTCTAATTTTCTTTCTTTTTTTGATAATTTACTAAATACCTAGAAAGTAGATCAATTTCAACATTTACAAAATCATGAACTTTAATTTTGCTTAAATTTGTATTATCCCATGTAAAAGGAATAATGTTCACATTGAAATAATCATTATTAACTTCATTTACAGTAAGAGAAATCCCTTCAATAGTAATTGAACCTTTAGAAGCAATATATGGAGATATTTCATCATTTAGTTTTATATATAAGATTCTAGAACCATCTTCTTCAATAATCTTTTGTAATTCAAGAACAGTATCGACATGACCAGTGACAAAATGTCCACCTATTTCATCTCCAACTCTCAATGCTCTTTCTAAATTTACAAGGTTTCCAATTTTCCAATTAGATAGGTTAGTTTTGTTCATTGTTTCCTTACTTACATCAAAAGTTAAAATATTCCATTTCTTCTTTGTTAAGGTTAAACAAACACCTGAACATGCGATAGAGCAACCAATTTTAATTAAATTATTTGATTCTTCAAATTCTTCTAAATTGATTTTTTTGATTTCTATATCAAATGAATATATATCGTCATATGTTATATTTTTAACAACTCCTAAAGCTGAAATAATTCCTGAAAACATTTATTAAGTAAGCCTCCTTAATTCGTAAATATCATTATCAAAAACTCTAAAATTAATAACTTTCGTATTTATACTATCCGAAACTGATTTTAAATTTAAACTATTAATAAAAGGTAACCCATCATTTCCAATAATTTTATTAGATCTAAAAAAAGCAATTTGATCAACTAGATTAGCTTTTATTATTTCAGTAGAAAAAACTGTACCACTTTCAATCAACAAATTCTTTATTTTTCTATTTGCTAAATCGTTTAAAATCAATTTAAGAAAATTTTTTTTATTTTTGATATATATTAAATCAGCATTTTTAGAATAATTTTTTATTTTTTTTTGGTCATTAGTATTATGATAAACTATTAAATTTTCTTTTTTTGAGTTTTTAAATATAGCGTAATCATTATTTAGTTTTAATCCTCTATCAACAATGATTTTTAAAGGACTAAATTTTTCTAAACCATTTAATCTGCATGTCAGTTTTGAATTATCTTCTTTAATAGTAGAATTTGTAGTCAAAATTCCATCTGATTGAGCTCTTAACATATGTCCAAAATTTCTAGACAATGCATTACTAATCCATTTAGAATTTTTGTTTTTTAGAGAAATTTTACCATCTAAACTTATTGCAAATTTGATTGTTACAAATGGTCTATTAGATGAAAAATTAGTTAAATATCCAATATTCAAATCCTTTCCTTCGTTTATTAAAAAATCTGGTTTAATCTTTATTTTTGATTTTCTTAAAATTTCTAAACCTTTTCCACATGTTCTTGGATCTGGGTCATGATTACTAATAAAAATTTCCTTTATACCTGATTTTGATATTAAATCTGCACAAGAAGTACCATTTTTCCCCTTATGAGCACATGGCTCTAATGTAACAAATAAAGATGAGCCCTTTAACTCTGTTTTTGTCAATTTTGAAATTAAATTTTCTTCTGCATGTGGCCTGCCTCCTGGGGAAGTTCTAGCCCTAGCAATAATAAAATTATTTTTTACAAGAACACAACCAACGTTAGGGTTAATACCAGTCATTCCCAAGGCACGATGTGCTTCTAGGAAAGCTTGCCCCATAAAATATTTTTTTAATGAATTGTTCACACCTTATAGACGACTATATATCTTCAATTTGATCTTTTACAAATTTTCCAAAATCACTTGCCTCTCTAAAGTTTCTATAAACAGAAGCATATCTAATATAAGCAACATGGTCAATTTGTCCAAGAGCATTCATAACTAGTTCACCAATTAGATCTGATTGAATTTCAGCCTCCCCAGATGATTCTAATTGTCTAACAATACCATTTTGAGCTCTTTCAACAACATCATTATCAACTTTTCTTTTTCTTAATGCTATTTCCATAGACTTTACAATTTTTTCTCTATCAAAAATACTTTTTTTACCATTTCTTTTTACAACAACGAGTTCCCTTAATTGTATTCTTTCAAATGTTGTGAAACGAGATCCACAGCTAGAACACAATCTTCTCCTCCTTATAGAAGCACCATCTTCACTACCTCTTGAATCTTTTACTTGAGTATCATCAGTTCCACAAAATGGACAACGCATAAATAATCTCCAATTTTAATTAGTAAATAGGATATTTTTTACAAATATCTATTATCTGTCTATTTACTTCATTTTCAATTTCATTGTCAGAAATGTTGTTTTTAAAACCACAAATCACATCTGAAATAAGATTACCTAAAATTTTAAAATCATTCTCTTTTAGTCCTCTAGTAGTTGCTGCTGAAGAACCCAATCTTATACCAGAAGTAATGGATGGTGGTGTTTCATCAAATGGAACTCCATTTTTATTACAAGTTATTCCTGCTCTTTCAAGAGATTGTTCACAATTATTTCCTGTAATACCTTTATTTCTAAGGTCGACTAAAACTATGTGATTATCAGTTCCACCAGAAACAATGTCAATACCTCTTTCAATAAGTGTATTTGATAAAATTTTTGCGTTTTTAACAACATTTTGAGAGTAAACTTTAAATTCGTCTTTTAGTGCTTCACCAAAGCCAGCAGCCTTTCCAGCAATTACATGCATCAAAGGTCCACCCTGAAGACCAGGAAAAACTGCGGAATTAATTTTTTTAAATAGATCTTCATGATTTGTTAATATCATTCCACCTCTACCAGAACGTAGAGTTTTATGGGTTGTTGTTGTTACAATATCAGCGTAATCAATAGGGTTTGGATGAACATTGCCTGCTACTAATCCTGAAAAATGAGCCATATCAACTAAAAGATAAGAATTATATTTGTTTGCAATCTCTCTAAATTTATTGAAATCAATAAACCTTGAATAAGCTGAACCACCAGCAATAATTAATTTTGGCTTATGAGTTTTACATAACTGATCAATTTGATCAAAGTTGATTAAAGAATCATTTTTATTTAATCCATATTGTATTGAATTAAACCACTTACCAGACAAATTAGGTTTTGCACCATGAGTTAAGTGTCCACCTGCATCTAAACTCATTCCTAAAATTGTATCTCCTGGATTAAGTAACGCTAAAAAAACTGCTTGATTAGCTTGGGCACCAGAGTGAGGCTGAACATTTACAAATTTTGAATTAAATAATTTTTGTGCTCTTTTAATTGCTAAGTCTTCAACTTTATCCACAAATTCACAACCTCCATAATACCTTTTGCCTGGATAACCCTCAGCGTATTTATTTGTTAATACAGAACCTTGTGCTTCTAGGACAGACCTTGAAACAAAGTTTTCAGAAGCAATCATTTCAATTTGATTTTGCTGCCTTTTTTTTTCTTCATCTAAATATGAACTTAAAATGGGATCATATTCGTGGATACTTTTTTCAAAAAACCCTTCTTCATAAAATAATATTTTTTTTTGTTCATTCATATTTTTCTCTTAACTTATTTTTTTTAATCTTTTAGTATGTCTGCCTTTTTCAAACTCTGTCGAGACAAATACATCTATAATTTTTTTTGCAGAGTTTAAAGATGTAGTCCTACCACCTATAACCAATACATTAGCATCATTGTGCTGTCTACTTAGTTTAGCCATATCTTCGTTTGTACATAAAGCTGCTCTAATATGAGAATGTCTATTTGCAGCTATTGACATGCCAATACCAGTTCCACAAAGTAATATTCCCATACTATCTAAATTATTCTTTAATTTATCAACTAAAACATTAGAGTAATCAGGGTAATCAACTGAAGAGGGATCTTTTGTTCCTAGGTCAATTGTTTTAAATGACTTTTTTAAAAGATACTCAAATATTTGTTCTTTTAAGTAAAAACCACCATGGTCACACGATATGAATATATTTTTTGTCATAGATCTAAACTAACTAATTCTTTAGCACAATTTATTAACTTAAACATTATTAAAATGAAATTTTAATAAAATAATAAAATATTAAAGAAGCTATCAAAGAGGTCAGAAATGATAAAGCAATTTTTAAAAACAAATAAGTTTTTTTTGGTGATGAGTTTGCATGACCAAATTCATGTTTTTCAGGTATCTCTATACCTAATGGCAAAAAAATAAAAAAGAATATTAGCCAAAGTATGAAAACAACTACAAAAAAAGAAACTATGCTCATTGAACTCTATTGATATGAATATTTACTAAAGGTCTAATTGAAAATAATATTTTAATTTCTTTTAAAATAATCTTCTTTAAAATTTCTTTTACATTATTGTCATCTAAGGCTTCAGTTTCATTTAATCCTTCAATGTAATCTTCAATTTTTAAACTTATTTCAAGTAATGCATTTTTCATTTTTTCAGTCTTTGATATTCCTAATTCTGTTAAAATTGGAACTGAAATTAAATTACCCCTATTATCTAAGACTATCGAAGCTATTAAAACACCATTCCAAAGGGCCTGTTTTCTTATAGAAAATTTTTCATCTTTTAATGAAATAATAATTTCTCCATCGAAAACTTTTGTATCCATTTCTATTTTATCAACACAGGTTGGACTATCATCTATAAATTGAAACACATATCCGTTTTTAGGAATTAAAATATTTTTTACTTTACAAGATTTAGCAATTTCAGCGTTTGCTTTTAGTTGCTCAAAATTTCCATGAACAGGAATCACTGTTTTTGGCTTAAGCAATGTGTACATATCCAAAATTTCATCCTTACATGGATGTCCTGAAACGTGAATTGACTGATCGTTGTCTTCATTAAAGACATTTACATTTTTTTCTAAAAACATATGTTCTACTTTTGAAATTTTTCTTTCATTTCCAGGAATTTTTTTACTTGAAAATATAATTGAATCTTGATCATCTAGTTTTATTTTCTCAATCTTACCAGATGCAATTCTTGTTAGAGATGAGTTTGGCTCTCCTTGCGAGCCAGAACATATAACTAATAAATTTTTCTTAGGAAACTTATCAATTTCGTTGACGCCATAAAAAGTATAGTTTTTTTCAATAAGTCCAACATCTAGAGCTGCTTCAATTGACCTCTTTATAGCTCTACCTAAAATACATACTTTTTTTTCATTAATTTTTGCAATTTCTAGAATAGATTTAATTCTACTAATGTTTGACGAAAAACATGTAATAATTATCAAACCTTTACTTTTAGAAATTAATTTTTTTAGACCATTATAAGCATCATTTTCTGAGGGGGTATAACCATCAATTAATGAATTTGTAGAATCACTAACTATAGTTGAAATTTTTAAATCTTTTAAAGCTTTTAACTCATTTATAAATGGCTTTTCCTTTAGGTTTTTAGCTCCTTTAAATTTCCAATCACCTGTATGTAAAATAATATTTTTTTTTGTTTTGATTAATAAACTAACTGATTGAGGAACAGAATGAGAGTTTTGAATAGTATTTATTTCAAATTCATTTAAACGTATACTAGATTTCTTAGGGTAATGCTTTAAAGTTAATTTCTTTTTACTGCCGTTTTCTAACAATTTCTTTTTCAACATTGCTAAAGTGAATTCTGAACCCCAAATTGGGCAATTAATTTCATCAATAAAATACTGTATAGCTCCATAATGATCTTCATGAGCATGAGTTAAAAAAATCCCTAAAAGTTTATTTTTAATTTTTTTAATAAAATCAAAATCAGGTAAGAGTATATCAACTCCAATTTGAGTTTCATCAGGAAAAGCTATACCAAGATCAACTAAAATCCATTGATCATTAAATTGGTAGAGGTTTGCATTCATCCCAATTTGTTCAGAACCACCTACAGGAATAAATCCTAGATTATCTTTTTTAAATTTCATATATCTTTCTCTTGTGACAAATAAAAATATGCTAGACCATTAATTGTTAAATTTTGTTCAATTAGGTCAATAGATTTAATATTATTTTTAAAAACTTGACTTAAACCACCTGTTGCAATCACTTTAGAGGGTGAATAATATTTTTTTAGTTTGTTAATTAAACCTTCAATCATACATACATATCCCCAAAAAACACCTGACTCAATAGCTGATATAGTACTTTTTCCTAATAAAGTATTTTTTTCATCATCAAGTGATTTAAGAGAAATTTTAGGTAACCTAGATGTTGATTTGTAAAGAGATTCAATTGATAAATTAACTCCTGGTGAAATAATTCCTCCTAAGTATGCTCCTCCATTTCCAATGACATCAAAAGTCGTTGCAGTTCCAAAGTCAATAATAATTGCTGGATCAAATTCCATTTTCTTAACAGCAAATGCATTGATAAGTCTATCTTGCCCAGCTTCATTTGGATTTTGTATATTAACTTCAATATTTAATTTATCTGCTTCTACTTTAAATATAGGTAGCTCAATATTATTTCGAAAATAAATTTCTATATTATTTAATATTTCAGGAACAACTGAGGCAATTGCAACGCCGTCTATATTTTTTAAATTATAATTATTAAATTTAAAACTTTGATTTATTATTAAAGAATATTCATCAGGGGTTCTTTTTAGATCAGAATATATTCTGAAAGATTTAAGTAGTTGAAATCCAGATTTCAACCGTTCATAAATGGCAAAAACTGTATTTGTATTACCAATATCAATAACTAAGAACATATATCACCTGTATTGAGGATTGCTTCGCTAGATGTAAGATATAAATGATTATTATTATTTAACAATATTTTTAAATTTCCATCAGAATTGATGCCAATTATTTTCCCAGATTTAATAATTTTACCATGATTAAAATCTACTTTATCATTTAAAAAAGCTAAGTTTGAATTTATTTGACTTAAAAATGGATTAAGAAAATTTGATAACCAAATATTATAATTTTTGTAAAATAATTCTAACAATTGTGAAGATAACATTGATAGTTTAATATCACTTGTATCTATATAATTACTAAGGCAAGTGCTTTTAATGCCAGTATTTTTTTCACATGGATGTGAGTTTATATTTAATCCCACTCCAATTACACAAAAGTTTTCAAATCTTTCCACAAGAATCCCAGAGACTTTTTTTGATTCAATTAAAATGTCATTTGGCCATTTTATTTTAATTTGTTTTTTATTTAAACCTAATGATTTAATGAATTGGAACAAACTTAAACCAAAAATAATAGAAATCTGGCTCAATTTCGTAATTTCTACATTTGGTCTAATTAAAGTTGATAAAAAAAGATTACCAGAAATAGAGATCCATTTTTTTTTTCTAGTTCCCCTTCCACAAGTTTGGTTTATACTTAATAGAGAATGTCCCTCGGGATAACCCTCCTTTGCTAATTTAATTAATGTCGTATTTGTACTTTTACATTCTTCAATTATCTGAAGGTTAATGTTTATCATGATCTTAAATTTTAGTATTTAATATCATGTAATCAAATATAGGAAACAAAGCAAAAAACAAAACACTTATAAATAACGACAAATTAATTAAAAAACGGATTTCTCTATTTCCATCTAAAATAAGCGGTGTATCAGAATTTTCAAAAAACATTACTCTTATAATTTTTAAGTAATAAAATGCTGATACAACTGAAAATAAAACACCTAAAATAGCTAATATATAAAATCCACTATCTATTGCTGAAAAGAAAACTAACCATTTGCCAAAAAAACCAGATAGTGGCGGAATTCCTGCTAGAGAAAACATAAAAATTAATAAACAAATTGATATAAATGGATGGTCATTATAAAGACCTTTTAAGTCTGAAATTAATTCTATGGGTTTATTATCTTTTTGAAGACTTAAAATAATTGCAAAAACACCAGTCAAAAGAAATAAGTAAATAATCAAGTAATACATTATTGCATGCAGACCTTTTTCAGAAAAAGCAACCATACCAACTAAAATAAAACCCATATGGGCAATACTTGAATACGCAATTAGCCTTTTTAAATTTTTTTGAATAATCGCTCCAATAGATCCAACTAACATAGATGATAAAGATAAAACAAGAATCAAATCAGACAAATTACCATGGATACCAGAAAAAACTTTATAGATTAAGTAAATTAAAATACCAAGAATTGAAATTTTTGGAGCTGTAGCAATGAAGAAGGTAATTGGAGAAGGAGTACCCTCATAGACATCTGGTGCCCACATATGAAATGGTGCTGATGAGATTTTGAAAGCCACTCCAGCTAAAATTAAAATTAATCCAAAATTTATTCCCATATCATCTTTTAAACTTATATTTGAAACCTGTTCAAACGATATGCTTCCAACAAATCCATAAATTAATGAAATTCCAAACAGAATAAATCCACTCGATAAAGCACCTAATAAAAAGTATTTAAGAGAAGCTTCAGCAGATTTAATATCATTTTTTTTAAGTGCACACATTACATAAATTGGTAATGCTTGTAACTCTAATGCTAGAAAAAATGTTAAAAAGCTATTTGAAGAAACTAAAATTAACATGCCACAAGTTGAAAGCAATAAAAGATAATTAAATTCTGAAAATTTTATCCCTTCAAAGTCTGCTTTATTATGAGATAATAAAAAAACAAAAATTATTGAAAATAAAATAATTAGTTTAAAAAATATAGAAAGTTCACTAACAAGATATAATCCATTAAAAGCAACACCAGTTGAAGGAAGTAATAAAGCTAGAAAAATTGCAATTATAATTATAAAAATTCCAAACTTATTTGTATTTTTAAAGCTTTTTTCTTTAAAAAAGAATATGTCTAATATCATTAATATTAAAGTAGAACAAAAAATAAAAATTTCAGGACTTGCTAAAAGCAATCCATCTATGCCAGGGATTTGTAAATAGTTTTTAATTGTGTTTTGTATAAACATCAAATGCCTCTTACTTAAAAGTCTCTAAAATTAAAAAGTGAGGAACTTTTAAAAAATTTAAAACTATATTTGGGAAAATCCCAAATAATATAATAAATATAACTAAAGGTATCAAAATCATAAATTCTCTCATATTTACATCATGAATTTCATACTTATCTTGATTTTCAGATAAACCAAAAGATATTTTTCTATAAAACCTTAACATGTAAATAGCACCAAGTATTAAGCTTAACCCCGAGATAATTGCAACCAAAGGATTAACTTTCCATGAACCTATTAAAACCAAAACCTCACCTATAAAACCACTAGTTCCTGGCAAACCAACAGAACCCAATGTAAAAAACATTAGAAAAACAGAATACTTTGGCATTGTTGTAGCAAAATCACCTAACTTGTTAATATCTCTTGTATGAGTCCTTTCATAAATAACACCTATAGCTAAAAATAATGCTCCAGAGATAATACCATGTGATACCATTTGAAAAACAGCTCCATCTAGACCTTGTGTATTAAAACAAAATATACCTATTGTAACGAATCCCATATGAGCAACAGAAGAGTATGCGATTAACTTTTTAATATCCTGTTGGGCAAATGCAACAAAAGAAGTATATACAATTGCAACACAAGAAAGAAAAAATATGTATGGTTGATAAAACAAACTTGCATCAGGAAACAAAGGTAATGAAAACCTTAAAAATCCATATCCTCCCATTTTAAGTAGTATTCCAGCCAAAATTATTGAACCTGCTGTTGGTGCCTGTACGTGAGCATCTGGAAGCCAAGTATGAAATGGCCACATTGGAACTTTAACAGCGAAAGAAAAGAAAAAACCTAGGAATAAAAACAATTGTTCTGTTTTTGAAAAATCATAATCTAAAACTTGTATCAAATCAGAAGTTCCAGTTGTAGCTATTATATATATAATAGCAATCAACATTAAAACAGAGCCTAATAAGGTATATAAAAAGAACTTAAATGAAGCATAAATTCTCTCAACACCTCCCCATATCCCAATAATTAAGAACATAGGAATTAAAACAGCTTCAAAAAAAATATAAAAAACAACAATATCCAGAGCAGAAAACATACCTATTATAAAAGCTTCTAAAATTAAAAAAGATATCATAAATTCTTTAATCTTATGCTGAATTGTATTCCAACTACATAAAATACATATAGGAACTAAAAAAGCTGTAAGTACTATAAACGGAAGTGACAATCCGTCTAATCCCACTCTATAGACAATACCTAATGATGGAACCCATTCATAAAACTCTAAAAATTGATATTGTTTTTCAGTATAGTTAAACTTTAAAGACAAAAGTAATGTCATTAAGAAAGTCATTATACTTGTCCATAAAGATACCAATTTAATATTAGTAATTGAATTTTTTAAAATTTCACCATCTTGATTTAATTTGTTAGGTATTAAAAGTATTAAGAAAGCTCCAAATATTGGAAGGAAAATTAAAATACTTAATATTGGCCAATCTTCAATCATTTTAGTTTACTTGTAAATTATATAAAAGAATTAAGGTTAATAATGCCAATCCAATAAACATACTAAATGAATAGTGATAAACATAACCAGTATGTATTTTTGAACTAATCTTAGAAAGGGAAAATACTTTTGAACTAATACCATTAGGACCAATACCATCAATAATTTTTTTATCAATTATATTCCAACAGAATACACTAAATATTTTAATAGGCTTTACAAACAAATAATTATAAATTTCATCAAAATACCATTTATTATAAAATAAAGTATATAAAAGCCTAAATGCCTTAGAAACTCTACTTGGTAAATCTGGAATTAATACATAAAAAACTGTTGCAATTGAAATTCCAATAATTGCTAAAACTATTGGTAACAATTTTACCCATTTTGGAACACTATGAGCTTTATAAATCGCATCATTTCCAGTCAAGATAAATATAGAGTTTGACCAAAAATAATCCCAATTAACACCAATAAACATTTCCTTAAAAAACCAACCAGAAAAAACGGCTCCGAAAGCAAGTATAAATAATGGTAAAAGCATCACTAAGGGACTTTCATGAATTTTATCATATGTCGATTTATTTCCTTTAAAATCACCATGAAAAGTTAAATAGATAAGTCTCCATGAGTAAAAAGCTGTTAAAACTGCTGCTAAACATCCACAAATAAACGCGAAATAACCTATTTCAGAATCTGATGCAAAAGCTACTTCTAGTATCATATCTTTAGAATAATAACCCGCAAAAAAAGGTATCCCAGCTAATGCAAGCGAACCTATCCAAATCAAAATATAAGTAACAGGTAATTTTTTGAAACATCCACCCATTTTTCTCATATCTTGTTCATTTGATAAACCATGAATAACTGAACCTGCCCCTAAAAATAAAAGTGCTTTAAAAAATGCATGTGTAGTTAAATGAAACATAGCTGCCGGATATGCTGACAAACCGACAGCGAAAAACATATATCCTAATTGAGAACAAGTTGAATATGCTATAACTCTTTTTATATCAAATTGAGTTAAAGCAATTGTAGATGCAAACAAAGCAGTTAAAGCTCCAATTAATGTTATAAAAGTAAGAACATTGGGAGCATATTCAAAAAGAGGTGATAATTTGCATACCATAAAAACCCCAGCTGTAACCATTGTTGCAGCATGTATTAATGCTGAAACTGGAGTTGGTCCTTCCATAGCATCCGGTAACCATGTATGTAAAAAAAGTTGAGCTGATTTACCCATTGCTCCAATAAAAAGTAAGAAACATGACAATTCAACAACGTTTAATTTATTATCGAAAATAACGATATTCTCATCAATCATTGAGGGAACTAACTCAAAAATTCTTTCAAACATTATTGTATCAAAATAAGTATAAACAAAAATCAAACCCAAAATAAAACCTAGATCTCCTACTCTATTCACTAAGAAAGCTTTTACAGCTGCTGATGTAGCACTTTTTTTATTATACCAAAATCCAATAAGTAAATATGAAGCGACACCCACACCCTCCCAACCAAAAAATAATTGTAAAAGATTATTTGATGAAACAAGCATTAACATTGCAAATGTAAAAAATGATAAGTATGCCATAAACCTAGCTTTTGATTTATCATGCGACATATAACCTACTGAATATAAATGTACCATAGCAGAAACAGTATTAACGACTAAAAACATTACACAACTTAAAGTATCAAAATTAAACTCCCATAGAGCTGTGAATCCTCCAGAATTTATCCATGGAAGACTTGCACCTTCAAAATCGTTTTTCAAAATAGCTATGTCATAAAAGGCAATCCAAGATATAATCATTGATAAAAACAAACAAGAAATCGAAACAATATATGTAGGTATCGAAGAAAATCTATTTCCTAAAATCCAGGAAAAGATAGCTCCAATTAAGGGAAGAAATATAATTAAATTATACATATCATCCTTTCAAAACGTTAATATCTTTGACATCAATGGTGCCTTTGTTTCTAAAATAAACTACTAAAATTGCAAGACCAATAGCAGCTTCTGCAGCAGCTACAGTTAGAATAAACAATGAAAAGATTTGACCAGTTAAATCACTAGAAAAGTATGAAAATGCTATAAAATTTATATTAACACCTAATAGAATCAATTCTATCGACATCAAAATACTAATTACATTTTTTCTATTTAAAAAAATACCTGTAACACCTAAAAAGAAAATCAATGAAGATAATATTAAGTAGTGATTAATTAATATTGGAAGATTTAAAAATTCGATCATTACGCACCTTCATTATTTTTTACGCTAACCACTTCAATAACATCCTCTTTTTTTGTATCAACTTGGTTCTTTATAATTTGCCTTTTTACACCTGGCCTATTTCTAAGTGTTAAAACAATTGCTCCAATCATGGCCACAAGAAGAATAACTCCACACATTTGAAACAATAACGCAAAATCAGTGTAAAGAATGTTACCAAGAGAAATTGTATTATTTTTTTGCTCTAAATTCTGTGTATTTGATAACTTTTCAAGTGTTGAATTGTCTATTATCAAAAAATACAAAAATTCTACTAAAATAATTGAGCCTAAAATAACTGAAAGTGGTTTAAATTTTAAAAGTTTAGATTTTTTCTCTTCAATATTAATATTGAGCATCATAACTACAAACAAAAATAAAACAGCTACTGCGCCGACATAAACAACTATTAAAAGCATTGCCAAAAACTCAGCATTTAAAAATAAAAATAAAATAGCAGAATTAATAAATGCAAGAATTAAATAAAGAACACAATATACTGGATTTTTAGATGTAATCACACCAATTGATGATAAGATTACAAAAAGTGAAAAAATATAAAATAGTATTGAATAGTACATAAAAATTCTATTTGTAAGGAGAGTCCATTTTTTGAGCTAATGCAATTTGTTCTTCCCATCTATCACCATTAGCCAACAATTTTTCTTTATCATAAAAAAGCTCTTCTCTAGTCTCTGTGGCAAATTCAAAATTTGGTCCTTCGACTATAGCGTCAACGGGACAAGCCTCTGCACAAAAACCACAATATATACATTTTGTCATATCAATATCATAACGAGTTGTTCTTCGGCTGCCGTCTTCTCTTGGCTCAGCTTCAATTTTAATAGCTTGTGCAGGACATATTGCTTCACATAATTTACAAGCAATACATCTTTCTTCACCATTTGGATATCTTCTTAGAGCATGTTCACCTCTAAAACGAGGTGAAAGTTTACCTTTTTCATAAGGATAATTAATTGTTACTTTCTTCTTAAATAAATATTTTAAAGTAAGATAAAGACCCTTAAATATTTCTATAAGAAAATATTTTTTTAAGTCATTTGTTATATTTTTAAATTTCACAATAACCTCATATACTTTTTGGCACTAAATCAAAAAAAACTAAGAATCCTGCAGTCAACACTACCCATATAAGTGAAAAAGGTAAAAATATTTTCCAGCCCAATCTCATCAATTGGTCATATCTATACCTTGGTGTAGTAGCTCTAACCCATAAAAAAATAAATAAAATAAAAATTATTTTTATAATGAACCAAATAACACCTGGAATTTCATTTAGAGGGTATAGGTCAATTATTGGCAACCAACCACCTAAAAATAAAGTAACAGTTAATGCACTCATTAATATCATATTTGCATATTCTCCAAGAAAAAATAAAGCAAATGACATCGAAGAATATTCCACAAAGTATCCAGCTACCAATTCAGATTCACCTTCTGGTAGATCAAAAGGCGCTCTATTAGTTTCAGCAAGTACAGATATAAAAAACATAACAAACATTGGAAGAAGAGGTATTGCAAACCATACATTTTTTTGTGCATTGACAATATCAGTTAAATTTAAAGATCCAACGCATAATAAAACTGTTATAATTATTAAACCAATTGACACCTCATACGAAACCATTTGCGCAGCAGATCTTAAAGCACCTAAAAAAGCATATTTAGAATTACTAGCCCAACCAGCAATAATAATTCCATAAACAGCTAATGAAGAAACAGCAAATAAATAAAGTATTCCAACATTTATATCTGCTAATACGTTATTTTCATCAAAAGGAATAACTGCCCAGGCTATTAGAGCTAAAATAAAAGTAATCATTGGCGCTAATAAAAATAAAAATTTATTAGCCTCTTTTGGGATTATGGTTTCTTTGGACATTAATTTAAGGGCATCAGCAAAAGGTTGAAGCAAACCAAATGGACCAACTACATTAGGACCTTTTCTCAATTGCATTAATCCAATTACCCTCCTCTCAGCAAGTGTTAAATAAGCAACACTAATTAACAAAGGCAATACGATGGCAAGTATTTTTAAGATAACAATGATAAAAGAAGAAAAATCACTATGTCCAAAAACGCTAATTCCAAAATCGTTTATAAAATTCATTACTAAATATTAACCTTACTGCATTCTGCCATAGTACTTGAACATCTAGAAATGGGGCATGTCATAAAGAAATTTTTATTTTCATAATTTAATTTTGAAGATTTAAAATCTAATTTTGTTGTTATTTTAGGTTCTGAAGAATAAATATTTTCATCAAATTTTAACATTGTTTTTGAATTAAACATGATGTCACGAAGTTGAAGTAAATTATCAAAATCTAATTTTTTACCTAATTTTTCTGACAATGCTCTTAAAATCGTCCAATCTTCTTTTGCATCCCCTGGAGGAAAAGTTGCTCTTTGACAATATTGCACCCTTCCTTCTAAATTAGTGTAAGACCCTTCTTTTTCAGTGTAAGCAGCACCAGGTAAAATTACATCAGCTAATTGAGCCCCCTTATCACCATGATGCCCTTGATATATTACAAAACAATTACTTATATCAAAATCAAAATCATCTGCATTAAGCAAATAGACAAATTTAATTAAATTATTATTAATATCATTTTTTAGAGCTGAATGGTTGTAGTCAGAATATTCACTTAATATATCAATTGCACCAACTGTACTTGCATAATTATGTAATATATTAAAACCATTCCAGTTTTTCTTGAATCCACCAAATTTTTTTAGAATAGACGTAGAAATTTTTTGAACATCTAAACTACAATCACTTTGTAAGACTTCATCTCCAATAATTATCATTGGAAAATTAGCTTTTTCAAAATCATTTGAAATTTTATGTTTTTTTTCTAAAATTGAATTTAATATTTTGACATCAGACCCCAAGTACTCATAATTAAATTTTAGATCAAATTTTTGAGATGAAATAGATGATATTTTCAAATCTCTATGAATATAATTTTTTCTAATTCTTGCGTTCAAGATAGCGCTATCAACTCTAGGATTTGCTCCAATTAATAGCAGATAGTCGCATTTATCTAATCCCTCAATTTTACTATTAAATAAATAACTTGATCTATTTTCTTTTGAAAATGTTAATTTTTTTTGAAATGGTAAAATTTTGTTTAAATTGAGTTTTTTAAATAATTCTCTTAAAGCAAATATTGCTTCATTCTCAACTTGATTACCAACAATACCTACAAAGTTTTCATTTGAAATTTTGCTAATTTTGGAATTTATAACTTCAAAAGCTTCATCCCATGAAACTCTTTGTAGTTTATTATTTATTTTAATAAATGGAGTATCCAAACGTTGTTTTGACAAACCATCAATTGCATATCTTGATTTGTCAGATATCCATTCTTCATTAATACTTTCGTTATTCTTAGGCAATATTCTTAAAACTTTTCCATCACGACTATCAATTCTTATATTTGAGCCTATTGCATCCATTACATCAACAGATTCTGTTTTTGTAAGCTCCCAAGGTCTAGCAACAAATTGATAAGGTTTAGAAGTTAAAGCACCGACAGGGCATAAATCAACCAAGTTTCCTGATAGTTCTGAAGTGACAGCTTTTTCTAGGTATGTTGAAATTTCAACATTTTCTCCTCTTCCTGTTGCTCCAAGATCTTCTACTCCTGCCACTTCATTTGCAAATCTTACACATCTTGTACAATGAATACATCTTGTCATTGTTGTTTTGATTAAAGGACCCATATTTTTATCAGAAACTGCTCTTTTAGAATTTTCAAAGCGAGTTTCACCTTTACCAAAATAAAGTGCTTGATCTTGAAGATCACACTCACCACCTTGATCACAAATTGGACAGTCTAAAGGATGATTAATTAATAGAAATTCCATAACACCTTTCCTTGCCTTTTCGACCATCTCAGAAGATGTTTTAATAATCATTCCATCAGAGGCAGGCATTGCACAAGAGGCTATAGGTTTTGGAGATCTTTCCATTTCTACCAAACACATTCTGCAATTTCCTGCCACGGATAGTTTTTCATGATAACAAAATCTTGGAATTTCAGCACCTGCAGCTTCACATGCTTGTAAAACTGTAGATCCTTGTGGCACTGATATCTCAATACCATCGATTGTAATATTAATGTTTCTTAATTCGTCCATATTATTTTACTTATATTAACTTATTCTGCTGCTATTTGTTTTTGTTTCAATCCCATTTCTATTTCATCTCTAAAATTTTTAAATAATCCTTGAATAGGCCACGCTGCCGCATCACCAAGAGCACATATAGTATGGCCTTCAACTTGTTTAGTGAGTTCTAAAAGATTATCAATATCTCTGGGGCTTGCATCTTTAGAAGCTATTTTTTTAAGCAATCTCCACATCCAACCAGTACCTTCTCTACAAGGTGTACATTGTCCACAACTTTCATGCTTATAAAAAAATGCTAATCTAACTATTGCTTCAACAATATCTGTAGTTTTATTCATAACAATAACTCCAGCTGTACCTAAACCAGTTCCAGCATTTTTAAGTGAATCAAAGTCCATTGTTATTATATCACAAGTCTGTTTAGGCAACATTGGTGTTGAACTTCCACCGGGTATAATAGCTAGCAAATTATCCCAGCCCCCAACAACTCCACCAGCATGTTTTTCAATTAATTCTCTTAAAGGTATACCCATTTCTTCTTCTACATTACAAGGTTTATTAACATGACCTGAGATACAGAATAATTTTGTTCCAGTATTATTTTCTTTTCCTAACTTTGAAAACCAATTTTCACCTCTCCTAAGTATAGTTGGAACTACAGCTATTGATTCAACGTTATTTACAGTTGTTGGACAACCATAAAGTCCTACTCCAGCTGGGAAAGGTGGCTTTAATCTTGGTTGACCTTTTTTTCCTTCGAGTGATTCTAATAAAGCAGTTTCTTCACCACAAATATAAGCACCAGCTCCTCTGTGAAGATACAAATCAAAATCCCATCCACTTTTACAAGCATTTTTTCCAATCAACTTATTTTCATACGCTTCATCTATTGCTGATTGTAAAATTTTAGCTTCGTTTGCAAACTCACCTCTGATGTAGATATAACACTTGTGTGCCCTCATTGCATAAGATGCTATTAAGCATCCCTCTATCAACTTATGCGGTTCATGCCTAATAATATCTCTATCTTTACATGTCCCAGGTTCAGATTCATCTGCATTTACTACTAAGTAATGTGGTCGCTCACCAAGAGTTTTTGGCATAAATGACCATTTAAGACCTGTCGAAAATCCAGCACCTCCTCTTCCACGTAGACCAGAGTTTTTAATTTTTTCAATTATCACATCATGATCCAAAGATAAAATTTTCTTTGTTTTGTCCCAATCTCCTCTTTTTAAAGCATAAGATAGTTTATTGCTTTGAAAGCCAAAAATATTATTAAAAATTTTATCCTTATTTTGTAACATTTTTATTCCCATTTTTATCATATGGTTCAGATGACTTTCTTCCAATAACTGAACCAGGTTTAATATTTTTCTTTGTTTTAATTTTGTTTAATAACTCTTTTGTAGATTTATAATCTAAATCTTCATAATAATCGTCATTAATTTGAAGTATTGGTGCATTTACACAGGCACCGAGACATTCTACCTTCATTAAAGTAAACATTTTATCGGGTGTAGTCTCTCCATCTTTAATTTTAAGTGTATCAAATATAGATTTTTCTATTTCATCTGAGCCCCTTAACCAACATGGTGTTGTATGACATAGTTGAAGTAGTTTTTTACCAACTGGCTTTAGATTGAACATGGTATAAAAAGAAGCAACTTCATAAACCTTCATATATGGCATGTCTAATATCTCAGCTACTCTTTCAATTTCAGGTACCGGCAACCAACCATTCGATTTTTTTTGAACATAATGAAGTAAAGGTATTACCGCACTTGCCTTTCTATTTGATGGGTATTTATCTAAAATTTCATCAACTTTAACTTGATCAATAATACAAAGCTTATAGTTTTCTGCTTTTAATTGTTCTTTTTTCATCTGTCTATTTCACCAAAAACAATATCTAATGATCCAATTATTGCCACGGAATCGGCAAGCATATGTCCTTTAGACATATAATCTAATGATGATAAAAAATAAAACCCTGGTGCTCTAATTTTGCATCTGTAAGGCTTATTAGAACCATCTGATTCTAATATAATACCAAATTCTCCTTTTGGTGCCTCTACACAGGTATATGTCCTTCCTTTAGGTGGCCTAAAACCTTCAGTATAAAGCTTAAAATGATGTATTAAAGCTTCCATAGAGCCTTTCATTTCACTTCTTTTTGGTGGAGCAATTTTTTTATCTTCTGTAATATAATCACCATTAGGAATTTCACTAATAACTTGCTTAATAAGTTTTAGAGACTGTCTCATCTCTTCCATCCTAACCAGATATCTTGCATAACAATCTCCTGTTTTACCAACAGGAATATCAAAGTCTAATTTATCATATACTTCATAAGGCTGTGATTTTCTTAAATCCCATTTCACCCCAGATGCTCTTAAACATGGACCTGAAAAACCTAATGAGAGAGCTTCATCTCTAGACACTTTTCCAATACCGACAGTCCTTTGCTTAAATATACGATTTTCAGTTAATAATGTTTCAACATCATCAATAAATACATGAAATTGATCTGCCCATAGACCTATATCTTCAAGTAAGCCATCAGGTAAATCTTGATGAACTCCACCAGGCCTTATATATGAAGCATGCAACCTTGCACCTGAAACTCTTTCATAAAACTCCATGAGTTTTTCACGTTCTTCAAAGCCCCATAACAGAGGTGTCATAGCACCTACATCAATAGCAAAAGTAGTAATGTTTAAAATATGATTTAAAATTCTTCCAATTTCACAAAATAATACTCTTATGTATTGCCCTCTTAATGGTACATTTACGTTTAATAATTTTTCGATTGCTAGGGCATAGGCATGTTCTTGATTCATTGGAGACACATAATCCAATCTATCAAAATAAGGTAATGCCTGAACATACGTTTTATTTTCAATAAGTTTTTCAGTACCTCTATGAAGTAATCCAATATGTGGATCAGCTCTTTTAATTATTTCTCCATCCATTTCCATAACCAACCTTAATACTCCATGTGCTGCAGGGTGCTGAGGACCAAAATTCATTGTGATTGGTTTGATCTTTGTATCAGTCATTATTTTTTTTATCCTTAATTGTGTCTTCTGCGCCCCATGGAGAGTTAAAGTCAAAATCTCTATAGTCTTGAGTGAGTTTTACTTTATTGTAGACTACTCTTCTACTTTCTGTTTCATATGATACTTCATCAAATCCAGTTAGTGGAAAATCTTTTCTTAATGGATGACCTTGAAAACCATAATCCGTCAATATTCTTCTTAAATCAGGATGACCTTCAACATAAATACCAAACATATCCCAAAGTTCTCTTTCAGCCCAAAGAGCAGAAAAGTACAATTTAGATATAGACGGAATTACATCATTAGCCTTAATAGAACATAACACTCTTACTCTTTGATTATTGCTAACTGATAAAAATTGATAAATTATTAAAAATCTATCTTTTTTGTTTGGATAATCTACTGCTGTTATATCAGACAATTGATCAAACAGACAAGATGGATCGTCTTTAAGAAATTGAATTAATTTTAAAAGATTATCTTTTTCTACTGATATTTCAACTTGATTAAGGGCAACTTTAATTGATCTATATTTTACATTACAATATTCTTTTATTTGACTTGATAGAGACATTTAATTTACTAAATTCTTGAAATGGTTGAAGTACGTCTAATCTTCTTTTGTAGTTGGAGCAATCCATAGATTAAAGCTTCTGCAGTTGGAGGACATCCTGGTACGTAAATATCAACTGGAACTATCCTATCACAACCCCTAACAACAGAATAAGAATAATGATAATAGCCTCCACCATTTGCACAAGATCCCATAGAAATAACCCATCTTGGTTCAGCCATCTGATCATAAACTCTTCTTAAAGCTGGAGCCATTTTGTTTGTAAGAGTTCCAGCAACAATCATAACGTCTGATTGTCTTGGACTAGGTCTAAAAAGCATGCCATATCTATCCATATCGTAGCGTGATGCAGCACTATGCATCATTTCAACTGCACAGCATGCCAAACCAAAAGTCATAGGCCATAAAGATCCAGATTTAGCCCAATTAAATAACTTATCTGCTTGACCTATAATAAAGCCTCGATTAGAGATTTCATCAGTAACAGCATTTAAAATATCGTCTTGACCAGAAAATTTTGGGTCTTCAGTTAATTGCTTACCTAAAAAATCATCTACTCCCATTCTAAAGCACCTTTTTTCCATTCATATATAAAACCAAAAGTTAAAACTAACAAAAAAAACATCATTGACCAAAAACCAAACAACCCAATGTTACCTAATGAAACTGCCCAAGGGAATAGAAAAGCAATTTCCAAGTCAAATATAATAAATAAAATAGCAACTAAATAAAATCTGACATCAAAATTTACTCTAGTATCTTCAAACACATCAAAACCACATTCAAAAGGCATGTTTTTTTCTGGATCTGGATTTTGGTTACCGACCACAAAAGCTGAAGCTACAAAAGCAACACATATAGCAATTGCAAACATAATAAATATAAGTATAGGTAAATAATTTATTAAATTTTCGTTCAAGATAATCCTTAATTTAAACCTTATATAAATGAGTTAACATTATATAGAATAATGTCAATATCAGTTTGAAAAAAATTAATATTATATCAATTATATTTTTTTTCTGTCAAAAATGTAAATGCCCAAGAATATTACAATTAATGAAATTAAATGATAAATATGAAAATCCTCATCTAAGACTATTATTGCTAGCGCAGAGGTAAATAGTGGAACTAAATTTGTATAAAGACCAGATAAAGATGGTCCGACAATTTTAACTCCTTTCATAAATAAAATTTGTGCTAGTAATGAGGGAAATATTATTATAACTGATAAAATAATTAATCCTTTAACAGTTGGAAAAAAGAATGAATAATTAGTTATTTCAATGATTAAACCGGGTAAAGAACCTACAAATGCAATATATGAAAAAATTGTCATCAACAACATGTCATTTATTTCTGGCCTTTTTCTTAAACCAACAGCATAAATTGCATAAAAAATACATGCAAAAATCATTAATATATCCCCATTATTTAATTTAAGTCTTAATAATGATACAAGGTCACCATTAGAAATGACAATTGACACACCTACAAATGTAACTAACAAACCAGCAACTTGTTTGAAATTAATTATAGTTTTAAGCCAAAACATAGATATTATCATTATGAAAGCAGGCATTGTTGATTGAACTATACCTAAGTTAATAGCAACTGTATGATGTGCAGAGATATAATAAATAGAGTTAAATGTTGTAAACCCGCATAATCCCATTATAACCATCCATTTATAATGAGATTTAAAAACTTGAAACCCTGAGCTTAATTGGTGCCTGCATATGATTGATAAAATAATCATAACACCTAGCCATCTACCTGTAACAATTAACATTGGAGAAATCTCATCAACAGCCAATCTGCCAGCTATAGCGTTGAATCCCCAAAATAATGAAGCTAAGGTGAGGAACAAGTGTGGGTTATAAAGTTTTTCTTTCACAAATTTAAGTTACAGATATAATCAAAGCACTAAATATTTAAACGTTTTTTTTAAATGAACAAGCAAAATATGTTGTATGAAAGATTTAGAAATACCGAACCGTCAAGCACACTTAGAATTAATGAAATATCTAATAAACTTCTTGATAAAGGAAAAAATGTTTATAAATTTGGACTTGGTCAGTCACCTTTCCCAGTGCCAGAAATTCTGATTGAAACGTTAAAAAAAAATGCACATCAAAAAGATTATTTAAATGTATCAGGCCTATTAAAACTTCGAGAAGTTGTTGCTAAATATCATTCCAAAAAAAATCTTTATAATTATTCAGAAGATAATGTGATAATAGGCCCAGGGTCAAAAGAACTTATATTTCAGTGTCAAATGGTTACAGAAATGCCCTTGTTGCTCCCCAAACCAAGTTGGGTTTCATATGAACCACAAGCAAAGATTTTGAAAAAAGATGTAAATTGGATTAACACATCAAAAAAAACAAATTGGCATTTGAGTGCAAATGCAATTAGAGATTATTGCAAAAATAACAAATATAAAAATCAACTATTAATACTTAATTCACCTAATAATCCGACTGGAACAAATAATGAAGATTTAGAAGAATTGTCGAAAATTTGTAAAGAAAATAACATTATAGTTATTTCAGATGAAATTTATACTGAATTAGATTTTAATGGAAATTATCATTCAATTAGTCATTTTTATCCTGAAGGGACTATCATTTCTTCTGGACTAAGTAAGTGGTGCGGTGCTGGTGGATGGAGATTAGGAACCTTAATATTTCCAAAAGAATTAAAATTAATTCATGATAGTGTTAGATCATTAGCTAGTGAAACATTTACATCAGTTAGTGCACCCATTCAATATGCAGCTGTAAAGGCTTACACAGAAGATCATTCAGAATATTTGAACAACTCAAGAACAATTTTAAAAAAAGTAGCTGATTTTGTTTATGATCAATTATCAGAAACAGGAATAGAATGCATAAGACCTCAAGGAGGATTTTATATATTATGTGATTTTTCGAAAATAATTAAACACAACAATATAATTAATAATGCAACAACTCTATGCGAACAAGTACTTCAGAATACTGGATTTGCAATGCTTCCAGGAAAAAACTTTGGAATTGAAGATGAAAAACTTATTACTAGAATGGCTTTTGTAGATTTTGATGGAAACAAAGCATTATCTTTTATGAAAGATAATACTTCAATAAAAGATGATGATTTTAA
>CACCZR010000005.1 GCA_902550555.1 uncultured SAR116 cluster alpha proteobacterium | reverse complement strand
TTCGACCCAGCAACAACACCAGCTACCGTCATCGTTGTTCCTGAATTGACATTGAATGTCCCATGATTAGAACCTAAAGCAACTCCTCTGTTCGCATTCATAGTAAAATCAGCCGTAGATTGCAGCGTTCCGCCATTTATGGTTAAATGACCCCCTGTTGCGGAACCTGGAGCTGCTCCTAATCCACTGTCAGCGCTAATACTAATCGTTCCAGAATTAATTGTCGTTGTACCAGAATAAGTGTTTGTTCCAGACAAAGTTAAAGTTCCAGAGCCATTTTGGGTTATCAATCCACTACCACTTATAACACCAGATAACGTTTGATTACCTGAAGATGTATAATTCAAAGTACTATTGTTGATAATGTTAGATGAATGAGTTCCAGATCCTAATAAACCGGAAACTGTCAACGTACCAGCACTTATGGTTGTTGTTCCAGTGTAAGTATTTGTTCCTGAAAGCGTTAAAATTCCTGAACCGGCTTTTTCTAAATTACCAGCACCACTAATTACACCAGAAATTATGTGGTTGTAAGCATCTCCAGTAGTTAATGTGATACCGTTAGCAAGCTCTACGTTACCAGCGCCACTTAAAGATTGAATGGTATCAGTGGCATCAACATCATAGGTTGCACTAGCACTTACAGATACATCGGTAGTATCTGCTAAAGTTCCTGTAGTTAGGAAAGTTCCTTCGCTAATTATCGTATTTCCAGAGTAAGTATTTGCTCCTGAAAGCAACAAGGTACCATTACCTGATTTAGTTAAATTATTTGATCCAGCAATAATTCCGTCATAAGTTAATGTTGTAGATCCATCAACATTAATTGTCCCATGACTTGTACCTAGAGCAATTCCTCTATTGGAATTAAGGGTAAAATCAGCTGTAGATTGCAATGTTCCGCCATTTAAGGTTAGATGATCTACTGTTGCAGTACCAGGTGCTGCTCCTAAGCCACTGTCAGCAATGATACTAATCGTTCCTCCACTAATTGTAGTAGTACCTGAATATGTATTTGTTCCAGATAAAGTTAAAGCTCCTGAATTACTTTTTGTTAGTAATCCCGTGCCACTTATAACACCAGATAAGGTTTGAGCAGATGATGAAGTGAAGTTAAGTGAACTATTATTGATAATATTAGATGAATGTGTACCGGAACCAAGTCTTCCTGAAACTGTAAATGCCCCTGCACTAATTGTGGTTGTTCCAGTATAACTATTATTGATACCAGATAGCGTTAAAGTTCCGGAACCAACTTTGACAAGATTGCCAGCACCACTAATTACACCTGAAAATGTTTGATCATTTGTATCTCCAATGGTTAGATTAATCCCGTTTGCAAGCGAAACATTACCGGCTCCCGACAAAGATTGAATAGTATCAGTTGTATCAACTTGATAAGTGCCCCCACTACCAACTATTACATCAGTTGTATCTGCTAAAGATCCTGTAATTTGCAAAGTTCCCTGATTTATTGTTGTATTGCCAGAATAAGTATTAGAATTAGAAAGTTTTAATGTTCCAGTTCCAGATTTTGTAAGATCATTTGACCCAGCTATAATGCCATCATAAGTTAATATCCCAGAACTGGTATTAATCACACCATCACTTGATCCAAGAGTAATACCTCTGTTGGAATTAAGTGGAAAACTAGCTGTAGATTGTAAGGTTCCTCCATTTAAAATTAAATGTCCTGCTGTTGCTGACCCTGGGACGGCTCCTAAACGACTATCAGAATTAATACTTAACGTACCACCACGAATTGTAGTAGTGCCTGCATAAGTGTTTGTTCCACTTAAAGTTAATATATTACTTCCAGATTTAACTAAGTTGCCACCAACATCTCCACTTGGACCTGATATGACACCCGAAAAAGTAGAATCAGTATTAGTGTTTAATGTTAATGTATCACCTGATGGAATGTGAATCTTTCCTGCTCCAGATATATTTCCAATCGTATCATCACCACCTTCTAAAGAATAGGTAGCTCCAACATCAACAGTCAAATATGTATTACCTAACAATCCTTTAACAGTTAAAGTTCCAGCATTTATATTTGTATAGCCAGTTTGTGTGCTTGTCCCCGTAAGAGTTAACTCATTTGTTCCATTTTTAGCTAAATTGCCTGTTCCAGAAAACACTCCACCAAAAGTGATGTTGGAACTACCGTCTAATGTTAATGTTCCAGATGTAAGTCTAACTTCACCAGTACCTGATAAACTTTCTAAAGTAATGCTACTTCTGACATCATAAATACCACCGTTTGATGTTAAGGTGTGGTTCGAAGGCACAGAATTAGAGCTATCAATTCTTAATGTCCCAGCATTTACTAAAGTTGAACCACTATAAGAGTTTGATCCATTCAAAATTATAGTTCCATTGTCAACTTTATTAATATTTCCTAATCCAGATATTGATCCAGAATATGTTGAAGTACCAGTACCGCCAAAGTTTACATTTCCAGAACTTGTAAGATTTATATTATTTTCAACTGTTACTCCTGTTTCAGCAGAAATACTACTTCCTGAAGCTAAATTTATAGTTCCTGTTCCGCGAACTAGATTAGAATTAGCATTAAGAACAAGACCTCCACTGCCAGATCTTGTAATATTTGCATCGATAATAATATCACCGTGTGAATCTAAAGTTAAATCATTAGAACTGTTAGATGATATAGCATCTTCAACAGTAATATCACCATTCTGAAAACCACTATTCCCAGTAAAAACAGTTATATTACTAGATGCAAGTGCAGTTTCTAAGGTTCCAACATCGACGACAGCATTATTACCTGTAGCAGTATAACTTCCATTAACATCAGAGCTACTTTGATTTTTAATAGTTATGTTATAAGGGTCAATTAACCACTGACCATCTTCGCCAATATTGGATTTTGTAGAAATTTTTATATTATTTATATCAAGAGAACGCCCTGAGGTTTCAATTCTTCCTCCATTTCCTTTAATTTTACCTCCCTCTGCTCTCAAAGTTCCTTTTACTATAGTTTTTGAATTTGAATCATGAATATCAGACCAGACAACAATTTCACCACCATCTCCAAAATCGTAAGCTGAAGCATCAAGAGATGCCCCTTTTGAAATTTTTGTTGTCGTTGCTTGATAAACATCTTTGTTGTTATTTTGCCAACTTCCTCCAATTTCTATTAGTCCACCTGACTTTTGACCAATAGTTTCGATTGATGAATTATCATTTATTTCAATTTTTTCAGCAGTAACTCTTACTGAACCACCTTTATTGTCATTAGAATTAGCTGCAATTGTTCCGGAATTTGTTATTTTTCCGTTTCTAGCGGTAAGAAAAATCTTACCACCTTGCTTGATTATCCCATCAGCTCTTAAAGTACCAGAATTGTTGACAACTGCATTTTTAACTTCCTTAACCCCTTTAGCAGATAAAATAATTGTCCCATTGTTAACTTTAATGGCCTGTTTATTTTCAATCAGAGAGTTTAAAACTCCTCTTTCAATTGAATATCGGATTAAATTGTTTCCACTAAGGCTTAAGCTAACTCTTTCTCCTGAAATTAAAGCTGCAGTTCCATTTATTGTTTCAATTTTTCCTTTATTTTGTATTTGAGGGGCTATCAAAGCTACAGTTCCACCTTCAAAAGCCTTAATTTCTCCTTGGTTATTTACAACACCGGATAGACCATTTTTTTGAAAAACATACTTATCATTGATAAAATCTCCATCCCTTAAATTTAATGTTGAGGCAATTATTGATCCCACATCTACCTTTGATCCGTTGTGGAATAAAACACCACTTGGATTAATTAAGACAAGCTGGCCATTAGATTTTAAACTTCCATAAATATGAGTTGGGTCATTTGATTGAACCCTATTTAGGGCAGTAGAAACAGAACTTGGTTGCTTAAATTCAACTTGATTCGCCTTTCCAATGTTGAATGATGACCAATTTGTTATAAGTTTTTGAGTACTTTGCTTGATCGTCAGATTATTACCAACTTTTTCAAAAGAAGCATTACCGTGAGTAACCGAGGGGTTTTCTGGGAGTTCTTGAGAATTACCGTCAAAAACAAAACATGAAAATACTATAGAATTTATAGCAATTAGTTTACATATTTTGCCCTTGAAGAAGGTCATTATTAGAACCTAAAAACAACCTGAAACCAAGCACGAGAAGATCCACCTCTACCATCACTGTTATTGCCAGAAGATGATTGTCCGTCATTATCTCCAATTGCTTGAGCCCAACCTAAGTTTAATTTAACCCTTTCATTTGCTATCAAATCAAAAGAAACACCCCAACCAGATAAACTGTATTCATTTGGAGTTGTAAGAGTAATATTTGATGAATCTTTGTATTGTCTTATTTTTCCATAGTCATAAAACAAAGTTCCTATCAAATCAAAATCCATATCTGGTTTTGAAAGATCATATTGAACTTCAAAAGATAATTTGTGACCCTCATCTCCAGATGCTTCGCCAGATGGATAAGCCCTTACACCTGATACACCACCTAAAGAAAATTTTTCAGAACTATCTAAATTTTTTGAAGCATGTTGAAGAGAACCATAATATTTAAAATTAATTTTATCAGTAAATTTGTGGATATGATAGAAATCTAAAACAACTTTGTTAAAATCACCATGTGTTTTAGGCCCAGATGCTTTTTGATCATTTAAATAATCTGAATTAACTTTTGATAAATCGAGATCTCCAAAAATACCTGAAACTGAAACACCGGTTAAGCTACTTTCTTGAAAGATATTTTTTCCTTCAAAATTAAAACCTATCTTTGCATTTTCTAGTGTTTTGTCATTTGTTAGAACTCCAGTGGTTTCATTGTAAATTTCCTTTTTTTCAATGCTAGTTTTCAAGAATACAGATTGGTTGTTAGTTCTTTGAATAGGATATTTAATTCCAACTTCATAAGTATCAGCATTACCTAGAGAAACTGGATTAGTTTTCAACTCTTTTCCAATTTCAAACTCAAGTCTAGAAGCTGAAGCAAATGCTTTTAGACCACTTTGACCGAGAGGAATCTCATAGTCAAATTGTGAAAAATCAAATTTTTCACCCGTGTTGAATGTTTTAGTAATTGATAATTTATCACCAATTTTAGAGGGATTGTTTATATCGATTTTGACTGTATTTCTTTGCTTAGCTGTATATCTATTTCCGTGGTTATCTAAAGTTATGCTTCCGCTAACTAAATCATCTTCAACAACATTAAGTATAATTTTAGATGATCCTTCTTCAACACCAGGCTCAATTGTAGATACCGCAGATATTCCGGGTAAATCATTAATATTTAAAAGAGCTCGCTCTAATCCATTTTTTGTAACACCTGTACTTAACGCATTTTCTAAATAATCTGATAAAATATCTTTATATAATCTAAGATTATTTGCTTTTACGACAAACGGATCTTTAGTATCTAACTTCCCTTCGTTAATTTTTATATAAATAATTCCATCAACAACTTCTTGTTCAGGAAGTGTTACTTTGGCAAGAAAAAAATCATTAACTAAATAAAATTCTTGAATTAATTCAACAGCTTCATTTATCTGTGAAAAAGATAATTTTTTATTTGTGTAATCTTTTAATAAAGATTTTAATTTAGTGATTTTAAACTTCTTAATATTTCCTGAAAATCTAATATCATTAACAAATATTGATGATTTTAAATCTTCTACAGGCTTAGATTTTTTTTCTTTTTCTTTATCAATTTTAGGAATAGATCGAGGAATTTTTTTATAACTTTTTATATCCTCTTCACCTTTTAAAAGACTGCCTGCATCTGGCACACTATTTGCAGTTTTTGAAGCAAAAAGAAGCAAAGTTGATAAGGTAATTAGAAATTTCCTTATTTTAACTTTTGAATTTTTAAATCTTTTCACAATTAATTCTTTCTTTTTAATAAGTTGAAGGAAGATTCTAATTATGAAATTTAAGATTTAAAACTAAAATTTATGCAATTTAAGTCGTAAATACTGTGTAAATTTGTAAAATTTTAAGTTTTTAGAATATCTAGTATTCTAATAAATTTATAGGACAAAATATAGTGTCAATTAATTGGCAAAAAGGTGCTTTTTTTTCAAATTAATTTCACTAAACGTGATTTTTTTGTCAAAAAATTGAGTTATAAATTTTGTCTTTTTATAATTTAGTTAAAGTGTGTCGTAAAATTTAATAAAAAATTTAAAAATTTTTATCAAATACTAATTAAAAAGTTACATTATTTAGGATATTTCCTATCTGTAAACACCGTCCCATTCTTTCACTTCAAGAAGGTTTCCATTTTCATCTAATTGTGGCCTATTTTTTGTAAAAGTATTCTCTTCACCAACAACACCATAATTCATATAACCCAATCTTACCAATGGCCTTGCCTTTGAAGCGTTAAATAAACCATCCGCAATAAACTCATCATCTATATACACGCCTACAACTTTTCCAAAAACAACGTATGTGCCCTTCCCAGCCTTTCTATCAGAGCCTGGCATGTCTATAGTTTTCCAATATTCACATTCTAATGCTGCTGGACTCTCTTTTACATAAGGGGCATCTACAAACTTGCCTTGAACATAAGGCAAATTTGTTAATTTAAATTCATCAATTTCGTAATTAGCTGGCACTGAACTACCATTCATCGCGTCAAAGAGCTTTTCTGTAGCCAAAGAGAAAGTAAATACCCCAGTTTCTTCAATATTTTTTACACTATCTTTTATCCCAACAGATGAAAACATAACAAAATGAGGTTTGTCAGCAACGGCATTAAAGTAACTATAAGGAGCTAAATTTTGAACTCCTGATTTACCCTTAGACCCAATCCAGCCAATAGGCCTTGGGGCCACAATGGCCTTAAAAGGATCATGAGGCAAGCCATGACTTCCATTAACACAATCATAATGCATAATAACTCCTAAAATTAATTATTTTAAAGTGAAGTTTCCTTTTGAATAATTTATTGATAAATTTACTGTACCTTCATTTAAAAGCCAAGGTCTAACTGTAAATGATCTTGCTCCAGATTTATGCATAGGATCAGTTGCAGCTATTTCTTTGGCCTCTGACAAAGAATTTGCCCTTATAATAACCATGCCTTCACCAGCCCAATCTATCTCATTATCTTCCCAAAATGGACCCGCCCCAAACATAATGCCCTTTTCCTCTAAAGAAACTTGAAATTTTAAATGCTCTTCAATATTTTCCATTACAGGCCCTAAACCATTTGTGGGTTTAGTAAAGACCACATACAAGTCCTTGTTTAACATTTGGCTTGAAGCGTTTAAGATGTCTTGTTTTGTTACTTTTGGCTCAGTCATATTTACTAACTTTCTCTTTTTCTATAATAAAAAAAAATCATAAAAATATCTAAAATCATACCAATCAATATGTCAATAATGATAGTTGCTTATTTTTTAAAAATGCTTTTTTATCATATCGCCAATCATTTTACAAATATAAAGGCTCATATATTATTAGGATATTTCCTAATATAGATTCATATAATGATATATATTTATAAACTTCTCTTAAGAAGATATTTAAAAATAAAAATTTAAAAATTCAAAACTAAAGTTAATATCAATCTAAGTGAAATTTAGGGATCAAATTATGCAAAAAAACATAAAAATTAACACCGTTGGATTTATAGGATTAGGCGTTATGGGAATGCCAATGTTCAAGAATTTAACAAAGTATAAAGAATTGTCTCCTCAAGGATTTGATATCGATAATGACAAATTAAGTACTCTAAAAAAGATGAATTTGAAACGAGCCTTAAATATTGAAGAAATATATAAAACAAATGACTTAATTATTACCTGTCTACCTGGTGGAAAACATGTTGAGCGTCTCTACTATAAAGAGAATGCGATGTCTTTCATCAGGAAAAATCAAATCATTATTGATATGTCGACATCTCAACCTGATTTAATGCTTAAATTAGAAAAAGATCTTAAAATAAAAGAAGCTTTTATTGCAGATGCACCAATAGCGAGAACCCGACAAGCTGCGATTGATGGTACATTAGCCATTATGGTAGGCGCCACAAATGATATATTTGAAAAAATTAGGCCAATTCTTGAACTAATGGGCTCAGATGTCATGCATTGTGGTCCCGTTGGAACTGGACAATTTACTAAAATTATAAATAACATGATACTTTTTCAAAATGTTTTGGCCCTCTCAGAAGCATCAAAAATTGCTGAACATTATAAAATTGATACGGAAACATTATTTAAAAACATTTCTAATTGTTCTGGTGACAGTTTTGCTCTTAAAAATCATGGATTAAAGAGTATTGTACGAGATAATTTCCCTAACCCAGCATTCTCAGTAAAATACGCTCAAAAAGATTTATCTTATGCTTTAGAAATGGCCAAACAAATGGGATTAAGCACACCTGGAAGCACTACGATTAACAATTTATTTTCTAAAGCAATTGATGAAGGCTATGGAGATCTTTATTTCCCAGTTATTAAAAAAATTTTATAACCTTATCCTCTTCCAACAAATGGCATATCGTTAGCCATAATTGTCATATTTAAAACATTTGTGTTTAATGGCATTTTGCAGATAGAAGATATTGCATCTGCAATATAATTGGCGTCAAACACTGGCTCTACAGCAGTTTTACCTGTGGCTTGAGGAACACCTTCTTTCATTCTTTGTGTCATCGGTGTTTCAGCGTTACCAATATCTATTTGACTACATACAATTTTAAAAGGTCTACCATCGAGAGAAATTGTCTTAGTCATACCAGTAATTGCATGCTTTGTTGATGTATATGCAATTGAACCTGGCCTAGGCGTCATGGATGAGACACTGCCATTATTTATAATTCTGCCACCTTGAGGATTTTGTCTCTTCATTAAATCAAAAGCGTATTTTGCGCACAAAAACATCCCATTGAGGTTTATATCAACAACATACTTCCATTCATCAAATGATATTTGGTCCATAGTCTTTGCAGGAATACCAACTCCTGCGTTATTAAATAGAACGTCTAACCTACCATATGTACTTTCAATATTTTTATAGAATTTTTCAACATCATCTGGCTTACTAACATCTAAAGAGAATATCTCAACATTATCTGCACAAATAGCTTTTGTTTCTTCTAGTTTTTCAAGCCTTCTTCCGACAAGCATAACGTTCATTCCGTCTTCTGACAGCTTTTTCGCCACAACTTGACCTACACCAGTACCAGCACCAGTAACAATTGCTATTTTTGACATATACTTCTCCAATCTAAATTAAAAACAATTTTACATAAAATGAATTATGTTCAATTATGTAACAATGTCAAAAAAAGTTTATATAGGTTGTGGTGCTGGTTTTGCTGGAGACAGATATGATGCATCAATTCCTATTGTTGAAGATTTCAAAAGCATAAACGAACCGAAATATTTAATGTTTGAAGTGTTAGCAGAAAGAACCCTTGCTATTGCACAACAATATAGAATTAATGATGATACTAAAGGCTATTCTCCGTATTTAGACTATTACATAAAACCAATATTAGAAGACTGTTTAGAACATAAAATAAAAATCATCTCAAACATGGGAGCAGCAAATCCCTTAGGAGCAGCTAAAAGAATAGTTGAAATAGCAAAAGAAAAAAAAATTAGAAAGCCCAAAATTGCAGTAGTTCTAGGAGACGATATTCTAAATTATATGAGCGAAAAAGATATTCTTAATTCCCCTACAATGGAAGGGCTAGATATAAAAAACTCAAAGATTACTGCAGCTAATGTTTATTTAGGTGCCTTTCCAATAGCTAATGCATTAAAAAAAGATGTAGACATTGTAATTGTTGGAAGGTCAGTTGACAGCGCACTTGCTTTAGGACCTTTAATTCACGAATTCGATTGGGATGCAAAAAATTTAGATATGCTTTCTTCCGGAACCATCTGTGGACACCTTTTGGAATGTGGAGCACAAGTAACTGGTGCCTATTTTGCTGATCCAGGTTTTAAAGACGTTCCAGACTTGTTTAATGTTGGTTTTCCAATTGCAGAATTCCATGAAAACGGGGATTTTTTTATTACTAAACCTAAAAACACTGGAGGATTAGTTAATAAAGCTACAATAACTGAACAATTACTCTATGAAACACATAATCCTAATCAGTATATTGTTCCAGACGTAGTTGCAGACATGTCTAAGCTAAATTTGTTAGAAAAAGAACCTAATAAGGTATTAGTTAAAGGCGCCATTGGTCACAAAAAACCAGAGCTTTTAAAAGCAACTATTTGCTCTGAAAGTGGATTTATGGGAGAGGCTGAAATGAGTTATGCTGGACCAAATGCTCTTCAAAGAGCTAAATTAGCTATAGAAGTTATTGAAAAAAGAATTCAAAAAATTGGATTACAAGGCAAAACAAGATTTGATATTATTGGAGCAGGCTCTGTTCATTTTTCATCTAATGAACAAACAAATTACCATAATGATACAGATGGAGATTATCGGATTAGATCAGCGGGCTTTTTTGAAAAAAAAGAAGATGCCGAACAGTTTGTAGCTGAAACTTACTCTCTTTATTGTTCAGGTCCTTCCGCAGGAGGTGGCGCCAGAACATCGATTACTAAAGAAACGTCAACAGCGTCAATCTTAATAGATAGAAAAATTGTCGAACCGCAGATAAATATACAAATAATTTAATTAATTCTTGATTTAATTTAACATGTTAAATAAATTAAGGATCAATTTGAAGTTTAAGTTAGGGCTAAAATGTTAAAAACAATACAACTACCTGTTCATTCTATAGCTCATGGCAGAGCTGGAGACAAAGGAGATGTATCGAATGTTTCTTTAATTGCCTATAATAAATTTGGTTGGAAAAATATACAAACAAATGCAACAGAAGATACGGTCTTATCTATTTTTAAGCATTTTGGCGCCACAAGCGTAAAAAGATATGAATTACCAAATTTTATGGCTTTAAACTTTGTTATTCAAAATGCTCTTGGAGGTGGTGTTAATAGTTCTCTTCGTCTAGATAGGCACGGGAAAACTTTATCTTCGTATCTACTTTATAATTTGATACTAGACGTGTCTTTGGATATGATTCCTGATAACTCTCCTTACAGAGAAAAATTCAAATAAAATGGGGATTTAATATGATAGAAGCCGGAACATTAATCGTTAAGATTTTAGAAAAACAAAATGTGGAACGAGTTTTTTGTGTTCCTGGCGAGAGTTATTTGTCTGTCATGAATGGATTACAAGATACTTCAATTGAAACAATTTTATGTAAACATGAGGGTGGCGCTTCTATCATGGCAGAAGCAGATGGCAAGCTCACAGGACGTCCTGGAATTGCTTTTGTAACAAGAGGTCCTGGTGCAACAAACGCAGCATCTGGAATACACATAGCTCAACAAGATAGTACCCCTTTAATAATGTTTGTTGGCCAAGTTGAAAGAAAGATGTTTTCAAGAGATGCTTTTCAAGAGGTAGATTATCAACAGTTTTTTGGTGGCATGTGTAAAATGGTATTTGAAATTCAAGATGCACAAAGAATTCCTGAAATTCTTTCGCGAGCATTTCATACTTGCTTAAGCGGTAGGCCAGGTCCAGTAATCATAACATTACCAGAAGATATGTTGAGAGATGAAGTTGATGAAAATCCTATTGATTTTGTAACTATTCCAAAGTCAGGACCAACTAATGAAGACTTGGCAATATACGTTGAACAATTAAAATCTTCAAAAAACCCTGTCATCATTGTAGGTGGTTCAGTTTGGTCTAAAGAAGCTGCATTAAATCTTGAAAAACTTTCAGAACTTATAAACGTTCCTATATATACTTCTCATAGAAGACAAAGTTTTTTTAATAACCTACACAAAAATTATGCAGGGGATCTTGGGCTTGGAGTAAATCCTGAAGTTATAAAAAATATCAAGGAAAGTGATTTTATAACTTTATTGGGAAATAGGTTAAGTGAAAACCCATCTCAAGCTTTTACACTTTTAGAGATACCTGAAAATAAAAAGTTTATTGCTCACATTCATCCTGGGCCTGAAGAAATAGGTAAGATTTACAAACCTAATCTTGGAATAGTTTCTAATCCAATTAATTTTATAGAAAGTCTTAAAAATACAATTGAAAATTTAAGTAATACAGATTTTTTCAAAAAAGAAAATAATTGTAACAGTTTACATAAAAACTATTTGGAATGGGGAGATCAAAATTTACTTTCACCTAACTCAGGAGTGGACTTAACAAGGTGCATTAGAGAATTAAAATCTGAAATTGATGAAAATACAATAATTACCAATGGTGCTGGTAATTACGCTGTTTGGGTCCATAGATTGCTTAGATTTACACAAACACAAACTCAATTAGCGCCGATTTCAGGATCAATGGGTTATGGTGTTCCTGCAGCAATCGCTGCAAAATTAAGATTTAAAAATTCAAATGTTATTGCATTTGCAGGTGATGGTTGTTTTCAAATGACACATAACGAATTTGCCACTGCAGTCCAATTCAATGCTGGCATAGTTATCATAGTTGTTGATAATGAAATGTATGGTACTATCCGGATGCATCAACATAAAAATTATCAAGGTAAATATAAACATACTGGATTAAAAAATCCTGATTTTGCAAAATTTGCTGATGCTATGGGTGGAATTGGCATCACAGTAGATAAAACAGACGAATTTATTAATAAATTTAAAACTGCAAAAAATTGGTCAGACGAAAATAATCTACCAAGTTTACTCCACGTAAAAACTGGTCAAGAAATGGTATTGCCTGGCAAAAGATTTGATCAAATTTAATTTAAATCTTTGAGGTAATAATTATTGTTAATAGATAGTTTTTCTTTCGGCAAACTTTTAATATCTTTGCAACAAACTTGCTCCATAACATTTTGTATTTCATCTTTTATTATATCATGAACGTGTTGAGCACCTATTTCACCCAAAGCAGCTATACCAATAAAAAATGGCCTGCCAGTCATCACAAAGTTTGCTCCTAACATAATTGCTTTACACATATCTTGCCCAGAATAAAACCCACTATCTATAATTATAGGAAAATCTTTTTTTAGGCTTTTTCTAACTTCTGGAAGAATTTGCATAGGACTTGGGGCTAAATCAAGTTGCCTGCCACCGTGATTAGATAAATAAATGCAGTCAATAATTCTAGATGCTTTTACTGCATCATCTGAATGCATAATGCCCTTTAATACAACTGGCCCTTTCCAAATATCTTTTACTTCCTTTAAATAATCCCAATCCAAAAATCTTTTCATTTGACTTCCGGCAAAACCAGCTTTGACTTTTTTTGTCCCATGCCAATTTCCATCCATATACTGATCCATTGTTCCAAATTTTGGCAATCCATTTGTTAAAGTTTGAAAAGACCATGAGGGTCTAATTGCAGCATGGTAAAATGTTCTTAAGTTATTTTTTGGAGGAACAGACACGCCTGCTAATCGTAATCTTTCTCTTCTACTCGATGCCGGAATATCGGCCGTAACAACTAGCACTTTATAATTTGAATTTTTAGCTCTTTTTAATAAGTCATTTCGAATTGACTTGTCATCTGGTGGATAAAGTTGAAACCATCCTCTTCCATCTAAATGTTTTGCTGTATCCTCTATTGATGCACAAGCAACTGTTGATAATGCAAAGGGAATGTTGTTTTTTACAGACATTTTTGCCAAATATTTTTCAGCACGAGGCCAAATCAAACCTGTTAATCCAACCGGAGCAACACCAAATGGAGCATCATATATATCACCAAACAGATTAACCTTTAAGTTTGGATCAACCACGCCTTGAACATATTTTGGAGTAAGAAAAATATTTTTTAAAATCTCTGTATTATTTTTAATTGCAAGATCATAACCTGTTCCAGAAAAAAGATACTCAGAAGCAAAATGAGGTAACCTTTTTTTTGCTTTTGGAAGTAAATCAAGAACCCTAGGATATTTGTCCATTAAATTTTTCATATAGAATTGGTTTTTAATTAAGTTTTATATAATATTAATATTATCAAAAAATTAATTTGTAAAAGTAAAAAGGTAAAAAATGATTGAAAATCCACCATTGATCCAAATAAAGAAAATTAAACCAGAAAACAAACCTACATCGGAACAGATAGCATTATTTCATAATGTTCCAACTGGCTTTATATGCGACGCACTTGAGGGTTATGCCGCATTAAATGGTAATATAAAACTTTTAGATGTTTCTGATAAAAAACTTCATGTAGTTGGATCTGCTCTAACTGTTGATAGTGGTGCTGCAGACGTTTTAGGTATGCAAATTGTCTTAAATGAAATCAAAACTAATGATATAATTGTTAACACTGTTAACGGTTGGCAAGAAACAGCTTCAGTAGGCGACAGTATAATTGGTATGATAAGAAACAATGGTGGAAAAGCAATTGTAACTGATGGACCTATAAGAGATTATAATGGAGTAATTGAAACAAAAGTTCCTTGTTTTTGTACAGGAATAAATCCAAATTCACCTTATAATAGCGGGCCTGCTAAAATTGGCTTTCCTATTACAATTGGAGGTATATCTGTTAAATCTGGCGATTTAATTGTTGGAGATATAGATGGTGTTGCAGTAGTGCCTTTTGAAAGGATTGATGAGATCGCAACAAAAGTTCAAAGAGTTGCAGAAATAGAAAAAGTAAGAGACGCTGAAGTTCAAAAAGGTCTAAAAATACCACAAAAGATAGTTGAACTTATAAATAGCGATAAAGTTAAATATTATAATTAATTAGATATTATTTTCGCTTCTGTTACTTTTTGTAAAAGATTAAAGTCAATTTTTTCGTACATTTCTTTTAGTTTGAATCCATCAGGTGTTACATCTAAAATAGCCAAATTAGAATAAACTCTTGTGACTACTGATTTTCCAGTTAGAGGTAATGAACAATTTTTTAAAAATTTTGGACTGCCATCTTTAGTTGTGTGTTGTGACATGACAAATACATTTTTTGCACCAACAACTAAATCCATTGCTCCACCTACAGCAGGAATTCCTTTTCCAGTTGTCCAATTTGCAAGATCACCACCCTCGGAAACCTCCATCGCACCTAATACACAATAATCAATATGACCACCTCTTATCATTGAGAAACTATCAGCATGATGGCAATAACTTCCTCCAGGCAAAATAGTAACTGGCTTTTTTCCAGCATTAATTAATTCATAATCTAATTCATTTTCATTGGCAGGAGGTCCCATGCCTAAAAGACCATTTTCCGAATGATAAATAATTTCCTTACTCTCATCTACAAACTTTGATACCAACTCAGGCATACCAATACCTAAATTTACATACGAACCATGAGGAAATTCATTAGCAATTTTCTTTGCAATCTCATCTTTGGTCCAACCTATGTTTATAAATTCATTCATGGATATGTCTCCCCATTGTCAATTGCAATACTTTCTATAATTGGATCACTTACAACAGTTACCTTGTTTATAAAAATACTTGGCGTAATTATTTTTTCTGGATCAGTATTTTCTTCTTTTTCAATTCTTTTTACTTGAACTATAGTTTGGTTTGCAGCCATACACATAATGGGATTAAAATTTCTTGCAGTTTTATTGTATGTTAAATTACCATACCGATCTGAAGTCTCTGCTTTTATCAAAGCAAAATCAGCTTTGAGAGATTTTTCTAAAACATATTCTTTACCATCAAATATTTTTATTTCTTTTCCTTCAGCTAATGGTGTTCCTACCGATGTTTGTGTATAAAAGCCTGGTATACCTGCTCCAGCAGACCTTATTCTTTCGGCAAGTGTACCTTGAGGAACTACTTCTAATTCGATCTTATTATTTTCATACAATTCTTTGAAAGTAATACTCTTAGGTGATCTCGCAAAAGAACATATGACTTTTTTAACTTGGTTTTCTCCAATGAGAGCTCCAAGTCCTATTTTCCCGTTACCTGCATTGTTTGCAATAATTGTTAGATCCTTGCATTTTGTATCAATTAAACCATGTATTAATTCTACTGGACTACCTGCTTCACCAAATCCTCCTAACATAATCACAGCACCGTCAAAAACATCTGACATAACATCATTTACTGAATTAAAAAGCTTGTTTATTTTCATAGATTCTCTAATTTTATATTTATAAACAATATAAATATTTTACTGAAGGTTACAAATGGATTTTAACTTTACACAAGATGAAAATGAATTTAGGCAAGAAATTAAAGACTGGTTATCTGAAAATTTATCACAACGAATTTCAAATAAAGTTAAAAAATTTCAAAGATTAGACAAAAATGATTATGAAGAATTTATGAAAGCACTTAGTGCCAAGGGTTGGCTCGCGGTAAATTGGCCAAAGGAACATGGCGGAACTGGTTGGTCAAACACTCAAAAACATATTTTTGAAGAAGAAATAGTGAAAGCAGGTGCACCAAGAATTGTACCTTTTGGGTTAAATATGCTCGGCCCTGTTTTAATGGAATTTGGAAACGAGGAACAAAAAAAATACTATCTGCCAAGAATTTTAAATTGTGATGATTGGTGGGCTCAAGGCTATTCAGAGCCTGGCTCAGGATCTGATTTAGCAAGTTTAAAAACCAAAGCTGTTGATAATGGAGATCACTACATTGTTAATGGTCAAAAAACATGGACAACCCTTGGTCAGTTTGCAAATAAAATATTTTGCTTAGTTAAAACAGACACGAATTGCAAGCCTCAAAATGGTATTTCTTTTTTACTGATTGATATTGACAGTCCTGGCATTGAAGTTAGACCAATAATTACCCTTGATGGAGAACATGAGGTCAATGAAGTATGGTTAAAAGATGTTAAGGTTCTAAAAGAAAACCTATTGGGAGAAGAAAATAAAGGTTGGACTTATGCCAAATATCTTCTTACACATGAAAGAACTGGTATAGCCGGTGTCCCTAATTCAAAATCAGCAATCAATCATTTAAAAGTAATTGCTAGTAAGACCTTTAAAAATGGCAAACCCCTTATTCAAGATCCATTATTTTCATCTCAAATAGCAGAACTAGAAATTGATTTAAAAGCTATGGAAATTTTTAATTTAAGAGCAATTTCATCTGCTGAATCTGGTAAAGCTCCGGTTATGGAAAGTTCTCTTTTAAAAATCAAAGGATCCATTATTAGACAAAAAACCTCTGATTTGCTTCGTAAAGCCATAGGACCTCAAGCACTACCATACATTTCTGAACAATTCGATGAAGGATGGAACCAAGAAACAATAGGTCCTGAATACGCCGGTCCACTTGCTAAACAATATTTTATTTATCGTAAAATATCTATTTATGGTGGATCAAATGAAATTCAAAAAAATATTGTGGCCAAATCAGAATTTAGAATGTGATGTAAAATGCACTTTAATTTGTCAGAAGAAAGAAAGATGCTTAAGGAAAGTTGTGACAGACTTCTTAATGATCATTACACACAATATAAAAACCATCATGAAGCATCAAGCTCTGAAACAGGTTTTAACAAAAATTTTTGGAAAGAATGCTCAGAAATTGGAATGTTAAGTGCTTTAATTTCTCCAAATTTTAATGGATTAGGAGGAACAGGCGAAGATGTTATGATTGTTTTTGAGTTAATTGGTAAGCATTTAGTTGTTGAGCCTTTTCTTTCATCGGGCATTCTATCAATTACTTCTCTAACAAATTCTAAAGATATTGAGACATCAGTACTTGATGAAATTTCATCAGCTTCAAAAATTTATGCCTTTGGTCATAGCGAAGTTGATACCAGATATGATGAAACTTATATAAAAACAAGGGCAAATTATAAAAATGATAATGTTTTTTTAACCGGACAAAAATCTTTTGTACTTAATGGTGACTTTGCTGACAAAATTATTTGTACTGCAAGGTTTTCGGGAAATGAGTTTGATCAAAATGGCTTTGGCCTTTATGAAATAGACAAATCACATTGTGACATAAGATCTTATAATACTATTGATGGATACAGGGCAGCTGAATTAAAGTTTTCTGAAATACCTGCTAAAGAATTATGTAAAAATTCTGATGCTTATAACGCTCTTCTTGAAACACTTTACGCAGGTGCTTTTGCTTTATCAGCAGAATCTATTGGAGCAATGGAAGTTTGTTTTAATATGACACTAGAATATCTTAAAACCAGAGAACAATTTGGCAAAGCCATTGGATCATTTCAAGCATTACAGCACCGAATGGTTGATATAATGATTGAAATAGAGCAAGCAAAATCAGCTGTTATGCTTGCTGCAGGAACATATGAAGCAGATAAAAATACAAAATATAAAAATATATCTGCTGCAAAAAACTTAGTTGGCCGTTCAGGAAAACTTGTGGCTGAAGAGTGCATTCAATTACATGGTGGTATTGCAATGACTTGGGAATATAATTTACATAATTATGCAAAAAGACTAGTTATGATAGATCATTTAATGGGTGATAGTGATCATCATTTAGAAAAATTTAAACTTTATAGCGATTACTGATTTTTAATTAAAAGGGCTTCTGCTTTTTTTCTAAAACTTTTTGGTAATTTAATAGCAACTCTTTTCTTTAAATCAAAAAGTACTGCAACTATTTGGATATCCATCAAAACTCTATTTGAGGCATCATCAATAAGATGATGACAAAATTTAAAAGATTTTTCGTTAATTTCAATAAAGTTTGATTTCAAAGAAACTGCCATCCCAATTGTAGGATAATTATAATATCTAACAATATAATCTAAAGCAGCTGAACCAATTTGATAGTTTGCTCTCCATTTATGATTAACTCCACATTTTGTAAATAATTGAGTGGCTGCATCTGAAACACAAGATATAAGAAATTTATGAGTGGCATACCCATCAAAATCAAGGTCCCACGTATTTGAAGCTTTTTTGCAAGTGATAATAGAGTTTTCTGAGGGTTTTTTTAAAATTCTAAACGGTCTAATTTTTCTTAATTTTATAAAATTAAAATCGTTCACAAAAGTGTTTTGTTTCTTTTGTAATAAACGATCAATAGCTTTAAAAATTTGCTTTGCATCACTTTCAAATGCAATTTCAGTTTCAAAATAAGCTGAAACATAATGTTTTGAAGTACAATAAAGTTTAGATTGCAAAGTTAAATGATTTTTTTTTAATTTTTTTACAAAAATCACTATCTCTAGTGCGGAAAATTCATGTACTTCTTTGTAAAAGATACATCTTTCAGATTTAATTTTAAAAAGTTCATTTTTGAAAATATGATTTGTAAATTTTTTTAGAGCTTTAGAATGTTTGTCAAAATAAAACTGAACGTTCATGTGATACATTTGGTCACATTCTTCAGTCCGAACTATACCTTTATAAGAAGAAAAAAAGTTTAATTTTTGATCAAAAACCTTCGTATTTTTTAGCAAATTTTCAAAAACTTCGTTGACTTCGAAAACTCTAACACCAATTTTACTTTCTTTAATGCCTGATGAGACCATTAAAGTATTCTCAAATTTTACTTTTTTATTGTTAATTTTTGATATTTTAGTGTTTATATAAATATCATCATTAATAGAGTTTATTCTAACAGTTTTAAGTGAAGTACTAGAATTTTTTATTGACTTGAAACCAAAAACTTTTTGACAAAATACATATGAGTCCTCAAATATTCTTTCAATAGAACTTAACTTAATTACATTATTTGAAATATCATCTTTAGATATTATTGACTTAAAGCTAGTAAAGTTAAACATTATATTAGGATTTTTCCTAATTAATTTTTATCTTTTAATTCTAATCTAGCTATAGTCATGTTGTGAACTTCATCAGGACCATCTGCAAGTCTTAAATATCTTGCATTGGCATATGCGTATGATAAAGGAAAATCAGATGAAACTCCACCACCTCCATGAACCTGTATCGCCCTGTCTATAACTCTTGCAGCCATGTTCGGAACCACTACTTTGATCATAGCAATTTCCTTACGAGCTACTTTGTTACCTACTGTATCCATCATGTGAGCAGCTTTTAAAACCAATAATCTAGATTGCTCTATTTCAGAACGACTTGAAGCTATTTGATCCATAACAACACCTTGTTCAGCAAGTGTTTTTCCAAAAGCAACTCTAGACTTTGCACGAGCAACCATTAATTCTAATGCTCTTTCAGCCTGACCAATCAATCTCATACAATGATGTATTCTACCTGGACCAAGCCTACCCTGAGCAATTTCAAACCCCCTGCCTTCACCGAGCAGTATATTCTCAACAGGAACTCTTACATTGTCGAACTCAACCTCAGCATGACCATGAGGTGCATCATCATAGCCAAACACCGGTAAATGACGTAAAACTTTTACCCCTTTAGTATCAATAGGCACCAAAATCATAGATTGTTGCTTATACTTCTCTGCATTTGGATCGGATTTACCCATAAAAATCATAATCTTACATCTTGGATCCATAGCTCCTGAAGTCCACCACTTCCTTGCATTGATAATATAATGATCACCATCTCTAACAATTGAACCTTGAATATTGGATGCATCAGAAGATGCAACATTAGGCTCAGTCATTGCAAATGCAGACCTAATCTCTCCATTTAATAGAGGATTTAACCACTTTTCTTTCTGATTATCAGTTCCATATCTAACAAAAACTTCCATATTACCTGTATCTGGAGCAGAACAATTGAAAATTTCAGCGCCAATCGGAGATCTTCCCATGATTTCACATAAAGGAGCATATTCAATATTTTTAAGACCAGCTCCTAAATCACTTTCAGGTAAAAACAAATTCCATAATCCTTCTTTTTTTGCTTTTTCTTTTAATTCCTCAAGAATAGTTGGTATAGTCCAACGTCCATTTTTATTTAATTGATCTTCAAAAACTTCTTCGTTTTTGTAAACGTTTTCATTCATAAAATTTGTTAATTTATTTTGTAATTCTATAACTTTATTAGAAAACTCAAAATTCATTTTTTTTCTCCAACCTCATTTAAATTTATTCCATTTGCTCTTTTAATCAGAGCATTAATTCTTTTATTAAAATTTGCAAACCTTTTATCCTTAGTTTGCCCTTTTAAATACCTAACATAAATTTGCTGTAAAATAACAGATAATTTAAAGGCTCCAAATGCATAATACCAATTTATATTTTTTACATCAAAACCCGTATATTTTGAATATAGCTTAATAATTTCACTTTTCAAAGGAAACAAAATTTTGTTTCCAGTTGTTGGCATTGAAGTGATCAGCTTTGCATCTTTATCATCTTCTTTATCTATCCAGTAGTTTAACATATGCCCTAAATCCATAAGTGGATCGCCTAAAGTACACATATCCCAATCAAATATCGCTTCAGGAATTAAAAAATTACTATTATTCCACATTATATTATCTAATTTAAAATCATTATGAATAATCGAAACAATTTTTGACTTTGGAATATTTAATTTTAAATTTTCTAGTAAATCATCAAAGATAGTATTTAGTGATGTATTTTCTGTTGCTAATTTCCATCTTTTTTCCCACCCTAGTAATTGTCTTTCTACAAAACCTTCTGGTTTACCCAATTTTTCTAAACCAACCTTAATAGGATTAATTTTATGTAAATCAGACAAAATCTTTATCATTTGATCAGACATTTCATTTATGAAATTTAAATTTAATGGTAAAAAATCAGGAAATTCTTTTCTGATTACAAATCCATTTTTCCTTTCAATAATGTGAAATTGACTTCCTACGATAGACACATCATCACTAAAATAAATGCTATTTGGAACTAAAGGAAAAACACTATGTAATGATCTTTGTACTTTATGCTCTCTTTTCATATCATGAGCTGATGGAGCTATTGGCCCTAAAGGCGGTCTTCTTAATACGTACTCTTCATCATTGACTGAAATCAAATAAGTTAAATTTGCATGACCTCCGCTAAATTGTTTTAAACTAAAGTTATTTATTTTACTTTTTAACAAATCTGAGAAAAATAATTTTAAACTTTCTTCATTTAGTTTTTCATCTTTTCTAACTTCTATAAGTTCAGTATTCATTGTTGCTAATGTTTTTAATTTAATTTTTTTTTAATTAAATTATTATAAATTTTATTACAAGTGAAGGTGTTTATATGGATAATCTTTTTGATATAAAAGGTAAGGTGGCTTTAATTACAGGTGGGTCAAGAGGTATAGGCGAAATGATTGCCGAAGGTTTTGTTAAGCAAGGGGTAAAAACTTATATTTCTTCAAGAAAAAAAGAACAATGTGATAATACAGCCATGAGATTATCAAAGTTTGGTCAATGTATATCAATACCAGCAGATCTTACGCAAATAAATGAAATACAGACTTTATTTTCAACAATTAATAAAAATGAAAAAAAATTGCATATTTTAGTCAATAATGCTGGAGCAGCCTGGGGTGCAGACTTTGACAATTTTCCAGAAAATGGTTGGGACAAAGTTATGGATACAAATGTTAAATCAATATTTTTTTTAACTCAAAAGTTTGTTAAATTGCTTGAAAAAAGTGGCACTAATTCGGATCCCTCTAGAGTTATTAATGTTGGCTCTATTGATGGAATTGGGATACCTCGAGCTGAAACATATTCATATCCAGCTTCAAAAGCTGCCGTGCATCAATTAACAAGGGTGTTGGCTAATAGATTGGCAGAGAGAAATATTAACATCAATGCCATTGCTCCAGGACCTTTTCAAAGTCAAATGATGAATGAAACTTTAAAAAAGTATGAAAAAGAAATAATAAACTCTGTACCAAGAAAAAGAATAGGCGTACCTGAAGACATGGCAGGAGCAGCTATCTTTCTTTCCTCAAAAGCAAGTGCTTACATTACTGGAATAGTATTACCAGTTGACGGTGGGTCACTAATTGCCAGACGTCACATGGTCTAACTAATTAATGAACATATCCCTCAATTTAGTTTTCAAAATTTTACCTGTTGCACCTAAGGGTATGTTATCTACAAACTCTACTCTATCTGGTATCATCCATTTGGGAATTTTACCTGAGTAGAAATTTAAAATTTCATCTTTTGAAACTTCTTTACCTGGTAAAAGTTGAACAACAATCATAGGCCTTTCATCCCATTTCTCATCTGGAATTGCAATTGCAGCTGCATTAGCTACTGAGGGATGGCCTACACAAATATTTTCTAAATCAATAGAACTTATCCATTCTCCTCCTGATTTAATAATATCTTTATTTCTATCTGTTACTGTCATAAATCCATTTTTATCAATTGTGGCAATATCTCCAGTATCAAACCATCCACCGTCAAAGAACCTGTCTTTTTGAGTGTCGTCATTATAATAACTTTTTAAAACCCAATAACCTCTTGAAAGCAATCTTCCTTGTGTTTTGCCATCATTTGGCATTATGTTACCTTCATCATCAATGAGCTTCATTTGATGGCCAAAAACAGTTCTTCCTTGAGGTATTTTTTGATCATAATATTCTTCTTTATTTTTTACTGTAGTATTATATAAAGGCATATTTGCAGTTCCAATCGGACTCATTTCTGTCATACCCCATGCATGTATAACATCTACATTGTATTCTTCCCCAAAACCTTCAAATAATGTTCTTGGACATGCTGAACCACCAATAATTAATCTTTGGACTGTATCTAGTTTTTTGCCACTGTCTCTCAAATGATTTAATAGTAATAACCAAATAGTTGGAACCCCTAATGATATTGTTACTTTCTCTTGATTCATTAAATCAGTTAAACTTTCACCATCTAATTTAGCACCAGGAAATACAAATTTTGTTCCACACATAGCCGCAGCATAAGGTGTCCCCCATGCATTTACATGAAACATTGGTACAACTGGCATCACAACATCTTTTGCGCCATATGGTATTGCATCTTTTAGATTAATCCCATAAGCATGAAGAACAGTTGATCTATGAGTATATAATACACCTTTTGGATTTCCAGTTGTTCCTGAAGTATAACATAGCGATGATGCAGTTTTTTCATCTAAATTTGGCCAATCAAATTCAATTGGTTTTTTATCAATAAAGTCTTCGTAACATAAAACTTCAATACCATTAGATAATTCTAAATCGATCATATTTTTACTATCAGTCATAACCACAATAGCTTTAACCGATTTAAAGCTTGGCGCTGCTAGTTTGATCAAATCTACAATGTTTAAATCGACAAAAATGATTTTATCTTCTGCATGATTTACAATGTAAGCTATTTGATCGTGATGTAACCTTGGGTTCATGGTATGACAAATTAAACCACTAGAAGAAGTTGCATAATAAAGTTCTAAATGCCTGTAACCATTCCACGCTAATGTTCCAATTCTGTCACCTTCTAAAACACCATAATCCTTTAGTGCATTAGCTAATTGTTTTGTTCTATTACCCCAGTCTTCATAAGTATATTTATGAATACCCCCCTCAACTGAATTACTTACTATTTCTTGGGTTGGGTAATTATTAATTGCATGCTCAAATATTGATGAAATCAACAATGGATGATCTTGCATTAAACCTTTCATAAATTATCTCCTACTTAAAATAAATTATATAATTTTGATAAATCTTTTTTCATAACTTTACCATTTTTATTTTTGGGCAAATAATCTTTAACAACTGTCCAATAATCAGGTTGTTTGTAGTCAGCTAGTTTAGTTTTACAAATTAACTTTAATTGATCAACTAACAATGAGTCATTTTTAAAAATTACCACATGAATTTTTTCACCAAGAATTTCATCTGGATGAGGTATAACCGCAACTTCAATTACACCATTTTGTAAACTTATTAAATTTTCAATTTCTGAAGAATAAACGTTATATCCACCCCTATTAATAATATCTTTTTTTCTATCTAATATATAGATATAACCTTCCTCATCCTTAAAGCCAACATCACCTGATTTCCAAAAGCCATTTTCTGTAAATTCTTTTTTTGTAGCTACATCATTATTCCAATAACCTGGAATAACCATTGGGCCTGAGATTAATAATTCACCGTGTTGATTTGACCTTAATTCTTCTTGTTTTTCATTAATGATTTTTATTTGACCAGTTGGAACACATTTCCCAACACTATTTAACTTATCAATTGAATATTCTTTTGGCATTATAGTAGTTGGAGAAGTTGTTTCTGTTGCCCCATAAATGTTAATAAGTGACAAGTTTGGAAGAACTTTTTTTAGTTTTTTCAATGTACCAATTGGCATTGGTGCTCCGCCAAATCCACCAATTCTCCATTTAGACAATCTTGAACTATTAAATTCTCCTCTTTCAATACATAAATTATACATTGCAGGCACCATAATCAAATATGTTAACCCTTGATCTTCAGCGGTGTTTAAAAAATCTTTAACCTCAAATTTCTTTTTAAGAGTTAAACTACCACCTATAAATATCATAAGTAAAAAATGTGCGACTATTCCTGTAACATGACTTGCTGGAACAACTAAAATTGAATGATCATTAGACGTTAAATTAAAAGCTTTTTTATAATGTAAACAAGAATGTATTACATTAAAATGTGTTAACATTGCTCCTTTAGGTTTTCCAGTTGTTCCAGAGGTATATAATATAATAGCAGTTTCAGTATCAATTAAATTAGCTTCCTTGGAAAAATCTTTATTAGAGGGATTATTTAAATCTTCAAGTTTAAAACTAATTTTAATCACATCTTTTTCTATATCAGAAATTTTATCAGTTAAGGATGTATCAAAAACCACAGCAGTTGCATTACAATCATTTAAAATAGTATTATTTTCAAATCTTGAGGATCTAGGATTTAAAGGTACTAGTATTAAGCCTCTTCTAATACAATACAATGAAACAATCACAAAACTGATATCATTTTCAAAAAGTATACCGATTCTATCTTTCTTTTTAAAATTGTATTTCACTAACAATGTTTCTATTGAGTTTACTAATTTCAAAATTTGTGAATATGAATAATTTTTGTTTTCGTCAATAATACATGTTTTTTTAGAATGTAATCTGATAGATTCTTCAATAAATTCCCATATATTTAGTGGGCGGTGTTTGAAACATTTTAAATTTCTGCTAAAAACATTCTCTAAATGAATTTCCTGTTTAATCATCTAACAATATTAAATTTTATTAATTCAAATAATTTTTTTTCCATATATTTTTAATGCATCTTTATGTGAAAGTTTTTCTTCTAATATATCATTAATAATTAAATGTTTTTTTCTTTTCTTTGGATTTCCAAAACCTCCCCCACCAGGAGTTTGAACTTGAACTTTATCACCTTTTTTTAATCTTATATCTTGTTCCTTAGACAAATGTTCAGGCACATAATCTTTTTTATTTTTTCTTTTTATTTTTACTTTATTTTTACCACCATCAGCTCCACCTAATACTCCTGGGGGACCAAATCGCCCATGATCCATTACAAAACTTGCTGTTGCCTCTTTGGATAAAATTTCTATTTCATAATCTAGTCCAAATCCACCTCTGAATTCTCCTGCACCAGAAGATTTTTCATGAAGTGAATAATGATTATATAAAACTGGAAATTTTTGTTCCATTATTTCAACTGGAGGTGCTTTAGAAATACCAATTGTTGAACATCCATTTGATATGCCATCATTCAAAGAATTACCTCCATATCCTCCTCCAGATAATTGATACATAACAAAATTACTACCTACCAGATCATTAAATCCACCTAAAGCAAAATTCCCACTAGTTCCTGCAGGAGCAGCTGTAACCCTATTCTTTAGAACATTAACAAAAGCTAAAAAAACTGCTTCAGCAATTCTTTGTGAAACTTCTGCAGCACACCCAGAAACTGGCCTAGGATAAACTGCATCTAAAAATGTTCCTAAAGGCCTTTTTATTTCTAAAGGTTCAAAAGCACCACCATTTATAGCAACTTCAGGAAATATATGTCTAATTGCCAAGTATATTGAACTTTTTGTCGTAGCAAACACTGAGTTCATAGGACCAATGCATGGTAGGGAAGATTTAGAAAGGTCAAATATAAGTTTATCTTTTTGTTTTTTTACCTCAAGATTTATTTCTAAAGGGACATTTTTAATGCCATCACTATCAACGTAAGCTTTAGATTTATAAATGCCATTTGGAATTTGATTTATAAATGATTTCATTTGATTTGAGCCACTTTTTCTCAGTTCCTCTATGGAATTATGTATAAGTTCATCACCAAATTTATTAAATAGATGATTTAATCTTTCTTCTCCAACCAGTAATGCGGCCTCTTGTGCTTTTACATCACCTATCCTTTGTTCAGATATCCTAATATTTGAACAAATAATTGAGTAAATCTCTTTATCTAAAACACCTTTTTTAAATAATTTTACAGGTGGTAATCTTAATCCTTCTTGTTCTACTGAATTAGCAGAAGCAGAAAAACCTCCAGGGACACTTCCGCCAATATCAGGCCAATGTCCAGTATTTGACAACCAAAAACATATTTTTTTATTTCTGAAATATGGTTTTGCAAACCTTACATCCATTAAATGAGTGCCACCCAAATAAGGATCATTTACTATGTAAATATCACCAGGATCTGGTTTTTCTACTTTTTCTTCTTTGATAAGTCTGATTATTTCAGAAGTAGAATACTCCATTGTACCAACAAAGACCGGTAAACCGTTATACCCCTGCGAAATCAAGCTTCCATTAATTGCAGAATAAATTCCATTTGACCTGTCATTTGCTTCTGATATCACAGGAGAAAAAGCAGAACGTGAAAAAGAGAGATCCATTTCATCACAAACTTGTTGTAAACCAGCTTGAATTACACCTAATGTAATTTTATCAACTTTAATCATTATATATCTCAATAATAATGTTCCCAAAATCATCCACAAAAAAATTGTCCTTGGGGTGTATTACAATTGTTGTATCTAATTGTTCAATAATTGCAGGTCCATTTTGTTTAAATTTAGGGAATAAATTTTCTCTTAAATAAATCGGTGTCCTGTGCCACTTTCCATTGAAATAAACTTTTCTGTAAGAAATTTTTTCACTCTTGGTAAAGTTAATTAATTTTTTTAAGTCCAGTTCTTTTCTTTTGCCAATAACTGATACATTTATATTAACAATAATTGGTAAAATTTTTTCTAACTTTACTTTAAATCTCTTAAAATAAATATTTTCAAACTCCTTATTGATAAATTTTTTAGAAGGTTTTGCATCTTTAAGAGGAATTTTAATAATATGAGTTTGTCCTAAAAATTGCATATCTAAGCTGAACTCTATATAAAATTTTTCAATTTCAACTTTTTGTTTTTTTATTAATGAAACACCGTCACTTTTAAATTTTTCTAGTATAGAGTGTAAGTTTTTTATATTAGTTTCTTCTAAGGAAATATTAAGTGTTTGTGTAAAATCTTGTCTCAAATCAGCTACTAAACAACCAAGAGCATTTGTCAGTCCAGGCCTGGCAGGTATAAAAACCTTTGGAATATCTAATTCTCTTGCTAATTCGCAAGCATGCATTGGACCAGCTCCACCAAAAGAAAAAAGATTAAATTCTCTTGGGTCCTCTCCAACAGATATTGAAACCATACGAATAGCATTTGCCATTTTATTATTTGCTATTTTAAGAATTGCTTCTGCAGATTGGTAATTATTCAGTTTTAATTTTTTAGAAATTTCATTCTCTAAATTTGATTTTGTATCTTCTTTAATTTTAATATTTTCTTTTATATTTAAAGATTCTGGATTTAGTCTTCCAAGTAAAAAATTTGCATCTGATATAGTAGGATTTTTTCCTCCATTTCCATAACATATTGGACCTGGATCAGATCCAGAACTTTCAGGACCAACTTCAAGTAAACCAGCTTCATTAATCTTAGCAATTGACCCCCCTCCTGCACCTATTGTTCTTACATCAACCATAGGAACGTGAACAGGCATACTATATTCAATTTCAGTCTCAGAAGATACTGCTGGCTTGTTGTTTACAACAAGTGACACATCAGTAGATGTTCCACCCATGTCATAGGTTATTATATTTTTAACTTTTGATAATTTGCTTACATATGTTGCAGCTATTACTCCTGAAGCTGGACCTGACATTACTGTCTTTGCAGCTTCTTTTGAAACAATTTTTGAAGAAACAGTTCCCCCATTACCATTCATTACTAGAAGTTCTTTTTTGTAACCATTGTTTCTAAGTCTTTGTTGTAAATCGTAAATATAATTTTCAAGTATGGGTTGAACTGAAGCATTGATCGAAGCTGTTACACCTCTTTCAAATTCTCTGCTTTCTGAGAGTATTTCATGACCTGCTGTAACATACTTATTAGTCCAATTTTTTAAAATTAAATTTTTTGCTTTTACTTCATGATAAGAGTTGGCATATGAATGTAGAAAATGAATCACTATGGATTCACAATTTAATTCTTTTATTTTTTTTAAGATTTTTAATAATTCACTTTCATTAAGTTTCTTTAAAACATTGCCTTTAAAATCAATTCTCTCTTCTACTTCAAATCTTAAGTTTCTAGGGATTAGTGGTTTAAAATCTGCTATCAATCCATAGGGAAAAGGTCTTGTTCTTCTACCTAACTCAAGAACATCTCTAAAACCTTTTGTAGTTATTAATGCTGTTTTTGAAATTTTTCTTTCAAGTAAAGCGTTTGTAGTAGTAGTAGTTCCATGAATTATAAGGTCTTGCTTTTTTAAATTAATTGAAGCTTTATCAATTGCATTCAAAACACCCTGTGATTGATTTTTTGCAGATGTAAAAACTTTTGTAAAATTATAACTTTTTGATTTAGAATCAAAACAAATTAAATCAGTAAAAGTTCCCCCTACATCAATTCCAACTAAATTATCTTTTATCTGGGCCATAATATATAACAAATTACTTGATTAATAATAAAATAAGAATTTACAATATGATTAAAATTTAAAATTTGCAAAATCAATAATGAATTATTTTCAACCAAATGACTTGAACTCTGCTCTTGATGTATTACAAAACAACAGTGACTTAACAATTGCTGCAGGGTGTACTGATTTATTTCCAATAACAAATAACATGTCTTTAGATAAAAATATATTGGACATAACTAATATCAAGTCTATCAAAGGTTTTCAGTTTAATAGTAAAGAAACTAAAATTGGTTCTGCTACAACTTGGACAGATATAATAAATGAAAATTTGCCCAGTTGTTATGACATGTTAAAAGCATGTGCCAAGGAAGTTGGCTCAATACAAATTCAAAACTTAGGGACAATTGGTGGTAATATTTGTAATGCTTCCCCAGCTGCTGACAGCATACCGTGCTTGCTTGCCTTAGATGCAAAGTTAGAATTATCATCTGCAAATAATCAAAGAATTATTCCTATAGATGAATTTATATTGGGTTCCAGAAAAACGAAACTGGAACAGGATGAAATATTAACTTCAATAATAATCCCAAAAGAAAAAGAAAATGGAAGCTCATCTTTTAGAAAAATTGGGGCTAGAAAATATCTTGTAATTTCAATTTCCATGGTAGCTTGTCGTATACTTATTTCAAACAATATTATAGAAGATATTTCTATTAGTGTTGGGTCATGTAGTGAGGTAGCAAAAAGAATTTTTTCAATAGAACGTCAATTAATTAAAAAAGACATAATTGAAGATATTTTTAATCAAGTAGATTTTAGTCAGTTAAACGAAATTTCACCTATTACCGACATAAGATCAACACACGTTTATAGATTAAAAGCATCTCAGTTATTAATAAAAGATGTTGTTAAAGATGCTATCAATAAACAAGAGATTGCAAGATGAATTTTCACAAAGAAACTATAAAATTTACATTAAACAAAAAAAAAGTTTCATCTATTGAAAATTTAAATGTCAGACTGAGTGAATTTTTAAGGGAAAGCCAGAAAATTAAAGGGACAAAAGTTGGTTGTAATGCTGGTGATTGTGGTTCCTGCACTATCTTAATGGATGATAATCCTTTTTGCTCTTGTCTTTTAACTTTAGGAAAAATAAAAAATAAAAAAATTGAAACTATCGAGGGAGTTAGTGAAGATAAGCAATTTATTCTTTTAAAAAAATCTTTATCAATTCATGGTGCCGCTCAATGTGGGATATGCACCCCTGGAATAATCATGTCTGCTCTAGCGCTCCTTAGAAAAAATAAATTTCCAAAAAAAGAAGAAGTGGAATTTGCTCTCTCTGGAGTTTTATGCAGATGTACTGGATATCAAAAAATTATCAACGCAGTAATTAATGTTAATAAAATTACAGAAAATAAAAATACTTCTTCCAATAACATGAAAGAGGTTGGAAAAAGAATTGAAAGAATTGATGGTGAAAAAAAGTTAGATGGCACTGAAATATTTGGAGATGATTTTTCACCAGAAAATTCTTTGCTAATTAAAGTCTTAAGATCTCCTTTTAACAGAGCATCATTTACAATTGGCAATTATAAAGACTGGATCGAAAAAAACCATGGAATCGAGATAATTCTAACAGAAAAAGATATACCAGGGAAAAATATTTTTGGTGTTATTCCACCATTTGCTGACCAACCAGTCTTAGCAAAAAAGAAAGTCAATTTTCGTGGAGAGGCTGTAGCAATTATAGCTGGTTCATATGATAGTATTAAAAATTTAAATCTGGATACTTTTCCTATCACCTGGAAAAAAGATGATGATGTAATGACAATTGACGACTCCTTAAACACTAAAGTTAAAATTGGAAATGAAAACTTAGAAAATAATATTTTAACTTTTGGAAAGGTTTTAACTGGAAATCCTGAAAAAAATGTTTCTACTGAATTTAAAGTAAATGGAATTTTAGAAACTTCTTATGTTGAACATGCGTACATTGAACCTGAAGCGGGGTCAGCTTGGATGGAGAAAAATGTTTTAGTTATACAAGCCTGTACTCAAGCTCCATATATGGATAGAGATGATACTGCTAAAATATTAGATATGGAGCCAGATAATATCAGAATAATACCTTCTGCAACTGGCGGTGGATTTGGGTCAAAACTAGATATATCAATTCAACCTTATCTTGGCCTAGTAGCTCTAAAAACAAAAAAACCCTGTAGAATTGTATATTCTCGAAATGAATCCATGATATCAACAACAAAAAGACATCCTGGATTGATGAGTTCTTCAATTTCATGTGATAGTAAAGGTTTTTTAAATTCAATAAACTTCTCTGGAGATTTTAATACTGGTGCTTATGCAAGCTGGGGACCGACAGTAGCTAACCGTGTTCCAGTTCATGCAAGTGGACCATATAGAGTTCCAAATTACCAAGCTGTTGGAAGAGCAATTCATACCAATGGCCCTGTTGCTGGAGCATTTCGTGGATTTGGTGTTCCACAAGCAACAGCATTGCAAGAAACATTAATGGATCAACTCGCCGACAAACTTCAGATTGATCAATTAGAATTCAGATTAAAGAATTCATTAAAAGACGGAGATAAAACTGTTTGTGGTCAAAAATTAGATTCGGTTGGAATTATTGATTGTTTAGAAGCCTTAAAAGATAATTGGATCCAAAAAAAAGAAGGTTACATTACTTTTAACAAAACCTCCAAAAGATATAAAAAAGGCGTTGGCATTGCTACTTGTTGGTATGGTTGTGGTAACACTGCCCTTCCTAACCCCTCAACAATTAAAATTGGATTAACTAATGATGGCAGAATCTCTTTACATCAAGGGGCAACAGATATTGGACAAGGTTCAAATACGGTTATCGCACAAATTACAGCGGATGCAATTGGTGTGTCCATTGAAAATATAAACCTAGTTAGCCCTGATACATTTTTATCCCCTGATTGTGGTAAAACCTCAGCTTCTAGACAAACTTATGTAACTGGAAAAGCTGCGTACAATGCAGGGTTTAAACTTAGATCTAAAATACTTAGACTTAGCAACATGGGAAACGACTCTTTAATTAAAATTGAAAAAAATGAACTTATAATTTCCAATCAAGATAAGAGACAAAAAATTGATTTAACTAAACTTCAATTAATTGATAATGATTATGTTTTAGTTGCTGAAGAAACATATGACCCACCAACAACATCTTTAGATGAAAATGGGCAAGGAATACCGTATGCAATTTATGGATATGGAGCTCAGATGGCAGAAATTACAGTAGATACTGAACTTGGCTTATTAAAAATTGACAAAATAACAGCTGCACATGATCTTGGAAAAACAATAAACCCACTTCTTGCTGAGGGGCAAATTGAAGGAGGAATTGCACAAGGGATAGGCTTTGCTTTAATGGAAGAGTATATTCCTTCAAAAACTGAAAATCTTCATGATTATTTAATTCCATCTATTGGAGATGTTCCTGAAATTGAATCAATATTAATAGAGAAAAACGATCCAGAAGGACCTTTTGGTGCAAGGGGCCTTGGTGAACATGTTTTAATCCCAACAGCACCTGCAATAATGAATGCACTTCGAAATGCTACTGGAGCGATAATAACAAAACTACCTGCGCTACCAGATAGAATTTTAGAAGCAATAGAGATTAGTAAAAATGGATCAAATAAATAAAGTTGAAAAAATACGATGTGATGCATGTCCTGTGATGTGTTACATAGCTGAAGGAAAATCTGGAGCTTGTGACAGATATGCAAATAAAAATGGTCAAATCATAAGATTAGATCCTTTAGTAATTTTGAATAGATGTATAGAAAATGGAATGAAAATCAAACCATTTTTAAATGAAGATTGGGATGGGGAAATAATTCCAGATAAAGATATTTTTATTACTGCTATTGGTTCTGGAACCACATATCCTGATTACAAGCCAGCACCTTTTATATTTAATAGAAAAATTGATGATATTGATTTTGTGACAATTGTTACGGAAGCAATATTTTCGTATTGTGGTGTCAAAATTAAGGTAGATACGGATCGACATATTGGATCTGAAAGAGACATTGTTAGATATAATGGTGAAGCCGTTGGTCATGTCATGACAAGTGAATACGGATCCCAAATGATGTCACTTGGAGGCGTAGATCATTTAACAGGCAGTTCCAAAATTGAAGGTAAAATGACATGTGAAGTTATTATGAACCTTTGTAATAAAGAGGCCGTTGAATTGACGATTGATAATGGTTCAAAAATAATTGTCCAAGCCGGAAAACCTCCAATTATCAATGATGTTAAAGAAAATAAAATGAGAGTGGGTTGCGGTTCTGCTACAGTTGGAATGTTTGCATCTCAATGGAGAGGTTTAGTTGATGAAGTTGTTATAGTTGATGATCATATAACTGCAGTTGTTTCTGAACATCAAGCTGGAAAAGTTTTAGGTTGGGAAAGTACTGGAATCTCTATTAACGGTCGTCGATCCACTCCAGGAAGATATTTTCAAGTTGCTAATCCTGGTTCAGGTTGGGGAGGTACTGACATTACAGATCCTCTAACAATATTAAAAAGTTGGAATGAAAAAAAAGGTGCAAAACCTGGATTGTCTCTTTTGATGGTATCTACAACTGGTGAAGAATACTCATACTACATATTAGATGAAAAATTAACTCCACAAAAACAACCATTCCCTAAAAAACTAGTTGATACTGTTAAATTAATAGAAGAAAATTGTGAACCAGCTTTATGCACTGTTTTATTTGTTGGAGGCGCAGGAGGGTCATTAAGATCAGGTGTCACAAAAAATCCTGTTAAACTGACAAAATCAATACAAAACAAGAAAACTGAACTAACTTCAGGTGGTGCCACTCCATACATATGGCCTGGAGGAGGCATTACATTTATGGTGAATGTTCTTGATATGCCAGAAAACGCATTTGGTTATGTCCCAACACCTGCAATTGTAGCACCTTTAGAGTTCACATTAACAAAAGAAAACTATCAAAATCTTGGCGGTCATGTAGATGACATTAGAACCATAAAAGATATTTTTTTAAATGGTGGCGAATACGGTAAAGATAAGAAAGTTTTAGAAGATGATTAATGAAATCACTCATTGAAGATGATAAATTATTTATTGAAAATGGCCCTACAAATATTATAGCTGAGGCCTTTTCTTCGGAAAAAAAAGAAATTTATAATCTTATTTGTAAATATTCATCAAAATTTTTAAAAGATTTAAGTCTTGAAATTGAAAAGCTAAAAAAACCAACTTCTCAAGAAATTAAATTCGCAAGTAATATAGCAAATACAATGTTTGAATCTACTAAATTATTTTTACCTAATTTTGTCACACCAATGGCATCAGTTGCAGGATCTATATCTGAGTTGCTTTTGTTGAAAGTTTTAGAAAAATTTAAAGTAAACAAAATTTATATAAATAATGGTGGAGATATTTCTTTATATATTTCTAAAAATGAAAAGTTTAATTTTAGCATTGGTGGCGAAACAAGTTGTGTTATTGAATATACTGGTATTGATGGTTTTGGAGGAATTGCTACATCTGGATGGAAAGGAAGAAGCTTTTCAATGGGAATAGCTGATAGCGTCACAGTAATAGCCGAAAAAGCTTCAGTAGCAGATGCCGCTGCGACAATAATCGGTAATCATATAGACCTTAAAAATTCAAATAAGATAAAAAAAACATTTGCTAAAAATCTATACGAAGATACTGATCTTAATAATAAATTAATAACTGTATCTGTTGAAAATTTAACGGAAACTGAAATAAGACAAGCTATATCAAATGGGAAAAATATTTCTGAACATTATATTAGTAAAAATTTAATAAAATCAGTTATAATTAACCTTCAAGACAAAATATTAATTTTAGGACATAAATTTAATATTAAGTTTAATAAAAAAATTAAAATATTAGAGGTTTAAAATAAAATTGATATGAACAATTCAATTATAAATAATTTTGTTGATAGTTTTATTGCTTTTCTTTTTGCAATCTCTGGTCCAGTTGCAATTATGCTTTCAATTACATCTGCAAATAATATTGACCCAAGAGATGTGTCTATATGGCTTTTTGGTTGCTTTGCTGTAAATGGATTTTTTAGTATAATACTTACGTTTAAAAACAAACAACCTCTTGTTTTGATGTGGAGTATACCAGGAATGATCTTAATTGGTTATTCACTAAAAAATTATTCATTAAACGAAATTGTAGGGGTTTATTTAACCTCAAGTTTCTTACTTTTTTTAATTAGTTTTACTAACATAATTAATTTTTTAAAAAAAAATATACCAACAGAAATTGTTATGGGAATGGTTTCAGCTATTTTTTTGAGTTTCTGTGTTGATTGGATAAACTCTCTAAACACTTATCCGATGCTTGCAAGCATAATGAGTTTAACATTCTTTATTTTGTTATTTTTATCTAAGAAGATTAAAACTATACCTCCTCTATTAGGATGTTTGATATCAGGGCTATTAGTCATGTATTTTACAAACAATATTAATATTTCTACTGAAGAAGTAAGTTTGATTAATATTTATTTAACAATGCCTGAATTTAATTTAAAACCAATCATAGAATTAACTATACCATTAATAATAACAGTTATTTTCATTCAAAATGGACAAGGAATAGTCTTACTTGAAAACAAAAAATATACTCCACCTTTAAATCAAATTACATACTATTGTGGATTAGGTTCATTTTTTAATGCTTATTTAGGTGCTGTATCAACTTGTTTAACAGGCCCTGTAACTGGTATATTAACGAGTAACCCCAATACCCAAAATCAATATATTTCTGCAATATTATTTTCATTTTTGTGCATAGTATTTGGTTTATATTCTCCTTTTGTTTTAAATTTACTTCAAGAATTGCCTAAAGAATTTATTATAACCCTTGGAGGACTTGCACTTTTAAATGTTTTACAACAATCATTTGTTGATTCTTTCAAAAGCAAATATGCATTGAGCGCATTATTAACATTTTTGGTTACATTATCTAAATTTAGCTTATTTAATATAGGTGCGCCATTTTGGGGACTTTTGCTTGGTTTTTTAGTTTCTAAATTTATTGAAAAATAATATTTTTTTAATTAATTCACCTTTATTCAAAGAAGCTCTTGATTATTAAAATATTTTGTTGAAGTATAAGGTTAGTCTTTAACTAGGAGGAGATAATGAAATTAACAAATTTAAAGACATTGGGTAAGATTGCAATTACAGGTTTAATTGCTTCTATTCTCCCTATGTCTGTAAATGCCAAAGATACCGTAAAAGTTGGTGTGGTATCATTTCTAACAGGTCCTGCCGCCGGTCCTTTTGGAACTCCAGCTAAACAAGGTGCTGAAATTGTGATTGATGCTATAAATTCTGGAACTATGCCAGCTCCATATAACACTAAGGGTTTTGCTGGTGCAACAATGAACCCAATATTTAGTGACGAATCAGGCGGTGGAACAAAACAAGTTGGTTTATTTAGAGATTTTGTTCAAAAACAAAATGTTGATGCAATGATTGGATATATCTCATCAGGAAATTGCATGGCCATTGGTCCAGTAGCTGATGAAGTAAAAATGCTAACAATCTTTAGTACATGTGGAACTGAAAGACTCTATGAAGAAAAGCTTAGAAGTCACGTCTTTAGAACACAAGGTAACGCTGTTGGAGATAGTTTAGCCGCAGCCAAATATATTGCAGATGAATATTTTAAAGGAAAAGTATCAACAGCTGACAAAATGTATACAGGCATAAATCAAAATTATGCTTGGGGCCAAGATTCTTATAAGTTCTTCAAACTTGGAATGGCTCAGTACGTGCCTAGTGCTGTAGGGTCGAGCAAACCTCAATTTCCAAAACTTTTTTCTGGTCAGTATGGATCAGAAATTTCTGCATTATCTCTTGATAAAGCTAAAATAGTTCATACCAGTTTCTGGAATGGTGACTTTGAAGCATTTATGCTCCAGGCACTTGTAAGAGGTTTTTTCCAAAAGAAAATCTTAGTGTCATCTGTTGGTGGATCAGGCGTGGATTCTCTCGACAAAAAGTTTCCTGATGGAGTTATCATGGGAACACGTGGTAATGTTGGTTTAATTGTTCGAAATGACACTACACCACTAAACAAATGGTTTATTGATTCTTACAAAAAAAGATATGGTGCATATCCTCTTGGACCATCTTATCAATATGCGAGAGCTGTGATGCTTTATAAAATTGGAATGGATAAGGCTGCCAAAGCTGCAGGAAAATTTCCTACACAAGACCAAGTCATTACAGCAATGAAAGGTGTTACGTTTGAGTCTTTTGCTGACACTATTGAAATGAAAAGAGGTGATGGTCATCAAGCTGTTCACTCTATCGCATACGGTGTTACAAAATACAATAAAGCAAAAGGTGAACCAGGAATTGAAAAGGTTATAAAATACTCAGCATCATGTATTTATCCGCCAGCAGGCGCGATATCTCAAAAATGGGTAGAGTCTGGTATGCCTGGAAGAAAATGTAACTAGTATATCATCATTTTAGAGGAGAGTTCAGTCACTCTCCTCTGATTTTCAAAGCAGGAAATAATGCAATTTTTAATAACAGTTCTTTTAGACGGCTTAATTTATGCTTCGTATTTATTTATTGTAAGTTTAGGCCTCACAATAACTTTTGGTGTAATGAAAATATTAAATGTAGCTCATGGTGGTTTTTTTGCTTGGGGTGCATATCTAGCATCAATTTCTATAATTTATTTGGGTGATAATGAATACAATTCATTTTTATATTACTTTGCTATTTTCCTATCTGCAATAATAGTAGGGCTTTTTTTTGGTTATATAATAGAAAGATTTATTTTAAGAAAAATGTATAATGAAGATATTCATTTAATAGTACTTGCAACTTTTGGACTTTTTTGGATTCTTGAAGATCTAATATTACATGTATTTGGCGTTGACCCTCTTATGCCATATTACCCTGCGATGGAATTAGGTGGAATTGAACTTGGTGGAATTTTTCAAGGTGTTTATTCTCTCACACTTGCTGGACTTGCAATAATTGTTGCTTTTATTTGTTGGTATTTCCTCAAAAAAACAAAATATGGAAAAGTTCTTCAATCAGTTATTTTTGATAGAGAAGTCAGTGTTTCTATGGGCATAAATGTAACAAAAGTTTATTTAATAACATTTATTATAGGTGGCATGCTTGGAGCTCTAGGCGGTGCTTATATAGCTCCAACAATATCTGTATCACCTGGGTTTGCAATTGATGTAGTAGTCATGAGTTTTGCTGTTGTTGTTATTGGTGGGATGGGATCAGTTCCCGGCGCGCTTATTGGATCTTTAATTGTTGGATTAGTTAGAGCATTTGCCGTCCATCAAGCACCAATCTTAGAGTTATTCATAATATACGCAATTATGGCTATAGTGCTTATAATTAAACCTGAAGGATTATTTGCTCCTCCAAAACCAAGGAAAATTTAATGTTTAAAGGTATTTTAAAAGAACAAACAATACAGGTCGGCATAGGATTTGTTTTTATAGTTGTATTATTAGGAACATTTATTTTACCAGAATGGATGTCAAATAATTTTATGTATGGTTTGTCTAGGGGTTTAGCTGTTCTAGGATTGATGATCTTGTGGAGAACTAATTTGGTTTCTTTTGGACACGCTTTATATTATGGATTTGGTGCATACGCTGTTGCAATGGCTCAAAAATATTTAGGAGTAACTGATGTTTTTTTAAGAATTATTATAGCAATAGCTGCTGCGGGATTGTTAGGATTTGTTCTTGGATTTATTCTTAGAAGATATAGAGAAATATTTTTTGCAATGCTATCTTTGGCTTTTTCTATGGTTTTATATGGACTACTTGCTAAAGCAGAATTTTTAGGCTCAACAGATGGAATGTCGATTTCTCCTTCAACTATGTTTGGGTTTGAACTTGGTAGATTTGGTCTTTTTTACTTTATTGGGTTTGTTGTTATATTGTCTTTAATATTTGCCCATGCATATTTAAGGTCAAGTTTAGGACATTTAACAACTGCTATCATGGATAATGAAATTAGAGTCGAGTATCTAGGTTATTCAGTAGAAAAAGCAATTCACATAAAATATGTTATTTCTGCTTGTTTAGCTGGAGGTGCTGGTGGTCTTATGGCTGCAGCTCTTGGACAAGTTGACCCAGACTCAATGGTTTTATGGAGTGTATCTGGTGAATTAGTTTTTGTTACAATAATGGCTGGCTTAGGTAATATTCTAGCTCCATTTGTTGGGGCAATATTTTTTGAATTTATTAGGACATATGCTTATGAGTTTGCACCTCAGGCATGGCAAATGATTATTGGAGGAACATTACTTGCAATAATTTTCTTTCTACCTGGAGGCTTATGGTCATTATTTCAAAAAATAAACCCTTTTAAGAAAGAAAAAAAGTAAAATGGCTATTAAAGAGATTTTGAAAACTAGTAATCTTCAAAAATCTTTTTCGGGAATTATTGCTGCTGAAGATATTAATATTTCCGTTAAAGAAGGAGAAATAATTGGCATCATTGGTGCGAATGGTGCAGGCAAAACAGTTTTTGTAAATATGATAACTGGGTATTTAAAACCAACAAGCGGTACCATTGAGTTTAATGGCAGTGATATAACTGGCATCAAACCAAGAGAAGCAACACATATTGGTGTATGTAGATCATTTCAAGTTAGTCAAGTTTTTATGTCTATGACAGTTAAACAAAACTTAATGATTGCAATGTCATTAGCCAAAAAAAGTGGGTCTCAACTTCTTAACCCAATAGATGATGAAAATTTATCTAAAGAATGTGATAAAATTTTAAAACAGTATAATATTATCACACAAAAAGATCTTATAGTAAGCACCCTATCTCAAGGTATGAGAAAATTACTTGATATAGCTATGGCAGTTGTAGGTGAACCCAAAATTTTACTTCTTGATGAACCAACTTCGGGTGTATCTGTAGAGGAAAAATTTGGAATAATGGATATTGTTATTTCTGCTCTTAAGAAAAGTGGCACAACAGTCCTTTTCGTGGAACACGACATGGAGATTGTTGAGAGGTATGTTGATAGAGTCATGGCTTTTTATCAAGGCCAAATAATCTGTGATGCGCCACCAAAACAAGCTTTAAAAGATAAAAAAGTAATTCAATATGTTTTAGGTTAAATTAGGATAGTATAATGTTGTCACTAAATAAAATTAATGTAGATATTGGTCCAGTTGGAATTTTAAAAAATGCCTCTCTTGATCTAAGTCAAGGAGAAATGGTTGGTTTGATTGGAAGAAATGGCGCAGGTAAAACTACGTTGCTCAAAACTATTATGGGTATACTAAAAACAAAATCTGGAGAAATAAATTTCGAAAATGAAGATTTAGTTGTTCACCCTTCTGAAAAAAGAGCTCAAATGTTAATAGGTTATATGCCTGAAGATAGAAGGTTAATACCCTCTATGTCGTCTGAAGAAAATATAATGATACCAGTATGGGCAGTTGGTCTAGATGATTGGAATGAAAGACTTGAATGGATATATCAAATCATCCCAGAAGCCAAAGATTTAAAAGACAGACCTTCAACAAGTTTATCTGGTGGACAACAAAAATTAATAGCTTTATCAAGAGCTCTTATGGTGGGTAGAAAATTATTGTTATTAGACGAACCTACTGAAGGTATTGCACCAGCTCTAACTAAAAGAATTATTGAAATCTTAAATAATTTAAAAAAACAAGGCGTTACTACTTTAGTTGCTGAAAGTAATGAAAAACATTATGAAAAAATGTTAGATCGAACATTCACAATTGAACGCGGAGAAATTAAAAAAAAATAATATAATACTGTAAAATTTTTTATATGAGAATCTATAATGATGACAATAGGTTAAAAATAAGTTTCAAACTCAATAATGAATTAATTCAAAAACAAGTAAAACCTAGACAACTTTTAAGTGATTTTTTGAGATTTGATTGTGGCATGACCGGCACTCATGTTGGATGTGAACATGGTATTTGTGGAGCATGTACAATATTGTTTAATAACGAACCTGTAAGATCTTGTTTAATGCTAGCCCCTCAAATAGACAATGGTGAAATAACCACTATTGAAGGTATATCAGAAAACAGTTCTTATGATGATTTAAGAGAAGCATTTAAAAATTATCATGCCCTTCAATGTGGCTATTGTACACCTGGCTTTATAACAACTATAGTCTACCTTTTAGAAAAAAAACAATTTCTAAAAGAAGAAGAAATAAGAGAAAAATTAAGTGGTAATATTTGTAGATGTACCGGTTATACTGGCATAGTCAAAGCAGTTGAAGAAGTGTTTTTAAATAGGTTCAAAAAATCAAAAAATGATTGATTTAGGTGCAACTTTTTTATCATCAGTTGATCGTTGTCCTGAAGCTATAGCAATAACGTATCAAAACAAACATCTCAATTATTCAAATTGGTTAAATAAAATTTCAAGTTTAGCGATCTCGTTAAAAAAAATGGGGCTAAGAAAAGGTGATAGGTTAATGACCCTTTTACCAAATACCTTTGAGGCTTGTACAATTCACTGGGCATGTCAACTAATTGGAATTGTTATAGTTCCAATCAATTGGAGAGTAAAATCTGAAGAAATAATTTTTTTTTTAAAAAATTCAAAATCAAAATGTATTATATTTGATGACTTTTCTGAAAAAGAAATAAATTTATCTAATTTATCAAATTCTATTATTAAAATTTCAATATCCTCACAAATTACAAAATATGAAAATTTTAAAAATTTAATTAACTTGAAAAAGATATTTGTTTCATCCGAAGCTCATTATACAGATTGTTCAATTATTCTATATACCTCAGGTACTACCGGCCAACCAAAAGGTGTTCCAAGATCTCATTTTGCAGAAAGAAGTTCTGCGATAGCTCACATCGCACAAAATAGGTATGAAAGATATGAATCTACTTTAGGTGTAATGCCCTTATATCATACAATGGGTGTAAGATCTTTATTATCTATGACATTAGTAAATGGTAACTTTGTTGCTCAACCTAAATATAATCCTCAAGAAGCTATAGAGTTAATTTATAAAAATAAAATTTCATCTTTATATTTAGTCCCTACGCTTTATCACGATTTGATAAATTCTCCCTACTTTAAAAAAGAAAAATTGTTGACATGTAATAAGCTAGGATTTGCTGGAGCACCAATGACAGACGGGTTAATAAAAAAAATTAAGCAAAACTTTTCAGTTTCTCAATTAATAAATCATTATGGCTCTTCTGAAATTTATACCTTTACAATAGAACCTAACGCATTAAACAAACCTGGATCTGCAGGAAAGGCAGGAATAAACCAAAATATAAGAGTTGTTAAGATAAATTCTAAAAATATAAATTCTAAAACAAAAATAGATGAAGAAGGTGAAATTATAGCATATATAAAAAATGATGAAGCTTTTGAAGGTTATTTAGAAAGACCTGATGCTGACAAAAGTTCAATTATTGATGACTGGTATTTTACTAAAGATACGGGATATTTTGATGAAAATGGTGATTTGTACGTAACTGGAAGAGTTGATGATATGATTATTACTGGTGGTGAAAATGTTTTTCCAATAGAAATTGAAAATGTTATTTCGTTACATCCAGACGTTAATGAGGTTGTAATAGTTGGACTAAAAGATGAAAAGTGGGGCCAAAAAGTTACTGCTTTTATCAAAAGTAATAAAAAAATTAATTTTAATGAATTGGATGACTTTTGCAGAAAATCAGATCTATCTAATTTTAAAAGACCAAAATCTTATGTTTTTATAAAAGAGATCCCAAAATCTCCAACAGGAAAAATTTTAAGAAGAAAAATTTTAGCTGGAGAATATGAACTAGACAATTAATGTCAAAACTATGATAATATTATTATGAATAGAAAACCACATATTGAATTTGAATTAATTTCTAATAAAGAAGGCTGGAAAACTCCTTATGGATACCCTGAAGGTATTAAACAAAAAATCCTAGCATCTGATTTAAATGAAGAAACAAAAACTGGAAGCAGATCTAGGTTATTAAGATTTGATCCAGGTGTTTATACAAAAGAACCTTTTGTGCATGATCACTGGGAAGAAGTTTTTTTAGTTTCTGGTGACCTAATTGTTGGCAATGATGAACAAGGCAATGGAGGAGAAACATTCAACAAAGCAACTTATGCATGCAGACCACCTGGAGTTTATCATGGACCATTTAAATCTGAAAATGGCTGTACTTTGTTTGAATTACATTATTACAAAAATGATGAGGAATTTTAATGATTAAAACTGGAAAAGATCATTTAGAACAACTTCGAGATGGAAGAGTTGTATTTATTGGTGATGAAAAAGTTTCCGATGTTACAAAACATCCATCATTAAAAAGAGCTGCTAAAACCGTTGCACAACTCTATGATTTAAAACATAACAAAGAATATAAAGAGCACTTAACCTATGAAGAAAACGGAGAGACTTTTTCTACCTGGTTTATTCAAGCTAAAAATAAAGATGACTTAAGAAAACGTTCAAAGGCTCATAAAATCATCGCTGACCATACCTCTGGAATGATGGGAAGGTCAATGGATCATGTTGCAAGTTTTGTTACTGGCATGTCTACCAGTACAGATATCTTTGATAATGAAAAATATAAATTCAGTGATAATTTACTGAATTATTATGAATATATGAAGAAAAATGATGTTTTTGCATCATACGCTGTAGTACCTCCTCAAGCGGCAAGAAATCCTGAGTTTTATCAAAAAAGAAATTTGCCAATTCCAACTTTATCAGTGGTATCAGAAAATGATAAAGGCGTAGTTATATCAGGTATGAAAATGCTTGCAACTAGCGCAATTTTTGCAAATGAAATTTGGATTGGAAATTTGATACCTTTAGCACCTGACCAAGTAAAACAATCAATAACCTGCGCTATACCGTGTAATTCTAATGGACTATCTTTATGGATGAGACAACCTCTTTCAAACCATTATGACAATCAATTTGATGCACCTTTATCTTGGAACCAAGACGAAACCGATGTCCTAGTAATGTGCGAAAAAGTTTTAGTTCCTTGGGAAAGGATATTTGTTAAAGATGACGCAATACAAGCTAGAGAGATTTACTTTAAAACTCCAGCACACTGTTACGGAAATCATCAATCAAATGTAAGGTATTGGTCAAAAATGGAATTAATTGTTGGCCTCTGTTATAAAGTTGCAAAAGCTACTGGCGCAGATGAAGTTCCAGCTGTAAGAGAAACTTTAGGTAAAATGTCAGCTCTAGAATCAACCCTTTCTGGAATGATTTATGGACAAATTGAAAATGCTGAAAATTGGCCAGAAAGTTTTAAAACATTTAATAGACGTATAATGTATGCAGCCTTAAATTTTTGTACTGATAATTACTCGATGATTATTGATGAATTAAGAACTTTATGCGGTGGTGGTGTCTTTCAAATGCCAGCTAGTATTAAAGTCATGAAAAATAAAGAACTCTTAAATGACTTTGAAACTTATTTCCAAACACCTCAAATGAATGCTTTAGATAGAATGAAATTATTTAAATTAGCATGGGATGTTGTTGGATCAGAATTTGCTGGAAGACAACTACAATATGAAAAATTTTATGCTGGCGCCTCATTTATTATAAGAAATCATAACTTTAGAGAAACACCTTGGAATCATTTTGAAGAAGTAGTTGATAAAGTGATGGACAAATATGACGTACCTATAAAGCACGACAAAGCTGCAGAATAATTTTACAGAGGTATATTGTGGAAATATCAAAATTTGACGGATTTAGAGTAGAAATTGATGAAAGTAACCATCGCGCTGATATAATCTTATCAAGACCTCCTTTGAATGTAGTTTTATTTTCTCAAAGAAAAGTGATGGCAAACCAGTTTTATGAACTTGATAGAAATGAAAACATAAGAGTAATTGTTTTAAGAGCAGATGGTGATAACTTTTCATCAGGTGGAAATATTGCTGGTTTTCTTGAAGAAACACCTGAGGATTTATCAATATTAGCTCAAAATGTAATGACACCGGAAAAAATTAAAAAACCTGTAATTGCTGCGATACAAGGTTATTGTTTTGGTGTTGGTTTTGAGTTTTCCCTTGCTTGCGATTTTAGAATAGTTACAAAAGATTCTCAATTGTCACTTCCTGAAATGAAAATTGGAATGATACCTGGTTCAGGAGGATCTGCAAGATTAGCTAAAATGATTGGTATCTCAAGAACTAAAAACATTATTATGCGAGGAAAAAGACTGTCTGGTGAAGAAGCTTATCAATTAGGTATTGCTTGTGAACTTGTAGAAAAATCTGAACTTGAAAACATGACACAAAAAATTGTTAAAGAACTTGTAAGTGTATCTCCATTAGCTCAGCGAACAATAAAATCTGTATTAAATGCAACACAAAATGCAACACTTCACACTTCCATAGATCTTGAAGGCGAAGCATATGGAAGATTAAGAAGTTCTAATGATTTTAAAGAAGGCGTTCAAAGTTTTTCTGAAAAACGCCCTCCTTCCTACAAAGGAAATTAAACTAAATGCTTGAAGACCAACCTATTGATTGTTTTATTGGAAATAATATAAATAGGGTCGAAGATGATAAACTTCTGAATGGAAAAGGACAATTTGGAAGTGATACGCCATTTAAACCTGATGCTCTTCACGCAGTAGTTCTTCGATCAGAACATGCGTCTGGAAAAATTAAAAGAATAGATTTTTCAAAAGCAAAGAAACTCAAAGGTATTCACAGTGTTATAACTGGAAAAGATTTTAGTAAAATTTCAAACCCACTTTTGTCTGTAATAAGAACAGAGTTTAAAACTTGGTGTTGTGCTGTTGATGAAGTCCATTATGTTGGTGAACCAATAGCTATAATTTTAGCAACTTCTAGATACATTGGTGAAGATGCACTTCAACTCATAGACGTAGAATATTCTGTTAACCAACCAGTCATTTCTATAAAAGAAGCGATTAATACTAAAACCAAATTTGTTCATAAAAAATATTATAAGTCAAATGTAGTTAGTGATAGAAATTTTGAGTATGGTAGACCAAATAAATTTTTTACAAAATCGCATAAAATTGTTGAAATTGAGATAGAGTATCCAAGAAATAGTTGTACTCCTCTAGAGGGGTTTGTTGTTCATAGTGAATATGACAAAGCAAGTGGGATTTTTGACGTAAAGTCGAATTTTCAAGGTCCTTTTAGTTTACACTCTGTTTTATCTCGCGCACTTAAAGTTGAAGAAGGAAAACTAAGATTAATTTCTTTTGAAGATTCTGGAGGAAGTTTTGGTATAAAACAAGCTATAATGCCTATGATTATTTTAACGTGTTTATCTTCAAAGCTTTCAAATAGACAAGTAATTTGGGTGGAAGATAGATTAGAACATCTCACTGCCGCTTCTTCAGCAACGGGGAGATTAACTAAATTAAGAGCAAGTATTAATGAAAAAGGACTTATTGAAGCTTTAGATTATGATCAAATAGATGATGTTGGAGCCTACCCAAGGGCCCCTGAACCAGCATCGCTTTACAGAATGCACGGAAATCTTAGTGGTGCATATAAAGTAAAAAATATCAGATGTAGAAATAGAGTAGTATTAACAAACAAAACTCCATCTGGTCTAAACAGAGGTTTTGGTGGACCTCAACATTATTTTGCATTAGAAAGACTAGTTCATCAAATTGCTGTTGAATTAAATTTAAATGTGCTTGATGTCATGAAAGTTAACCTTCTTGAAAAAAAACAATTTCCATATAAATCACCCTCCGGAGCATTATTAGACTCAGGTGATTTTCAAAAACTTATAAAAAAAGTTGTCAAAAGTTCTACGTATAAAAATATTTTGAAGAAAAAAAATAATGCAATTAAAAACGGTAAAATTTATGGTATTGGATATTCTGCAATAATTGAACCTTCGATATCAAATATGGGTTATGTCACAACAGCTTTGCCCTATAAAGACAGAGAAAAAACTGGACATAAAGGAGGAGCATTAGCATCTACAACTGTATCAATTGGACCGACGGGAAGTGTTTATGTGACTTGTGATAGCTTGCCACAAGGTCAAGGTCATAAAACAATTTTGTCTCAAATAGTTGCTGATGTATTTGGAATTAAAATTAATGATGTTTTTGTCAACACAACTCACGATACACATAAAGATGCTTGGTCAATAGCTGCAGGAAATTACTCAAGTAGATTTGCAGGAGCTGTAGCTGGCTCAGCCTTTAATGCTGCTAACAATCTAAGGAGAAAACTCCAAAAAATTGCAGCAAGTCAACTTAATTGTAAAAGTGAAAATATTTTGTTTGATAAAGAAAAAATTTATGACAAAAAAAATTCTGACAATTACTTAAATTTCAAAAGACTTGTTGGAATACCTCATTGGTCTCCTGGTAATTTGCCAGAAAAATTGAATCCAAGTTTGAAAGAAACTGTTTTTTGGGGCAATGAAAAATTAAGACCTCCTAATGAAAAAGATGAGATTAATGGATCACTTGCTTATGGTTTTGTATTTGATGTGTGTGGCATTGAAATTGATCCAATAACATCCAAGCTTAAAATTGATGAATATGTTACAGGACATGATGCAGGAAAAATTATTAACCCACTGCTAGCAAATGGTCAAATATATGGTGCGTATGCACATGCAGTTGGTGCATCCCTTTTAGAAGAGTTTAAATATAATGATAATGGAAGTTTTTTATCTGGTTCCTTTCAAGATTATCACTTGCCGTCAACATATGAAGTTAATGAGCCTGAGATAATTCATATAGAAACTCCAAGTCCATTTACTCCTCTTGGCTCAAAAGGCCTTGGAGAAGGAAATTGCATGTCTACCCCAGTTGCTATTGCTAACGCTTTCTCAGACGCCTTAAAAATTAAAAATGTTAAACTTCCTCTAACAAACACAAAAGTTCATCAATATTTAAACTTAAATAAAAATGAAAAAAAGCCTAAACATATAATTCAAAATATCAATTTCAAAAACTATCCAATAAATGGAAGTGGAGAATTTGAATTAAATATTGATCAAAATGAATTATGGGAAAAAATATTTGATTTTAAAAACTTAAAAACAATTATTCCTGGATGTAAATCTTTAAAAGAAATAACAAAAAATAATTTAATTGGAATAATTCAACTAAGTATTGGACCAGTCAAAGGAGAATATTCCTTCAATGTTTCTATAAAAAAAATAAAACAAAACAAATCTTTTGAAATCTCTGGAAATGGACTTGGTGAGCTTGGAAATGGAACTGGGATCGCTAAAATTGAAATTATTAACAAAAATAAAAAGAGTTTTTTAACTTACTCTTATGGAGCTAAAGTAGATGGAAAAATTATGATTGTTGGTAACAGATTAATAAATTCATCAGTAAAATTATTAGTTAATCAAATCTTTCAATCTTTTGCTTTAAATAAAAGTTCAGATGAAACATTTTTAAAAAAACTTTTTAAACTTTTCGGTATAAAAATTTGAAACCTTGTAATTTTACATATATTAAGAGTAGTTCAATAAATGAAGTTCTTGATGTTCTAGATATTCACGGTGAAAAAGCTCAAATTCTTGCTGGCGGTCAATCTTTGATATCAATGTTGAATATGAGAATTGCAAACCCTGAAATTATTATTGATATAAATTTTTTAAAAGATGTAATTGCATTAAATATAAAAGACAATGTAATTGAAATTGGCCCATTATTTAGACAATTAGAACTTGAAAATTGGTCAGATCTAAAAAGTAATTTGCCTTTAATTTATCAATCAATACCTTATGTAGGTCAAATTCAACATAGAGCTAGAGGAACAGTTTTAGGGTCAATTTGCCATGGAGACCCAACATCTGAACTACCTTTATGTTTTTTAGCTTTAAATGGTAAAATTCATCTAAAAAGCAAAAAAGGACATAGATCTATTCCAGCTAATGATTTTTACCTTGGACCACTTTTAACTTCAAAAAATTCAAATGAAGTAGCTATTAAATTAGAATTACCTACTAAAAAAGAAGCTACAGGTTATGCGTTTTATGAGATTTCAGAAAAATACTCAGATTATGCTATAGCTTCATTTGCTGTAGTAACCGATAATAACAAAATTAGATTTGCACTTGGCAGCATTCCTACTAAGCCCACAGTAATTGAGTGGGATATCAAAAATTTCAAATTTATCGACGAATTATTGAATGATTTTGCTTGGAATTTAGATATTGAAGATGATCAACATGCTTCTGCAACTTACAAAAGAGATTTGATAAGAAAAGTTGGTAAAAATACAATATTAAGTTCAATTAAAAATATTTAATTAATTTTTTAAGCAACTGTTTTAACAAAGTTTAATTTATTATCTAAATTAATATCGTTAACTGTCTTTTTTAAATCTTCAATTTCTTTAAATGGTAGTTTCATAAGAGGAGGTCTAACTACAGCTTTTTGTATTGCATTTAAAATAACTAAAGTCTCTTTCATCCTATTGTGCATATCTAAAAAAGGTGGTTTATAAAATAGTTGAACTAAAGGAAATATTTTATCATTAATATCTTTAGCTTCTTCTAAATTATTGTTTTTAATTGCATTGAATAATCTAACTTGTAATGGTGCAATTACACTGCCAGCTCCAGATAATAATCCGTTCGCTCCCATTACTAGAGAAGACATTAACCATGCACTGTGAGTAGTCAACACATTAACTGGATCTGGTAAGTTTTGAAATACTCTGATATGTTTTTCATGCAACATTGGGTCATTACACCAGTCTTTAATTGCTTTAATTGTTGGAACTTCATCAAATAATTTTAATAAGGTTTCAAAAGGGTAAGATAACCCTCCAGAAGATGGATAATTAAAACATATCAATGGTAAATCAGATGCATCAGATATTCTTTTAAAATGTTCAATTGCCATTTCAGGTCTTAATGATCCTCCCATACTCATGCTTTGAGGAGGAAAGCATAATAACGCAGATGCACCTAAATCTTGTGCCATCCTTGCAATTTTTGCAGCCTCTAAACTTCCATCAGAATAGACACCATTTATAACTGGTACCTTATCCCCTACTTCCTCTAAAGAAAATTCTAAAATCTTTTTTTGTTCTTCAAAGTTGCACGCATGTATCTCAGAAGAATGCCCATTTACAGTTATGGCTGTAATTCCATCTGTTAAACCACAGGATTTGATATGAGATCTACTTTCCTTTTCATTAATCGACATATCATCATTAAATGAAAGTAATGTTGCCGGGATAACACCTTCTAATTTAAAATGTTTTCTATATGACATTATAATATTTTAGTAAGAGTGATATTTTTTACAAGATTTCTTTTAATCACTTTAATTTTGATTTAATTTTGAATATATTTAAATATTGTTATTAATCATATAGAAGGAAAAACATGAGTGACTCAAAATATCTTTTTATTGTTTCTATGAATGTAAAATCTGAATATGAGGATTTGTTCAATGAAGTTTATGACGATGAACATGTTCCATATTTACTTGAAGTGCCTGGCGTAAATAAAGTAACACGAGGAAAAGGTGAACCTTTTCAATTTTCTATTGCTGGTGAAACAAAAAATATGGATGCTCCTCACCAAAAATTTGTAGCTTTATATGAAATTGACTCCCCAGAGGTTGTTAAAAGCCCCGAATGGGCAACTGCGGTAGAGAAAGGAAGATGGAGCGAACAAGTTAGAGAGCACACTTCTGATAGATCACATTTTATGTATGAGTATATTTAAAATGATTATAATTGATAGCCCTTCACTAATTGAAACATTTATAGATAAACCATTAACTCCAAGTGATTGGTTTGAAGTTACTCAGGAAAAAATAAACGAATTTGCAAAATCAACTGGAGATTTTCAATGGATACATGTTGATATCGAAAAAGCAAAAAAAGAGATGCCCGAAGGAAAAACAATTGCTCATGGGTATTTTATGGTATCATTGTTACCAGTTCTATCAGTACAAACATCAAAAATAAATAATTCAAGCAGAACAATTAATTATGGAAGTGATAAAATTAGATTCATTAATCCAGTTCAAGTAGATTCAAGAGTACGTTTACATAGAAAAATTAAAAAAGTGAATTTAATGGAAAATGGTGGTTATAGAGTTATTAATAATTATGAGATGGAAATAGATGGCAAAGAAAAACCAGCATTTGTTGCAGAAACCATCTCACTAGTATTTCCTTAAGTTGTGATGAAAACGATAATTTGTGAAAACTTTGGCCCTTTAGATACTTTAGTTTACAAAGAAGTCGATATTCCTGATATTAAAAATCCAGACGATATTTTAATTAAAGTATTTTCTTCGGGTGTAAATTTTCCAGATGGTCTTCTTGTTCAAGGTAAATATCAACTTAAACCACCTGTACCCTTCACACCAGGAATGGAAGTTTCAGGTGAAGTGTTTAAAATAGGCTCAGGAGTTACTGAGTTCAAAATTGGAGATAGAGTAGCTGGTTTGTCTCAATTAGGGGGATATTCAGAATATAATCTCCTTAATAAAACCTCTGTATATAAAATACCACTTGAAATGGGATATGACCAAGCATGTGCACTTTTATGTGCTTATGGCACATCTCATTACGCTCTGAAACAAAGGGCTAATTTAAAAAAAGGTGACACTTTAGTAGTTTTAGGAGCTTCCGGCTCCACTGGAGTAGCTGCAATTCAAATTGGAAAAATAATGGGAGCTAAAGTTATTGCAGCATCTTCTTCAATTGAAAAACAAAATTATACAAAAAGTTTAGGTGCTGATATTACAATTGGTTATGAAAACATAAAAGACCAATTAAAAGAACTAACAAATAATAAAGGTGTTGATGTTATATTTGACCCTGTTGGAGGTGAACTTTTTGAGGAATCGTCAAGAGCACTATCTAGATATGGCAAAATTCTAGTCATTGGATTTGCTTCTGGGAAAATCCCAAAATTTCCAGTTAATCTTGCATTAGTAAAAGAATTCGATATTATTGGAGTCTTTTGGGGAGCTTTTACTCGAAACAATACTAACGATTTTAAAGAAAATATGAATGAATTATTTAATTGGTTTAAAGATGGTAAATTAAACCCACAAATTGAAGAAAGATTTAAACTTCAAGACGCATCCAAAGCACTCGACAAAATACTAAATAGAGGTACCAAAGGTAAAGTTATTTTATACCCATAATTAAATATTAAATTTCAAGAAATTTAATTTGTAGATTTCTCAAATATGATTAATAAAATTTTCTTTAATTAAAAAATAATTATTTTAATTTTTACATATTACAATTATTAATATGAATAACATTTCTTTAATTTTAAAAATCATATTGATAAATTTATTAGCAATTTTATCACAATTATATCATTAAATTTTATTTGTTATTATTAATCTTGTTTTTCTTGATTAATTAACTTTTAATAAAATAGAGGAATATTTATGATTATTAATCATGGAGTTAGAGGATCTACACCAACCTGTAATATTAATACATCTTTTTACGGTGGCGCAACACCATGTGTTGAAATTGTAACAAATGAAGCACAAATAATATTAGATTGTGGGACTGGTTTTTCAAAAGTTAATTTTTCTAATGACTTACCCTCAATTATTTTACTATCCCATTTCCATCATGATCACATTCAAGGGTTACCATTTAACCAAACATTAAGTAAAAATTTAAATAAAATTTTCATATCAACAGCTTTATTTAACAAAGATAAACTCAAAAAAACTTTGATAACCTATTTTTCACCACCTTTTTTTCCCATAAATTTTTTTAATGAATTTAGTAATATAAACTTTATAGATTTTAAAGATCTTAAAAAGAGTTTTACTAATTTCAATTTAGAATCCTTTAAATTAAACCATCCTGGAGAGGCTTTTGGATATAGCTTAATAATAAATAATAAAAAATTTTGTTATTTGTTAGATAATGAATTTTATGATGACCAACTTTCAAGCTTAAAAGATTTCTGTGAAGGTTCGAATAGTATCATTTGGGACGGAATGTATACAGAACAAGAATTAAAATCAAAAAAGGGTTGGGGTCATTCATCTATAGAACAAGGCTTAAAGTTCGCTGAAGAAACCAATTTAAACAACCTAATCATTTCTCATCACTCTCCTAATAGAACTGATCAACAACTAAATGATTTATCTAAAAAATATTTAAATTATGAAATTGAATTTGCATCAGAAAACAAGGATTTAAAAATATGGACAGATTAAAATATAATATGAATCAAAGTATATTTAAGGCTGGAGACGCTCCTGACAAAATGTACCTACTAGTAAAAGGAAAAGTGGGCATTTTTCTACCTAAAAATGACTCCAAAAGCCCAAACTTTGTTATTGAAGAAAATGAACTATTTGGCGAAATGGGAGTAATTGAAAATGAATTAAGAATGGCAACAGCAAGATGTATTGAAGAGTGTGAAATTATTTCAATAACAAAAAAAGAGTTTGATGAAAGAGTTAATCAATCTGACGTTTTTGTAAAAGGATGTTTAAATGCTCTTTCTTATAGATTAAGGAAACTTGAAAAAAAATTATGAACTATTGACTGGAGATTAATATGGAAATTGATATTCAAATAGCCGAAAGTTTAATTGAAGCTTTTGATCATGAAGAGACTGGAATATTACTTTGGGACAAAAACGATAAGTTACTCTATAGAAACATTGATATGGAAAAACGTTTTGTAAGATTAAATGTACCTTACAAGATTGGAGAGAGTTTTTACAAAAGAATTGAAAAAATTCGTAAGAAAAAATTAGTAACCGAAAAAGAAATTGAAGATCGTATTAATCAATATAGAAAAGCTAAAAAAACTAAAAAACCTCAAGAATGTGTTGTAAAAGGTCCTACTGGAAGATGGATACAAATTAAAGATACTGTTACACCGTCCGGCAATGTTTTATCTTTGATGACTAATGTAACAAAAATTGTTGAACAAGAAGCAGAAAGAAAAAGACTTGTTAATGCAATTGAAGAAGTTCCGCTAGGTGTATTGTTATGGGACGAAAATGATAATTTAATATCGAAAAATAAAAAAATAAATGAAGTTTTTAAAAATATGAAAATGCCTTCTGTAAAAATTGGAACTAATTGGAAGGATATGTTTGAAAATAACCTTAAAAAAGGGGCATATGTTTTAAAGGATAATAAATCAAAAGAACAATATATAAAGAAAAGATTAGCAGATAGAAAAAATCTTAAAATATCTAGTAATGAAGTAAATACTAAAGATGGATCAAGCTATTTAATGAACGAAATAAAATTAAGTGATGGTGGAATAATGCAATTATTTACTGATATCACAGCTTCTAAGCAAACAGAGTTAGAAAATAAACAACTTAATTCTGCAATACAAGAATTACCATCACCTGTATTAATTTGGGATAAGAATGATAAATTAATTTTAGGTAACGAAGAGGCTAAAAAACGATTTGAAAAATTCTCTGGACATAAATTAGACAAAACTCTTACAAGACAAAAAATGACACAAAATGCAGTTAATAAAGGTCATATTCTTCCTCCAAATGGGATGTCAAAAAAAGAATTTTTAAATGTCAGAAATAAAGAATATGAAAATTTAAAAGGTAATAAAACATTTCAAAACATACATAATAATGGACAAATAAATCTAGTTTCTGCAACAAGATTATCCGATGGTGGGATGCTTTGGTTTTTTACAAATATAACAGAAATGAAAAGAAAAGAAGCTGAATTAGAGAGATTAAAAAAAGGCATAGACATTTTGCCTAATGGATTAATGTTTTGGGACAAAGATGATTTTTTAATAGCTCATAATGAAAGTGCTATTTCTTTTTTGAAACAATTTCAATTTGATTTAAAAATTGGATGTCATCGAGATGATCTAACAAACCATATGCAAAGAAAAGGTTTCGTAAAACCTGAAGACGGACTTTCCATGCAAGAACATATGAAAAAAAGAAGGTTAAGTTGGAAAAAGCTTAAAGGTCAAAGGATAAGAGAAACAGCATTTAAAAATGGTATAACATTGATGTTTAACGAAACAAGACTTAATGACGGTAGTACAATTACATTATGGTCAGATATATCTAAAATTAAAAATAGAGAAATGGAATTAAAACAACTTGTTGATGCAATTGACATAATGCCAAATGATGTAATGTTATGGGATAAAAATAATAATTTAATAATGTGCAATAAAATTGTTAAAGAAAAACAAAAAAAGTGGGGATTTGAAATGTCTCCAGGAACATCCCGTGCAAAAATGATGGATAATTTATTAAAAAAGAATTTAATTAAAACACAAGATAATTTATCTCCAAAAAAGTTTATTGAAAACAGAAAAAAGAGCTGGGCTTTGCTTAAAGGCCAAGAAACATTTGAAGCATTCATAAATGATGGATCAGTTGATCTTGTATCTACTTCAAGACTTCCAGATGGAGGAACATTGCAAATTCTTACAGATATAACTGCAATAAAGAAAAATGAGAAATCTTTAAAACAATTAAGTGATGCTATAGAACTTACACCTAGTTCAATATACCTTTGGGATCATGATGATAAATTAATCATGGCAAATAAAGCCTCAAGAAATTTTCAAAAAAAGTTAGGTTTCAATCTCAAGAAAGGTGTAACAAGAAGAGAAATGGTTTCCTATGCAATTAATAATAAGAAAATCATCCCTCCTTCTGGAACTAAACCATCCAACTGGTTAAAAGATAGACTTAAAGCTTATAAAGTTGCTCAAAAAGAAACAAAATTTGAAACAAAATTTGAAAATGATGTAACAATGCTTGGCATTACAAATAGATTGGAAGATGGTGGTTTTTTACAAGTTTGGACAGACATATCAGACATCAAGAAAAAAGAAAATGATATGCAACAATTAATTGATGCAATCGATGAGATCCCAAATGTTTTTATGTTGTGGGATGAAGATAATAAATTAATTCACTCCAACAAACTTGCCAAAAAAATTAGTAAAGAAACGCACAAATTTGATCTTAAAGATGGTGTTTCAAGAAAACAATTTGTTGGTGCAATGATCAAAAGTGGGATGCTTGAAGTCCCTAAGGGAATAACTATCAAAAAGTTCATAGATGATAGAGAAAAAATTATACAAAATATTAAAAACAAACAAAGGTTTGAAACCCCTTTAAAAAATGGTGTCACTTATGCTGGTTTTTTAACTAAACTTCAAAATGGTACTTATACTCAAATTATGGATGACATTACTGATTTAAAGGAAAAAGAGCAAAAGGCATTAAATGCAGAAAAGAGATTACAAGATGCTATTGATAGCATGCCTCATGGAATTTCGTTATGGGATAAAAATGACAAATTAGTAATGTGTAATAAATATGCTTATAACATTCACTATAAGGCGGGAATAAAAGATTATCTCCCTGGGCTCACTTTTAAAGAACAAATGGACCGTCACAAAAAATTTAATTTCATGAGATTTGAAAATATTGAAGAAAAAAATAAATATTTTGAAAACGCATTTAAAAATAGAAAATCATTTACAGGAACAAAAACAATTAACGTACCTCAATTTTATGATGGATCTTTTTGGAATGCTACGTATTCAAGATTAGATGATAATAGTACTTTTACTATTTTTACTAATATTACCGAATTAAAAAATAAAGAAAATGAACTTAGAAAAACTATTTCTGCTCTTGATGAAGAAAAAGAAAAGGCTAATGAAGCAAATAAAACTAAAAGTCAATTTCTTGCTAACATGTCACATGAATTAAGAACACCTCTCAACGCAATAATTGGTTTAACAGAGATGTTAAAAGAGGATGCACAAGATGATAATTTAGATGACTATTTGGAACCACTTGATAGAGTTTTTAATGCAGGAAAACATTTACTTGCTCTTATTAATGATGTTCTAGATTTATCTAAAATTGAGGCTGGTAGAATAGAGCTATTTAATGAAACATTTCAATTAAAATCAATTATAGATGAGATAGTAAAAACATCTCAACCATTAGCAGAAAAAAATAAAAATGAATTAATTGTTAATTTTCAAAATAGTTTGAATTTAGTTACTGCTGATCAAACAAGAGTTAAACAAATAGTACTTAATCTTATTTCTAATGCTTGCAAATTTACTGAAAATGGTAAAATCAGTTTGAATATATCAAAAAAGAAAAAGAAATCTGGAGATTTGATTTCAATTGCAGTTAAGGATACTGGAATTGGAATGACAAAAAATCAGATGGATAAGTTATTCAATTCTTTCGTTCAAGCTGACAGCTCTACAACAAGAAAATATGGGGGCACCGGTTTAGGTCTAACTATTTCTAAACAATTAGCCATGATGATGGGTGGAGACGTAACTGTAGATAGTCAAATCAATAAAGGAACTATATTCACTGCAACTTTTCTTGCAGATTATCTAGGTGCATCTCAAGATATTAAAAATAAAGCTTTAAAACAAAACTCATTAATAGAAAACGTAGTTTCTATAGAAAATCAAAACGCCAAAACAATATTAATTATAGATGATGATCCAACAGTAAGTGAATTAATTAAACGTCAACTCTTAAGAGATTCATACAATGTTGTTATAGCAAATAATGGTAAAGAAGGTATCGAATTAGCTCGAAAAATTAAACCAAATTTAATCACTTTAGATATTTTAATGCCCGAAATGGATGGATGGTCTGTTTTAAGAACATTAAAAGCAGATCCTGAAGTTTCAAAAATACCAGTTGTAATGGCTTCAATTTTAGATGAAAAAAATAAAGGTTTTTCATTAGGCGCAGCTGATTTTGTTTCAAAGCCTATAGAAAAAGAACGTTTAATTAGTTCAATTCAAACACTAATCGGGAAAAGTGAAAATCTAAAAATTTGTATAATTGAAGATGACGATAACCTTAGATTCACTATTAAAGAAATACTCGAAAAACAAGGTAATATTATTATAGATGCTTCAAATGGAAAAGATGCTTTATCTAAGCTAAATAAGGAAAATACTTTGCCAGATATAATTCTACTAGATTTAATGATGCCTGTAATGAATGGTTTTGAATTCCTTAACCAAATCAAAAATACAAAAATAAAATCAATACCTATATTGGTTTTAACTGGCGCTGATTTGGATGATAAGGATAAATTATTTCTTAATAATGAAACTGAAAAAGTTATTCAAAAAACAGATGAAACATTATTTAGCATTACAGAAGAAATTAATAATGTAATGAAAAGGATTGGTTGAAATGAAAAAAATTCTTTATGTAGAAGATAATGAAGATAATGTTTATATGCTTACTAGAAGACTAAAGAAAAAAGGTTTTGAGATTGTTGTTGCAACTGACGGAGAAATGGGTGTAGAGATGGCATCCTCTGAAAACCCTGATCTTATTCTTATGGATTTAAGTTTGCCAAAAATGGATGGCTGGACAGCAACGAAAACAATAAAAAGTAAAAATGAATTAAAAGATTTACCAATTATTGCCTTGTCAGCGCATGCTATGGAAGAACATAAAAAAAGAGCTCTTGATGCTGGTTGTAATGATTATGATACAAAACCTGTAGATATCGAAAGATTATTAGAGAAAATAAATAAACAATTAGGTTTATAATTATGAACAAAAAAGAAGCTAAAATTCTAATAGTGGATGATATCGAAGATAATAGATATACACTCGAGAGAAGTTTAAAAAAAGATGGTTACGAAAATATTGCTTTAGCTGAGTGCGGTAAAGACGCATTGAATCTTGTTAATGAATCTAAATTTGATTTAATTTTATTGGATTTAATGATGCCAGATATAAGCGGCCTTGATGTATTAAAACAATTGAAAGGAAATCCTTCACAAAGAAATATACCTGTCATAATGGTTACTGCCTCAGATGAAGTAGATACAGCAGCTGAATGCATTAAAAATGGTGCAGATGATTTTGTAACAAAGCCATTCAATAGAACTTTGCTAAGAGCACGAGTAGATGCGTCATTAGATAAAAAAGGAATGAGAGATAGAGAAGAAGTATATCTAGATAAAGTAGAAACCGATAAAAAAAAATCTCAACAAATTCTTAAAACTGTAATGCCAAACTCTGTTGTTAGTGAATTACAAACAACAGGTTTTGTTCGTCCAAGACGATATGATGAAGTTTCAATATTAATATGTGATTTAGTTGGCTTTACTTCATTTTGTGATAAAAACCAACCTGAGTTGGTAATCGAAACATTACAAAATATTATAAAATTATTTGAAAACGCCTTTTTAGAGTTTAATTTAGAAAAAATCAAAACAGTTGGTGACGCGATAGTAGCTGTCAGTGGATTATCATCGTTTGATACTCAATCTGTAAAAAATTGTGTTAACTGTGGTTATAAATTAAAAGAGATAGCAGCAAATTTAGAAATGCCTTGGGATCTACATATTGGTATTCATTATGGATCATTGGTAGCAGGAACTGTTGGTGATAAAACTGTGCAATATGACATATTAGGTCAAAATGTTAATATAGCATTTAATATTTGTGACATTTCTGAACCAAACCAGATTTTAATTTCTAATGATGCCTATATGACTGTTAGAAATGAGATAAACGTTAAATCTGTAGGAATAAAAAAATTAAAAAGCGGTCAAGAAACTGAAATTTTAGAGTGTATTTAAATTTTTTTAAAAAAAAAATTATATATCTATGTACTAAAGCTATAATGTATCTTCTAAACCCCATATATTTGTAACTTGGCTGGATAGAACACCTCCATTGCCGTGAGCTAATGATAGCTTAGGATTTTTAAGCCATCCACCCTCTTTTCTTTTTCCAACATCATCACCTGCTGAATTCCTTAATTGTCTCAGAGCTTCAAGAGTGACAAACAAACCATACATACCTGGATGAACACAAGATAGCCCTCCTCCACTAGTATTCACTGGCAAATTTCCTGAAGGACCTATATTTTTAATTAAATCTTTACCTTCACCTTTTTTACAAAAGCCTAAATCTTCAAGAAACAAAATAGGATTAATTGTAAATGCATCATAAAGTTGGATTGTGTCCATGTCTGAAGGTTTATAACCAGACATTTCAAAAGCTCTTTGACCACTTTCATAAGCAGAAGTTCTTGTTAAGTCGGGCATTTCTGAAATCATTCTGTGATGATGCTCCATAGCTGCACCTAATAGATAAATTGGTGTGCTTTTACAATCTTTAGCTTTTTCTGATCTTGTCATTACAATTGCTGCCGCACCGTCAGTTACAAGACAACAATCTAATTTACCCAAAGGATCTACTATTGGACGAGCACTCATTACGTCATTAATCGTTAAAGCCCCTCTATCATGCATATATGCTCTAGGATTTAACAATGCCCAATCGCGTGCAGATACAGCTACTTGTGCTAAATCTTCTTTTTTTGCTCCATACTCATGCAAATATCGTTGTGCAGCAAGAGCATAAGCACTAACAGGCATTCTTGGATTATAATCAGATTCATAAGGCATTGGTTCTGAAATTGTTTTAAAACCACCTGCACTTCTTTGATTAGAGCCATATGCTATAACTGCAGTATTTATTAATCCAGTTTCTAATGCAATTGCCGCAGTAATCACATGTGCAAGAAAACTAGATCCACCAATATTTGATCCATCTGCAAATTTGGGTCTTATACCTAAGTATTCAGATAATGACATTGCCGCCATTGAATGAAAAGCAGTTGCTGCAAACAATCCGTCAACTTGGGATAAATTTATTCCTGCATCATCAAGAGCATCGTGTACTGCAGTTGCCATCAACTCCATTGCTGTCCAACCAGGTGTTACACCACATCCAGCTTCAGCTAATCCTACAACTGCAGTTTTACCTCTTAAATTATTTATTTGATTCATATTTAACCCTTTACTACATCAAAAACCACACGAGGTTTTTCTCCTGAATTATCAATTCTTGCATTAACTTGAGTACCAATTGAAACTTGATCTGGCTCAATACCTACAACACTTGACATCATACAAGGTCCTTCTTCAAGCTTTATAATTGATAAATTAAAATCACCACCTTTTTCAGGCAATCTTCTATTACAACTTGAACTATGGACAATACCTTTTCCAGATATTTCTACCCATTCTAATTCTCTTTCTCCAGTTCCAGGAAATGCAACTCGTGGATGAAAGAAAAATTCACCAGTATTTTTATTTCTCTGAATTTTTATTTTACCATCTGATAAAAAATCATAAAATTGTTTTTCTGGACCAACTTGATCAGTTAAAATTTCAGACATAAATCTCTCCAACTTAATAATTTATAATTAACGCATCTAATCCAATTACACTTTTTTCATTAACAATTACTGGATTCATTTCGATTTCTTTTACGTGATCTTTATGAGCATAAATGAAGTTAGATAATTTTACAATTGTATCAACTAAAAGATCATAATTAATTTTGACACCTCTATCACCTTCAAATATTTTTGAAGATTTTAATCTTTTTATCATTTCAACAACCATCTGTTTATTTGCTGGGGCCTCTACAAAAGCCACGTCTTTAATAGCTTCTGCATATATTCCGCCTAATCCAAACATTATAAAAGGACCAAATACAGGATCAATTTTAGCACCTAAAATAACTTCAATGCCTTTTTCAATCATTGGAGCTATCATTATCCCATCAATTTTAATGTTTGGTTTTTTAATCAAAATATTTTCAGTAATATCATCAAATGATTTTAGAGCTTCATCTAAGGTTTTTATATTAAGTTTAACGCCACCAACTTCAGTTTTATGTTCAATTTCATTTGAAACAACTTTCATGACAAACTTTTTATTTTTTTCATTTTTAAAAATGAATTCTAATTCAGACTTATTTTTAATTAAATGACATTTGTTCATATTAATTCCAAATTCTGACAATAAATTTGTTGTTTCAAATTCATTTAATTTTCTTTTAGGTATATTAAGTTTTTTTATTTCTAAGCTTTCGACTTTGTCTACATTCTTATTAAATTCACTTCCAAAATGCATCAAAGCTGCCATTGATACAACAGCTCTTGTAGGATCTTCAATACATAAAAAACCTTCATTTTCATATTTTTTATAAATTTCATTTGGAGCAACCATACAATTTATAAAAATTTTTTTTGAATAGTCTTTCATAGCAGTTTTAAGGGCATCAAGTAGCGGCTGAGTGAATTTTGAAGAGCCAGGCACTGACGTCCAAAATCCTATTATTCCATCATATCCACCCTTAGATAACATCACATCAGTAAATCTTGGCACCAGAGATAGATCGTTAAAAAATTGAGCTGTTACATCTACTGGGTTCATTGGCGATGCAAATGGGACAATTTTTTTTAAATTTTCTTGAGCATCTTGTGGCATAGGTTTTACGTTTAAACCTTCATCATTAGCAGCATCAGCCATTAATACACCTCCACCTCCAGAGATAGTAACTATACCTAAATTTTTTCCACTTGGGTAAATTCTTGGTTTTGTAGCATACGCGACATCTAACATTTCTTCCGTACTTTTAACTCTGTAAGCTCCATGGGCTCTAATGACTTCACTATAAATTGAATCTTCTCCAGCTAATGAAGCTGTATGAGAATTTGCAGCTGCTGCACCAACTTCAGATCTACCTACTTTCATTAAAATTACAGGTTTTTTTTCTTGTCTAGCAGTATCTAATGCCTTTACAAACTTTTTTCCATCTTTGACACTTTCTACATATGCCATAATAGTGTGAACTTTTTCATCTTCAGCTAAAAATTGTATGGCTTCTGAAACTGATAAGTCTGCCTCATTACCCGTAGTTATCCAGTAATTGATTCCTAAACCTCTTTGATGAGAAACCATATAAATGTGACTACCATAAGCACCGGATTGACTTGCAATAGCTATACCTCCAGGGATTGGTGCAGCTCTATCAATTGCTGATGTAAATGTTGGATAAAAATTGCTCTCTGCGTTGAATAATCCTAAGCAATTAGGACCAATAATTCTAAGTGAAGAGTTTTTACTAATGTTTTCTATTTCGTCTTGGTATTCTTTTCCTTTTCCTCCCATCTCAGCAAATCCAGAAGAAAAAATTAAAGCTGTTTTAGCCTTCTTTTTAACTGCTTCATTTAATACACTTGTTACATGAAGAGATGGTACTGCAATTAATACAAAATCCAAATCATCTTCAATTTCAGTTAAATTTTTATAAGATTTTAAACCCTGTATAGTTTCATGTTTTGGGTTTACAGGAAAAATCTTCCCAGAATACTTTTGATCCAACATATAAGAAAGGGGTTTTCCACCAATTCGACCTTTATTATCTGAGGCCCCTACTATAGCAATAGATTTCGGTGACATTATATCTTTTAATGCTGACATTTTTAAAACCTTTTTATAGTGTAAATACAATTTACATGTTAAATAAGTTATGTGAATTGATCTATAAAAAATAAAAAAATATGCCATTTATTGTTTACTTAACTTGTTTTTCTCAAGTCCTCTCAATGGCTGGATTTGCAGCTTGGCCAATTTATCTTATTGATTTACAAAATTTGTGGTCTCTTACAAATCTTGAGGCAGGCTGGATAAGTGGCGCATTTTTTTTTGGGTACATTTTTGCAACCCCTTTTCTGGTTGGTTTAACTGATAGCTACGATTCAAAAAAAGTTTATTTTATATCATCATTAATTGGTTCAATTGGCCTTGTTTTATTTGCATTATTTGCAAACGGATTTTATTCAGCCCTACTTATGTGGAGCATAGTAGGAGCTGGTTTTGCTGGCACATATATGCCAGGCCTTCAAATTTTAAATGAAAGATTAGATTCTCAAGGTAAAGAAAAATATGTATCAGTTTATACTGCTTTTTTTGGTTTAGGAACTGCAGCATCATTTTTTATTTTAGGCATTTTGAAAGAATATAATTTAGATTGGAATTATAGTTTTCTTATTGTAGCTTCTTTCCAATTATTTAGCGGTATACCAATAATCTTATTTTCGGGCCCTAGAATTGAAACTAAACCATATGTAAGATTTAGTGGAATTTTAAAAATATTGAAATCAATTTATAACGTTTTTAAAAATAAAAAAGCAATGCCATATATTATTGGTTATGGAGGTCACACATATGAACTTTTTGGTTATAGAGCATGGACTTTTGCATGCGTTGTTTTTTTAAGTTCAAACTACAATGTTAATCTAAGTAATATTTTTATTGCAAATTTTTTAGCTGTAATTGGTTTAACTGGAATTTTTTCATCTATAATTGGAGCTCAGTATTGTATAGGAAAAAATAGGCCTTTAATTATAAGTTATATGGGACTTATTTGTTTTTTTGGTTCTATAGTTACAGCATTTTCATTTTGGATTAATTTGTATTTAGCGCTTCTTTTTATATTTATTTATAATATATTAATCATCATGGATTCTGGTTCTTTAACAACAGGAACTGTTTTGAATGGTTCTTCTGAAGATAGAGGGTCAAGATTAGCTTTACATTCTATAATAGGTTTTTTTGGTGGGGCTTTAGGTGGACCCGTTGTAGGTTTAGCATTGGATAATTTTGGTGGCGAAAATAGTAAATTATCTTGGAGTGTTGGTTTCGTTGCTTTAGGCTTAGGGTCATTATTATCATCTTATGTTTTGAAAAAAAATTCAAAATTCAATTTAAAATAATAAATAAAAGTAAGAAAGTTAGGAGTTTATATGAATAAAAAAATAATCTTAAAACAAAGACCAGTTGGAGAGCCAAAGCTAGAAGATTTCGAATTATTAGAAGAAGAGATTAGAGATCCTGGAGATGATGAAGTTTTATTAAAAACAATTTATATGTCTTTAGACCCTTATATGAGAGGCAGAATGAATGATGCAAAGAGTTATGCTAAGGCAGTAGAAATTGGTGAAGTTATGGAGGCAGGTGCTGTAAGTCAAGTCATAAAGTCAAAATCAAAAAATTTTAAAGAAGGTGATTTTGTTGAAGGAAGAACTGGTTGGCAAGATAACCCTACGGTTCATGAAAAAGATCTAAGGATAATAGATCCTAATATGGCACCCTTATCAACAGCAATTGGAGTTTTAGGAATGCCTGGAACGACTGCTTATGTGGGTATGAAAAATTTTGCAAAACCGCAGAATGGTGAAACATTAGTTGTATCAGCAGCCTCTGGAGCTGTAGGTGGTACAGTTGGTCAAATTGGTAAAATTCATGGTTGTAGAGTAGTTGGAATAGCTGGTTCAGAAGACAAATGCCAATTCACGAAAACGGAGTATGGTTTTGATGAATGCTTAAACTATAAGGATACAAATTTTAAAGAAAATCTTAAAGCGGCTTGTCCAAATGGGGTAGATATTTACTGGGAAAATGTTGGAGGTATATCCTTTGATGCTGTAATGCCTTTATTTAATGATTATGCAAGAATACCCGTTTGTGGTTTAATATCTTACTATAACTTAAATTCATTAAAACTTGACGGGCCTGACCGTGTCCCTTTGTTATTTAGACAAATGCTTACTAAACGCCTGATGTATAAAGGTTTTATTGTATTTAATCATTATGATCAAAGACAAGAATCTATAGAACAATTATCCTCTTGGATTAGGGAAGGTAAACTTAAATATAAAGAAGATTTTATTGAGGGCCTAGAAAATGCTTCTGAGGCATTTATTGGTTTATTAAATGGAAAAAACTTTGGAAAATTAGTAGTTAAAATTAATGATGATCCAACTCATTAATTTAAGTCTTTAAATTTTTTTCCTTCACTTACAAGTTGCTCAAGTAACTTTGGGCAACTCCAAAAACTAGAATTTTCTTTTTCATAATTTTTTATGTTATTTAATATCTTATCTAATCCAATTTGATCTGCATAATTCATAGGTCCACCTCTCCATCTAGGAAAACCATATCCATTGTTATAAACAACATCTATATCAGAAGGTTTAATAGCAATTTTTTCTTCTAAGATTTTAACTCCTTCTAATACAAGTGCTGTTATATATCGATCAAGAATTTCTTGGTCTGAAAATTTCTTTGGGTTAATTCCAACTCTTTCTCTTTCAGATTTACAGATCTCTTCGATTTCTGGATTAGGAGTTAAAGGCTTTACATCTTTGCCATATAGATAATAACCTTTTCCAACTTTTTGGCCAAACCACCCTCTTTCACAAACTCTGTCAGGTATCTCAACGTACCTATCATTTTTACTTCTAAAAGGTGCTTTTCGTTTTCTTGTTGCCCAACCAATATCTCCACCAGCCAAATCAATTACTTGGAATGGTCCCATTGCACATCCAAACTCTCTAATAACCCTATCAATATCATAAATACTAGCGCCATCCTCTACCATATGATAAGTGGCAACAAGATACTTGGATAAAATTCTATTTCCAATAAATCCATCACAAACACCTGATCTTACTGGTATTTTTTTCATTTTCTTTCCAAGAGAAAATGCTGTTGCAACAGTTTCAGCAGAGGTTTTTTCTCCAACGATTATTTCTAGTAATTTCATAATATTTGCAGGAGAGAAAAAATGCATTCCAAGCATTCTTTCAGGATTATTTATTACTTTTGCAATTTCATTAATATCAAGATAACTAGTATTAGAAGCTAAGATTGTGTCAGAAGGACAAATTTTATTTAGTTTTGTAAAGATTTCTTTTTTTATATCCATTTCTTCGAATACGGCTTCTATAATCAGTTCCCTATCAGCAATCTTTTCCAATTCTGTTACGCCAATAAAATTTCCTAATAATTTATTTTTTTCTTCTAAACTAATTCTACCTAAGTCAACATTTCTTTGATAAGTATTTTCAATTTTTTTGAAAGACTTCTTAATCAACTCTTCATCTCTTTCTACCATGACAACTGAAAGCCCTGCATTCAATGCAGCCATTGAAATTCCAGTACCCATCGTGCCACCACCTATAACACCGACTTTTTTAATGTCTTTTGGTTCGGCTGTCTTTAGTTCAGGAATTTTATTAATAGCTCTTTCTGAAAAAAAAGTATGAATTAAACCTTCTCTTTGTGGGCTATTTAAACAATCTTCAAATAATTTTCTTTCATTATTTATAGCTTCATAAAATTCTAGTTTTAATCCTTGTTCCACGCTTTCAATAATAGCATTAGGTGAAAATAAATTTTTATGCTTAGACTTATATTTTAATCTGATGCTTTCTATTATTTGACTATAATTTTCTTCTGATTTTATTTTAGAAATATTTTCTGAGGTTCTTTTAATTTTACTATTATTTTTAATTAGTTCTTTTGAAAAATTAATTCCATTAGATATTGTGTCACTATCTTCAAATATTTTATCAATAATACCATATTCAAATGCTTCTTGCGCAGGAACATGTTTGCCAGTTAACATCATTTCTAAACCTGTTTCTATTCCAACTAATCGTGGTAATCTTTGTGTTCCTCCTGCTCCGGGCAATATACCAAGTAACACCTCAGGAAGACCTACTTTTGTATTTGGTGTTGCAATTCTATAATGACAGGCCATAGCAACCTCAAGTCCACCTCCTAGAGGAGTACCATGCAATGAAGCAATAACATATTTATTAAGTTTTTCTATTTTATTACAAATTTCAGATAAAGTTGGACCTCCTAGATTTTTGCCAAATTCTCTAATGTCAGCACCAGCTAAAAAAGTTCTATCTGGAGCACATATAATTACTGCTTGTACTTCTTCTTTTTTTTCTAACTCATTAACTGCATTTAAAAGACCTTTTCTAACTTCTAAACTTATTGCATTAACTGGAGGGTTTGAAATTTTAATAATTGAAATTTCACCATCATAACTTATAGAAACAGGATTCATTTAATTTCCTTTATTTACTTAATTTACTTTTTGCATCTTTATATTCAGATTTTAATCTATCAATTAATACCTTTGCTGGAGCAACATTTTTAATTGAGGATATTCCTTGCCCTGAACCCCAAATATCTTTCCAACTTTTTGGTTTAGAAGCACCACTACTAAAATTCATGTTTGATGCGTCACTTGTTTCTAAATTTTCAGGGTCTAATCCTTGTGCAACTATCGAGGGTTTCAAATAATTGCCATGAACACCAGTAAAAAGATTTGTATAAATAATATCTTCAGATGAAGAATTTGCTATCATTTCTTTATATTTTTTATCAGCATTTGCTTCTTCAGTAGCTATAAAAGCTGAACCTATATAGGCTAAGTCTGCACCCATTGCTTGAGCAGCAAGAACTGCACCACCATTTGAAATAGATCCTGACAACAATAAAGGACCTTCAAACCATTCTCTGATCTCTTGAATAAGAGCAAAAGGCGACAAAGTTCCAGCATGGCCACCTGCGCCAGCAGCAACTGCTACTAAACCATCTGCTCCTTTATCGATAGCTTTTTTTGCAAAAAAGTTGTTAATTACATCATGAAGAACTACACCATTTACTTGATGAGCAACTTTATTAACCTCAGGTCGAGCACCTAAAGATGTTATCCAAATAGGAACATTCCATTTAGCACAAATATCAATATCTTTTTCTAGTCTTACATTTGATCTATGAACAATATGATTTACTGCAAATGGAGCGGCAGGGTTATCTGGATTTTTTTGATTAAATTCATCTAATCCCTCTGTAATTTTTTTTAACCAAATTTCTAGCATATTTGGCTCACCTTCTTCTTCTCTAGCATTTAAAGCAGGGAATGATCCAACAACACCATTTAAACATTGAGCCAAAACCAAATCAGGATTTGAAATAATAAATAAAGGTGAACCTACAATTGGTATTTTTAATTCATTTAAGGGTTTAACTAATGCCATTATAATCAAAATATTATCAAGATTTAATCTAATGTCACTATAAAAAATCTAAAGTTTTAAACTTGAAAAATTAAATATTAATTTGCATAATACTATATTTATTGAGGAGTAATATGAAACTTTCAAAAGAACAATTAGAACAATTTCATGAGGAAGGATATCTTTTTTTACCTGAAGTTTTTACACCTGAAGAAGCAAAACTTTTAAAACAAGAATCTGAAAATGTCTATTCTATGAATAGAAAAGAAGTTTGGAGAGAGAAAACGGGTGTAGCTCGAACTGCTTTTGCAGCTCATACTTATAATGAAGGCTTTAAAAGACTAGGAGCACATCCGAGATTAGTCAATCCAGTAAAACAGATTTTAGAAGGTGATGTATACATGCATCAATTTAAAGTAAATGCTAAAGCAGCATTTGATGGGGATGTCTGGCAATGGCATCAAGATTTTGGAACTTGGCATAGAGATGACCAAATGCCAGAGCCAAGAGCGATGAATATTTCTGTATTTGTAGATGACGTTACAGCAGCAAATGGTCCCCTGTTATTTATTCCCAAAAGTCATAAATTTGGAGTTGTTGAAGCAGGGCATGATTTAGAAACAACTAGCTATCCTCTATGGACATTAGACCGTAAAAAAGTAAAAGAACTTGCTGAAAATGGAGGTTGTGTTGCACCGACAGGACCTGCAGGAAGTATGCTTCTATTCTCGTCTTTGCTTGTTCATGCGAGCCCACCAAACATATCGCCTTTTGGAAGAACTATCGTTTATTTATCTCTTTGTCATGTTGAAAACCATATAAGAGCATTTAAAAGAGATGAATGGATAGCGCATAGAAATTTTGAGCCAATTATTCCTATGGATGATAATTGTTTAACTGAACTTGCTATTAAAAATCTAACTGCAGCTGAATAATCCGTAATTAGTGTTAGTAAAATCAAAAAACACTAGTAATTTTCGGGATTGCTCTGTTGGTTCAATGAAAAAAAATCAACTGTTTCGTTCTGCAAAATTGAGTAATTTAAATGATGATGATTTAGACATTTTAGAGAAAAATAAAATATTTAAAATTATTGATTTAAGAGATCCAGTTGAAATCGAAAAAGCGCCAGATAATTTATCAAGTAATCTTTTAAAAAAATATATTAATTTGCCTATATCTGCCAATACTCTTTCGAGAATGGCAGATGCATATCACAATTGTAATTACGACGAAAACGAAACAATTTACGAAAATGTTATGAAAAAAAGTTATGAATTTTATCTTAAAAATCATTCTGAAGTATGGAAAAAATTTTTTACACTTCTTTTGGAGTCTAATGGAAAACCAATAATTTATCATTGCTCAGCTGGCAAAGATAGAACAGGAATAGCCAGTTATTTAATACAAAGTTTATGTTCTCAAAAAGAAGAATTTATATTTGATAATTATTTGTTATCTAATAAATTATTAAATCAAAGAGACGCCACAGCTGAACAAAAATATACCTTAAAGAGAAATAAAAAAATGACGAATTTAATGCTTAAGGTAATAGGACAAGTTAAATTAGATTATTTAAAAAATTCAATTACTTTTATAAAAAAAGAATATGGATCTGTTGAAAATTATTTTTTAAGAAAACTTAATTTTAGTAAAAAAGATTTAAAAAATATTAAGCATATATATAGTTAAAAAATGTTCCTCGAAAAAAAAATAAATGAATTAATTGATAATAAAAAAACTGTCAATGTAACATTAATTGGTGCAGGAAAATTTGGTTCAATGTTTTTAAGCCAAGCTCCTCACACCAAAGGTTTAAATGTTTTTACAATATGTGATCTAAATATTGATAAAGCTAAAAAAGCTTGTCGTGAGGTTGGCTGGAGCAAAGATCAAATTAACAATATTATATTTACTGAAGATTTTGAAAAAGCAATCAATAATGATGAAGTAGATGTTGTTGTCGAGGCAACTGGCCATCCTTCATCAGGAATTAAACATGCTAGAACATGTTTTAAATATGGCAAACATGTAATAATGGTGAACGTTGAAGCTGACGTATTAGCTGGACCAAGTTTGTCTGCAGAAGCTAACTCTGCAGAAGTAGTCTTTTCAATGGCATATGGTGATCAACCATCATTAACTTTAGAAATTATTGAATGGGCAAAAGCTTCTGGTTTCAAAGTAACCGCAGCTGGAAAAGGTACAAAATATATGCCTGAATATCATTATTCTACTCCAAAAACAGTTTGGGATTATTACGGCCTTACATCAGATGAAGCTGAAAAAGCTGGAATGAATTCAAAAATGTTTAATTCTTTTCTTGATGGAACTAAATCTTCTTTAGAGATGTCTGCAATAGCTAATGCATCTGGACTTAATGTACCAAATAATGGTTTACTTTTTCCTCCTTGCGGCATGGATGATCTGGCAAGTCTTTTAAAGGAAAAACACAAAGGTGGTATCTTAGAAAAAAATGAACAAGTTGAAGTTGTTTCATCTTTAGAGCGAGATGGTAGACCTGTATTTAAAGACCTGAGGTGGGGTGTTTACGCAGTTTTACAAGCACCTAATGATTATGCAGCTTCATGCTTTAAACAATATGGAATGAATACTGATCAATCTGGTGAATTTTCTGCTATGTATAAACCTTTTCACTTAATAGGAATGGAATTAAATACTTCAATTTTTTCAGCTGCATTATTAAAACTTCCAACAGGACAAACAAAATATTTCAAAGGCGATGTTGTATCGGTATCAAAAAGAAACCTAAAAAAGGGTGAAAAGCTAGATGGTGAAGGTGGTTTTACGGTATGGGGAAAATTAATACCTGCAAGTAAATCTCTAAACTTACAAGCTTTACCAATAGGGCTTGCAAACGATATGTATTTAAAAAATGACATAGATAAGGATAAGATTTTAACTTGGAATGATGTTGAATTTGATACAAATAATGAAATTATAAGATACAGACATCAAATGGAAAATAAATTTAGAAATTAATTTTTTTTATAGGTCCTTTATCTAACCTCCAAACAAAATCAAATTGATTATATTTTGGGAAAAAATTTGTAATTAATGGGTCATGTCCTGGAATAATTAATTCTTGAGATGAGGCTAATGTTTTAATTATTTTAAAACCATTTAACATTTCTTCTAGATCTACAACTATTGGGAATGGTTTATTTTTAATAAAATTTTCATAAAAATGAGTAGCGTCTGACGCTAAACATAAATAACCATTTTCAGTTTTAACTTTTACTGCTTGGAGACCTCTAGAATGTCCTCCAATCATATGAGTTGAAATACCAGGTAAAATTTGACCTGTACCATTATAAAAAATTACTTTTCCAGAAAAAACATTTTCAACCATTTGAGAAATGTGTTTTCCAGTAAATGGCATCTTAATTGTTTCATGACACATGCAAGGACCTGTTGCATAAGACATTTCCATTTCTTGTAAATGAAATTTAGCATTTGGAAATTCATTTAATCCTCCTGCATGGTCATAATGAAGATGAGTAATTATAACATCTGAAATTTTTTCTGGATTAATACCAAAATCTCTAATTGCTTTTGAAGGAGATCTAATAATTGGTCTATTTCTTCTATTTGCTTCTTCTAAATCGTAACCAGTATCAACTAAAACAATTTGATCATTATTTTTTAGAACCCAAATAAAATAATCTATTGAGTGCTGTTCATGTGCATGATCATCAAAAATAAAACTATCATTTCTTGTTCTATCATTTCTCTCAGCATATTTAATTGCATAAACTTCCCATTTTTTTTCAAGCGAATCCATATTTAATCCTTAACATCTTCTAATCTATCTGTTGCTGGTGGTGGTGTTCTTGTAATTTTATTAATAGATTCATAAATTTCTTTCGTAATGCTAATCTTCATTGAATCTAAAGAAGGTACTAACTGCTTTAAATTTCTAGCAGAGATTATTGGTGACAAAATATCTTGATTATATATAACCCAAGCTACTGCTAAAGAAATTGGGTTATAATTTAATTCTTTAGATAATTTTATAAAATCTTTTACAACTTTATTCATCCAATTCTGGCCATACCTTTTTTGATATTTTTCATTATGATCTAATCTTCCAATTTCATTTATTTGTGTCTCTCTAAAATCTTGATCATATTTACCTGTTAACAATCCACCACCAAGCGGACTATAACTAATTACATTTAAATTTTCAGAATGTGCCATAGGCAAAATTTCAACTTCAACCTGTCTCTTAACAAGATTATACATAGGTTGCAAAAACTCAATTAAAGGAAAATGGTTAATTTTTGAAATATATTGTGCTTTCATTATCTGCCATGCAGCAAAATTTGAAACGCCCAAATGAAAAAATTTTTTTTCATCTTTTAATTCTTTTAATGCGTTTAAACTTTCTTCTAAAGGAGTATCTTCATCCCAATGATGTATAAAAAAAATATCAACATAATCTTGGTCCAGCCTTTTTAAACTTTCTTCTAGTTGATTCCTTAAATTGTCAGGATCTGCTCCACCTTGAGAACCTGCTTTAGTTACTATAAGTAACTTCTCTCTTTCTTTTTTTATTAATTTCCCTAAGATTTTTTCAGATAATCCTTTTGTATATACATAAGCTGTATCAAAAAAATTTACTTCATTTTCTCTACATTTTAGGTACATTTCTTCCGAATCTTTTTCAGAAGCCCCATCACCAAACTGCATAGTACCAAAACATAATTTAGATGGAGTTAAATTATTTGGCCCAAAAGTTTTTATCATATGTTATTTATCCTCTCCATTAATTTCTTTCATCCATAAAAGTCCATCATCAGTATTTGTTAAAGGATTATATTCGGCTCCAACAAAACCTTGATAACCAAATTTATAAATTTCTGATAAAATATTACTATAATTTAACTCTCCAAAAATTGGTTCATTTCTCTCTGGAACTGATGCCATTTGAACATGGCCTATAAAATTGAAGTTATCTTTAAATCTAGTTAAAACATTTCCTTGGCTTATTTGAACATGATAAAAATCAAACATTATTTTTACATTTTTATTACCAACTAACTTGCAAATCTCTTTTGCCTGTTCCACATTTGATAAAAAATATCCAGGAAAATCTTTCTGGTTTTTAGGTTCAATTACTAATCCTATATTTGTATCGTTTAGTTGAGATACAGCATATTGTAAATTTTCAACAAGTGTTTTTAAAGAGTTATGATTTTGTTCTGTAATGCCACACATAAAGTGGATATTTTTAGAACCTATTACCTTAGCATATTCGATTGCCTGATCTATCGCCACTCTTGCCTCTTGTACTTTAGATGGAATAGCATTTAAACCATTATCCCCCTTACTTAAATCACCTTTTATAGTATTAATCCCAATAATTGGAAGATTAATATTATCAATTGCTTTTTTTAATTCATTTGCGTCAACTTCGTATGGAAATTGAAATTCAATTGCATCAAAATTCTTCTCTTTAGCTTTATAAACTCTATCTAAAAGAGGTAATTCAGACCATAAAAGACCAAGATTAGCTGAAAATTTCATTATTAATCCCAATTAACATTAAATTTATTTACAGTTTCTTTTATTTGATTTTCGGTTAACAAATTTGGTTCAAAACCTCTTGTTATCATTGAGAGCTTAGCAGTGTTTTCAAGCTCTTCAATGGCATTTGTAGCACTTTCAAGATTCTTTCCTGAAACTACTGGACCATGATTTGCAAGTACAACCGCAGATCTTTTTGAAGCAACTCCTTTTATAACATCACCTAACTTAGGGTCACCAGGCAAATAAAAAGGCAAAAGTTTAACCTTGCCTAATAGCATAATCGAATAAGGTGTAATAGGTTGGAAAATATTATCCACATCCAAATTTGGTAACATTGAATAAGCAACTGAATAAGTTGAATGCAAATGAACTACAGCTCCAACTTTATTAAAATTATTTTCATAAAAGGCTTTATGCAAAAATAGTTCTTTGGTTGGTTTCATTGTACCAACAACTTCATTTTGAGAAGTTATTTTACACACTTGATCTGGTTGCAATCTTCCTAAAGAACAACCTGTAGGAGTGATTAAAAGATCTCCATTTTCAGTAACAGCTGAAATATTACCAGTTGATCCATGAGTAAGCCCCCTATCAAATAAAGATTTTCCAATCACACAAATTTGTTCTTTTAAAAAATTTTCAGAAAAATTATTTGACATTAATACTCCATTAACGAAAAGCCAACTGCTAAAAACAAACCTACTACAATATGACTACATGTTGATAATATCTTAGTTAATTTTGGGTTTGGTGTTTTATTTCCCATTAACCCTTTTCCAGTTGCAGGGAGAAAAAAGAACCAGGGTACAACAACAGATATTAGTCCAAAAAGAAAGCCTGAAAGAAGTGATGTATTGAAAAACTCAAAAAAGGTTAAGCAAATCCAGTATGCAAATCCATACCCAACACCAACTACATAATGAAATATCCATCCAATAGGAAGTTCATACTTTATAGGTTTTTCATTTTCCAAATTTAAATTAAATATGATGCCTTTATTCATTAGCATTAGTAACCATCTACCAGTAGGAGCCCAATTAGTAGGAGGTATTTTGTACATAACAAATAAAAGTCTTTGCCACAAATCCATAGCAATACAACATAATACTCCGGCAAAGATAATGTCTACAACCATAATTTACCTCGACATTTTTAATCTTTCATTATTGACTATTATTAGTTAACAATAATAATAAATTAAATTCTATAAGATTATAAAATATTGAGGATAAAAATGAGTGAATTTGAAGGACAAGTAGCAGTAATTACTGGTGCAGCCCAAGGTATTGGTTATGCAACTGCAGAAAAACTTAAACAAGATGGTGCCAAAATCGTTATTTGGGATATGGATAAAAACTTAGGAGAATCTGCAGCTCAAAAATTAAATTGTAATTTTCTTCAAATGGATATGACTGACGATAAAGTTGTAGAACAATGTACATCTGAAACATTAAGTTTACATGGTAAAATTGATATACTTGTTTGTAGTGCGGGTATTGCTGGGCCAACCATGCCAACATGGGAATATCCAGTTAATGAGTGGCTAAAAGTAATGAATGTGAATGTGAATGGTGTATATTATTGCAACAGACATGTAATTAAAACAATGCGCGAAAAAGGATATGGTAGAATTGTCAACATAGCGTCAATCGCTGGAAAAGAAGGTAATCCAAATGCAGCAGCATATTCTGCATCAAAGGCAGCAGTAATTGCATTAACAAAGTCCCTTGGAAAAGAAACTGCCGATCAAGATATAGCAGTAAATTGTATTACTCCTGCAGCTGCAAAAACGAGAATTTTTGATCAAATCAGTCAAGAACATATTGACTACATGTTGTCTAAAATACCTAGAAATAGATTCGTTAAGGTAGAAGAAATTGCATCTTTAATAAAGTTTCTAGTAAGTAAGGAAAATAGTTTCACTACAGCTGGTGTATTTGATATTTCTGGAGGAAGAGCTACTTATTAGATAATGTTAATTATTCTTTATTTTTTTCATTCAATTGCTTTTGTAGTGAAGCAATTTGTTCTTTCATAACATCAATATCAGATTTGTAGTTTTCTTTTTTCGCCTCTTCTTTTGATGCTTCTTCAGATCTGGCAGTTTTAGTTGCGTTTTCAGTATTTAAATTATCATACCATGGATACATAATATTTGACATCATTTGAGATTGAAAATCTTGCCAATTTTTTAAAGTTTCAGTGTTTTTATCATTATTAGAATTAAAGCTTTTTAAAAACTTTTCTTGATTTTCTTTCATGAAGTTAAAAGTTTGTGACAAAATCTCAGGCATGAAATTTTTAGATGCATCACTATATCCCTTAATTATTTCTGTTAAAATATCTTTAGGAATTGATGCACCTTTTTTAATTTCATAATCTGATATTATTTGAAGTAGATATTGATTTGTAACATCTTCATTTGTTTCTTTGTCAATAATTTGGACTTCTTTACCATCCCTAATGAAATCAGCTATTTGATCAAGTGTTACATATTCACTTGTTTGAGTGTTATAGAGTCTTCTACTTGAATATTTTGTGATTATTATTTTTTCAGTCATCATAGTAGATTAAATAATATATAATTAATCTTCAATAAATAAAAAGGTGGTAAATTAACCACCTTTAATATTATGATAACTTATTCTGATACTTCTGTTTCAGCAGCAGGTGTTTGTTTAGGAGCAGTTGCTTTTTTTGAAACTTTGTTCATTTCTTCCTTAGCCTCTTTTCCAGCCTGCATAAATAATTCAATTGTATCTAATTGAGTCTTCTTTGCTATTTCAGCAAATTCAGACATATATTTTGGTGAAGTTTGGGCTTGTTCAGTTACAAAATCAGTAGCTACTTTTACGTAATCTTCTGGTTTTGATTGTGGCTTTACAAGTTTATCCATACCACCAATTGTTTCTTTAGTCCAAGATTGAGATACTTCAACATTTTTTTTGAAAGTATCAAATGCTATCTTTGAAAACTTAGAGTTGTATTCATTAGCACTTTTGTAAAAATCTTCTAAGTTAATTGGGCTCTTAGAAAACATTTCTTCAAAATTCTTTTTATAATCGTCAAAACTAAACATATGCACACTCCTTTTTTTCTGCATTGCAATATATATATACTGCAATGCAGAAATGTCAAGTATATTTTTCTGCAAATGCGAAATTATTTAAATTTCTTTTTTACATAAGACCCTGGGGCATTTTCAATTATCTGAAATTCATTATTGTGATTAAAATTAATCTCATCTAAAGAGCCACTAATCTTTTGTATCCAAGATGCCCATTCACCCCACCAAGATCCCTCATTTTTCTTTGCTTTATAGAACCATTCATTAATATCTTCCATTTTTGTCTCATTGGTCCAATATCCATATTTATCTGAGTTTTCTGGATTTATTATACCAGCAATGTGACCACTTCCTGCTAAGATAAATTTCTTTTCTCCAGTTGTTTTATTTAAACCAAAAAAAGAAGATTTCCATGGAGCGATGTGATCAGTATGAGTTGCAACAGCAAAAATTGGCAGATTAATATCTTCTAATGATACGATTTCATCAAAAACCTTTAATTTACCTTTTGAAAGCATATTTTTTTGATAAAAATTTTCTAAGTATTCTAAAGCCATAACTCCAGGTAAATTAGTTGAGTCACTATTCCAATATAATAAATCAAATGGTGGTGGTTTTTTTCCCATAAGGTATGATTTTATGGCGGGTCCATACACTAAATCGTTTGATCTTAGAAAACTAAAAGTTTTTGCAAGGAAACTTCCTTCCATATAACCAAACTTTTCAATTTGCTTATTTATTGATGATAAATATTCATCTGTTACAAAAATAGATAAATCTCCTGGATCCTCAAAATCTGTAAGTGTTGTAAAAAAGGTACTTGATTTAATAAATTTAATATTTTTCTTATTTAGGTATGCTAAAGTTGAAGCTAGTAAGGTTCCTCCAATACAATAACCAATAGTATTGATCTGATCTTGTCTACAATAACGTTTGATAATATCAGCTGCTTTTAATAAACCTTTATCAATATAATCTTCAAATGAAACATTTTTATGCTCATTTCCTGGATTTACCCATGAAATAACGAAAACAGATAAATTTTTCTTTAAACAAAATTGAATAAAGCTATTTTCATGCTTTAAGTCTAAAATATAAAATTTATTAATCCATGGAGGTATAATCAGTAAGGGTGTTGAATAACATTTTTTAGACACAGGTTCATAATGAATAAGTTGAAAGAGTTCATTCTGAAATATTACTGATCCTTTTGATTGAGCAATATTTTTTCCAACTTCAAATGCATTATCATCAGTTAAAGTTACGTTTAACTCTCCATCATTTTTTTCTAAGTCATTCACCAAATTCTCAAGGCCGTCTACAAGCGACTTGCCTTTAGTCTCTATTGCTTCTTTAATTGCTTCCGGATTAGTACCTAAGAAATTAGTTGGTGAGAAAAAATCTACCATTTGTTTAGTAAAAAAACTTATTTGTTTCTTATCGGGTTTTGATAAACCCTCTATACTATTGACAGTTTCTTCAATAATGCTAGACGATGTGATATATTGATTTTTAATCATTTTGAAATACGGGTTGTTCTCCCAAGTGCTTTCTTTGAACCTTCTGTCTGAAGCATCAGCTTTGTTTTCAGTTTGATTTAGAAAATCTTTTTGAGCATCAGACCATATTTGAAGAGTAGATTTATAAAATTTAACTTGATTTTCTATTAATCTTGATGGGTTTAAAAGCATCTCAGAAAAATATTTAGATGCTGCTTTATAATATAGTTCTTGGTTTGGTTTTGAATAATCAGTATCGTTATTTTTATTAGCTAATGATAATACTAACCTTTTTGTGAGCGAATCTATTCTATTTAAATTTTCTTGTAATTCGTCAAATTCATTATTTTTATTATCATCATTCATTTTTTGTTTCCTGATCAGTCAATTATATAATACAGTTTTATTAGATTATTAGGAATGTATATGCAAATTTCAACTTATGATTTTTTTGAAACCTCAAGACAATGCAATGAATGGATTAGTTCTTCTTTAAAAACGTTTTGGGGGAACCCTGTTTTTGGTTTAAACCCAAGTCCAATTCCACAATTTATGTATACATATGGAAAATTAACAGAACATTATCTATCGAGAGTCATTTCAAAGCCAGATTGGGGAATAAATTCTTTTGTTGCTGACGGAAAAGAGTATAGCGTTTCAAAAAAAACCATTTTAAGAAAACCATTTTGTGAATTGATAAAATTTGAAACAACTCGAAAAACAAAAAGTAATAAAAAAGTTCTTATTATTGCCCCTATGTCTGGCCATTATGCAACTTTAACTAGAAATACAGTCTTATCTCTGTTACCAGATTGTGAAATTTTTGTAACTGATTGGATAAATGCAAGAGATGTTTCATTATCAAATGGGAAATTTGATATTGAAGATTTTACAAGATATTTAATTGATTTTTATCAGACTTTATCTCCTAATTTAAATGTAATGGCCATTTGTCAACCCGCACCACTTGCTTTGGCAGCTTTATCTTTTGTAATAAAAAATGATTATAAAAATAAACCTAACACGTTAACCTTAATTGGAGGTCCAATAGACCCAGAAGCAAACCCCACTACTGTAACAGATTTTGGAAATAAGCTTAGCCTTGATTATCTTAAAAACACAATGACAATGCCAGTTGGTGTTAATTATAAAGGTGTTGGTAGACCTGTTTATCCAGGTATAATTCAATTATCCTCTTTTATTTCAATGAACCTTAAAACACATGTTAATTCATTTATTGATCAAATTTTCAAAGAAGTTGAAGGAACTTCATCAGAAAATGATCGTCACAATAAATTTTATAATGAATATTTAGCTGTTATGGATATGACCGCCGAATTTTATTTAACAACAGTAAATAGAATTTTTAAAAAAAGAGAAATTGCAAAAAATATATTTTACCTAGAAGATCAACATCTTGATTTAAGTCAAATCAGAGATACCCCTATTTTTATTATTGAAGGTAAAAATGATGACATTTCTGCACCTGGACAATGTCTTGCAGCTTTAGAAATTTTACAAAATGTCCCTGATGATATTAAATTTAGTTTTTTACATGAAAATGCTGGACATTATGGTATTTTTAGCGGAAAAGCTTGGAGAGAAGATATTCGTCCAGAGTTTTTAAACTTCATAAATAAATTTTAATATTTTTATTTTGATCAAAGTTTAATCATTTCCAATTTTGCAATGAAGTTTTTCTTGAACAGTTGTTGTTCATAAATCTATTAATATATATATATCACAAACATAAACAGAATTTTATATTCAAGGAGCATTATTTTGGACGACATTAAACTTTCTAATATGAGTTTAAATAACAAAGATGAGGTTATTTTTAACGAAGACAGAGTTGCACTTGTAACAGGTGGAACCAGAGGAATTGGCAGGGGTATTTGTGAGATTTTAAAAAGAGCTGGAGCAACAGTTATTGCAGGATACGCTTCAGATGATGAACAAGCAAAAAAATTCACAAGAGAAACAAATATAAAATCAATTAAATGGGATGTTTCAAATTTTCAAGAATGTGAGAATGTTGTAAAAAGCATTATTGCTGAGTATGGAACACTCTCAATATTAGTAAACAACGCTGGTATAACAAGAGATAGCACAATAAAAAAAATGACAATTGATCAATGGCAAGATGTTATTAATGTAAACCTAAATTCTGTTTTTAATATGACTAAAGTTTGTTGGGATGAAATGTCATCAAAAAAGTTTGGAAGAATTATCAATATTTCTTCTGTCAATGGTCAGGCAGGACAGTATGGACAAATAAACTATTGTGCAGCTAAAGCTGGAATTATTGGAATGACAAAAGCTATTGCTCAAGAAGGTGCACGTAATAATATTACTGCCAATACTGTAGCCCCGGGTTACGTAGATACGGAAATGGTCGCTGCAGTGCCACAAAACGTGTTGGATAAAATAATTAGTACAATTCCTGTTGGCAGATTAGGTCATCCTCAAGAAATTGCTAGAGCTGTAGCATTCTTAGCAAGAGAAGATTCTCAGTTTGTTACTGGCTCAACTATATCCATAAATGGTGGACATCATATGTATTAAAATTATTTCAATTATAAATGTATATTTATAATTAAATAATCAAAATTCACTTAAACCAGCTAAAGCAATAACGACAAATAAACAAAAAGCCATTACCTTATTAACGATGGCCTCCTTTCCTTTACTTAATCCCCATTGTCTGAGTTTTATGCCAAGCCATAACCAAAAAAAATGAACTGGTATCCAAACTAAGTTAATGATGAGTGCTTTTATTAAAATTTCTTGTTGCAAAGAAAAACCTTGTAATGGAAATCCAGCAAACAAAATTCCATTTACCAGATAAGCTTTTGGATTAATTATTTGTAAAAATATTGCTTCAAAAAATGTAGGTTCATTTTTTGATTGTTTAAATTTAATTTCATTTCCAGCTGAAGCTATTCTCCATGCTATCCAAGTTAAATATGATAAGGATATAATTAAAAAAACAGGTTCTACCCATGGTATTTGAAATAAAAAACCCTTAAAACCAGTTACAACAAATACCAAAACAGTATTTGTTCCAATAAATAATCCAGCTAAATATAATATTCCAGCTTTCCATCCAAACCCAGATCCTGTTGCAGCTAAAGATAAAACACCTGGTCCGGGCGTAATTATCATTAGAAAAATTGCAATCGTAAAGGTCAACATATGTTTTTCAATGTATTAGATGAACAACTTTCCAGGATTCATAATTAAGTTTGGATCAAAGGACTTTTTTATTGCTTCCATTACATGAACAGAATTTCCTAATTCATTATACATATATTTTCTTTTACCTTGACCAATTCCGTGCTCCCCCGTACAAGTTCCATCCATCTTAATTGCCCTTTCAGACAATCTATCCAAAAAAGGACCTAATTTAGAAACTTCATTTTTATTATTTAAATCAAGCATTACCGCAACATGAAAATTTCCATCACCTGCATGACTTGCAATTGGTCCAACTAAATCATTTTCTTCTAAATCTTTTACAGTCTCGACAATGCAGTCTGATAATTTAGATATTGGCACACAAACATCTGTAGAATACATCTCAGTACCAGGCATGTAAGATCTTGCGGCCCAGTAAGCATCATGTCTGGCTTTCCATAATTTATTTCTTTCTTCATTATTTGAAGTCCATTCATAATTTTTTCCACCATGATCTGTAGCAATTTCACCAAAAAGTTCTGTCTGTTCTTCAACAGATTTTTTACTTCCATGAAATTCTAAAAGTAATAATGGTTCTTCTGGTAAACTTAATTTTGAGTATAAATTACAAGCTTTCACCTGCATTGCGTCTAAAAGCTCAATTCTTGCAATTGGAATACCTGATTGAATTGTAGTTATTACGGTGTCAGCTGCATCTTTTATAGAAGAAAAAGATACACGACCACCCGCTATAATTTCTGGAATACCATAGAGCTTTAAAGTAATTTCTGTAATTATACCAAGCGTACCTTCGGAACCAACTAACAGTCTTGTTAAATCATAACCAGCTGAACTTTTCTTTGCTTTATTTGATGTTTTAATAATTTCACCATTAGGCATAACTGCTTCAACTGAAACAACATTATCTTTCATAGTTCCATATCTAACAGCATTTGTACCAGATGCTCTTGTTGATGACATGCCTCCGATTGAAGCGTTTGCACCTGGATCAATTGGAAAAAATAACCCAGTATCCCTTAAATGAGTATTCAACTGCTCTCTTGTTACGCCAGGCTGAACTGTAACCAACAAATCATCCTGATATACATTAAGTATTTCATTCATATTGTTTAAATCTATAGATAAACCACCAAATGGAGCATTTACATGACCTTCAAAAGAAGAGCCAACTCCAAAAGGAATAATAGGGCATCCAAATTCATCACAAATCTTTACTGCTTCTGACACATCATTTTTATTTGAAGCAAATAAAACTCCATCAGGTAATTCAGATTCATGAATTGTCATTGTATGTGAATGTTGTTCCCTAATACTTTTGGACACAGAAAACTGCTGACCATATTTTTCTTTAATTTTTGAAATACATTCTTGTATGTTTTTTTTATTGTATATCTGTCCAAGCCATTGATTTTTATTTTCTAACATAATATACCTTTAAAATATCTTTCCTGGATTCATGATGTTAAACGGATCTAAAGCTTTTTTAATATTTTTCATAAAATCGACTGAACCACCTAATTCTTCAACAAGGTACTGTTTTTTTCCTTGCCCTATTCCATGTTCTCCAGTGCAAGTTCCATCAAGTAAAATTGCTCTTTTTGACAAATCATCAAGAAATTTGTTTAGGTTTTTAATTTCATTCTCATTTTTAGGATCTACCATTAATTGAACATGAAAATTTCCATCACCTACATGTCCAACAATATGACCAAATAAATTATACTTTATTAAATCATTTTGAGTTTTTTCAATACACTCTGACAACCTTGAAATTGGTACACAAACGTCAGTAGCAATATATTCAAGATCAGGTTTACATGATTTAGTTGCATAATAAGCGTCATGTCTTGCTTTCCAGAGCTTGTTTCTTTCATCATTATTTGAAGTCCACTCAAAATTATTTCCTCCAAAATCAGATACAATCTCTGAAAAAAACTCAGATTGTTCCTTTACAGAAGATTCACTTCCATGAAACTCAAGCAATAATATAGGCTCTTCTGGCAGATTAAGTTTAGAATAGTTATTACAGGCCTTAACTTGTTCTTGATCTAATAATTCTATTCTAGCAACGGGAATGCCAGCTTGTATTACCATTATTACTGCTTCAGTAGCATCTTTTATTGATGGAAATGTCACTCTTCCTCCTGCTATCACTTCTGGTATACCATAGAGTTTAATTGTAATTTCTGTAATTATACCAAGTGTACCTTCTGAACCAACAATCAATCTTGTTAAATCGTAACCAGCTGAACTTTTTTTTGCTCTATTAGATGTTTTAATAATTTCACCATTAGGCATTACACATTTCAAAGAAATTACATTATCTTTCATTGTTCCATATCTAACAGCATTCGTGCCAGAAGCATTTGTACTTGTCATTCCTCCTAAAGATGCATTTGCACCAGGGTCAATTGGAAAAAAAAGTCCTGTATCTCTTAAATAAATATTTAATTGTTCTCTAGTAACACCTGGTTGTACAACTGCGTATCCATCCTCAGGAGAGACGTGTAAAATTTTATTCATATTATTTAGATCAATCGAAATGCCTCCATACAAAGCATTGACATGACCTTCAAGTGATGAGCCAACACCAAAAGGAATTATTGGACATTTAAATTTTTGACAAATTTCAACTGTTTTCTTAACATCTATTTCATTTTCCGCAAAAACAACTCCATCAGGTAGTTTTGAAGGATGTATTGTTGTTGTATCAGTATGTTGTTCTCTTACACTTTTTGAAATAGAAAATTGCTGACCAAATTCTTTTGTTAATTCTGTAACTGCATCTTTTTTATTAAACTCAAAATTAAAGTCAGATATTTCGAGTTCTTTTTCTAATACGCTCACTTGCCATACCTATCCAAATTAATATACATATGATACTACTACATTAAATATAATTAAATTTAAAATGAAAAATATTACTAAAAATTCAATATTTGCTGGTGAATGCATGATTGAGGTCAGTGGAAATACTGATAACTTGGACAAAAAACAGATAAAAATGAATTTAAATTTTGGAGGTGATACTTTTAATGCAGCAGTTTATTTTTCTAGGTTAATTAAAAAACAATTTAATACTTTTTATTTTACTGGGTTAGGTCAAGATCATTTATCTGAGATGATGGTAAAAAGATTTAAAAATGAAAATTTAAAAACTGACTTAATACAAATAATTAAAGATAAATACCCAGGTCTTTATTCTATTCAAACAGATAAAAAAGGGAATAGAAGTTTTTCATATTGGAGAAACGATTCAGCAGCAAAAAAAATGATAGAAAGATGTAACTTAAATACAATAGATAAGTTCATAAATGATTCTGAATTATTTTATTATACAGGTATTTCATTAGGAATTTTAAAACAGAAAGATCAAAATAAATTAATTGATTTATCAAAAAAATCTAAAATTACAGCATTTGATTTTAACTACCGAAATAGTTTCCATGGAAACAAAATTAAATCTCAAAGTTTATTTAAAAAAAGTAACCTTAGTTCTAATATAAATTTCATATCATTTGATGATATAATCGAAATCTTTGGTAAGTCTGATCCAATTGAATTTATTAATACCTTTAAAAGAAAAGATAATATTATTATTTTAAAGCATTTTGAAAAAATATTTTATTCTGAATTTAATAAAATTGGATCAATAAATATTCCAATTATTAAAGCAATTGATACGACTGCAGCAGGAGATTCATTCAATGGATCTTTTTTAGCATATCATCTAAAAAAAGAAATTTTATCAATTGAAGATAAAATTTTAATGTCTCACAAAATAACAAAAAATGTGCTTAAATATAGAGGTGCAATTATTCCAAAATCAAAAATGAAATTTTAACAAGAGGTATAAATGAAAATTGAAAAAAACGTATTAATTATGTCATTATTTCCAAACGAAATAACTCAACTTTTTGATCAAACTTTTAATACGTTCAAATCATATGAGCAAGAAAATCCAGAAAAATTTATTGAAAGTGTAAGTGATAATATTGATGCTATTGCAGTCATGGGAGGAACAAAAGTTTCCAGTGAACTTATAAAAAAAATCCCTAATTTAAAAATAATTGCAAACTATGGTGTTGGTTATGATGCCGTTGATGTAGATCAAGCTACATTATCTAATGTGAAAGTCACAAATACCCCTGATGTTCTTAACGATGAAGTTGCAGACACTGCCGTAGCTTTAACATTATGTGTTTATAAAAACATCTCCTCTGCAAATAATTTTTTATTAGAAAAAAAATGGCTTAAATCTGAGTTTCCACTCTCTAAAAAGTTTTCAGGAACAAAATTTGGCATTTTAGGAATGGGTAGAATAGGAAAAACTATAGCAAAAAGAATTGAAGCTTTTAATTGTGAAATTTGTTACCACTCAAGAAATGAAAAAGATGTAAAATATAAATTTTTTTCAAAATTAGAAGAACTAGCTGAATACGTAGATACCCTCTGTGTGATCACACCAGGAGGTGAAGAAACAAAACATTTAGTCAATTCAAACATTTTACAAAAACTTGGCAAAAATGGTTTTTTAATTAACATTGCAAGAGGATCAGTTATTGATCAACAGGCACTTATTCAAGCTCTACAAAATAATATCATTTGTGGTGCTGGTTTAGATGTTTTTGAAAATGAGCCGAATGTACCTGATAATTTGATGAAATTAGATAATGTTATTCTAACGCCCCACATTGGATCAGCTACTGTTGAAACAAGATATGATATGGGAAAACTTGTTTATGATAATGTTGTCAAAATGCTTACAACAAACTCTACAATTAGCCCAGTGAATTAATGATTATCTCTTGGTAAAGATTTTTTTACTTTTTGATAATTGACTGCATTTTCTAAAACTCCACCGTCGGACATGTGGCCAACATTATTTCTATAAATTTCTTGCCAAGGTGTTTGATTTTCAGGATATTTAGGAGGACCATCTTTTTTTCTGTTTTCTATTTCATCATGATCAACTAACATGTTTGCTGTAAATTTATTCAAATCAATTTGAATGGTGTCCCCAGTTTTTAACCATGCTAATCCTCCACCAATTGCACTTTCAGGAGAAGCATTTAATATTGAAGGACTTCCCGAAGTGCCTGATTGTCTTCCGTCTCCTATACATGGCAATTCTGTGATACCTTGTTTAATTAATTTATCTGATGGTTGCATGTTTACAACTTCAGCAGAACCAGGCCACCCTATTGGTCCAGCTCCTCTAATGACAAGTATACAATTCTCATCCATGTTAAGTGATTCATCATTCACGCGATCGTGATAATCTTCAGATCCTTCAAAAACTATAGCCCTACCCTCTAAGACACCTTCTTTACCTGGTTTAGACAAAAACTTTTTTCGAAATTCATCAGAGATAACTGAAGTTTTCATAATTGCTGATTCAAATAAATTGCCTTTTAAAACAATAAAACCTGCTCTTTGTTTTAAAGGATTTTTAAACTCTGTAATCACGTCTTTATCTTTAATTTTATGACCATCTAAACAAGAAGATAAATTTTTCCCAGAAACTGTTATTACATCCCCATGAATTTTATTATTAGATAATAATTCACTCATTACTGCAGCAGTTCCACCTGCTCTATGGTAACTTTCGCAAAGGTGTTTTCCTGCTGGTTGTACATTGACCATTAAGGGAATATCATACCCAACATTTTGCCAAGCATCTGTTTCTAAATCAATACCAACATGTCTTGCGATTGCTGTTATATGAATTTGTGCATTAGTTGATCCTCCAATTGCAGAATTAACAACTATTGCATTTTCAAAAGCTTTGCGTGTCATAATTTTAGAAGGAGTTAAGTCTTCATTTACCATCTCAACAATTCTGAGACCTGTTCTATAAGCCATTTGTCCTCTCTCTCTATATGGAGCAGGAATATTAGCATTTCCAGTTAAACTCATACCAAGAGCCTCAGCTAAAGAATTCATTGTTGAAGCAGTTCCCATAGTATTGCAATGTCCATCTGATGGTGCAGATGATGTAACTATGTCCATGAATTCATCATAATTAATTCTGCCAGCTGATAACTCAACTCGACTGTCCCAAACAGCCATACCAGATCCAGCTAACTTTCCGTCATGCCACCCATCAAGCATTGGGCCACCTGACAAAACTATCGCCGGAATATCAACAGTACCAGCTGCCATTAAGCAAGCTGGAGTGGTTTTATCACAACCAGTTGTTAAAACAACACCATCAATTGGATATCCATGTAATATTTCAACTAAACCTAAATAAGCAAGATTTCTATCAAGGGATGCAGTTGGTCTTTTTAATGTCTCTTGAATAGGATGAACTGGAAATTCTAGAGCAATCCCTCCTGCACTTCTAATTCCTTCTCTAATTCTTTCAGCTAGTTTGATATGAACTCTGTTACAAGGAGAAATATCAGAGCCTGTCTGTGCAATTCCTATAATGGGTTTCCCAGATCTCAACTCTTCAGGCGTCAATCCAAAATTTAAAGATCTCTCTATATATAAAGCTGTCATTCCTGGGTTTTCTGGATTATCAAACCATTGTTGACTTCTTAGTTTTGCATTAAATTTTTTTGACATATTTTCTCCTTAATTTTTATATCATCCAATTTCTATAGGTAAGTTTTCGTCGGTTGCCCATTCACTCATTGAATTATCATAAATTTCTATATCATCATACCCTAATTGAAATAAAACAAATGCATCTAATGACGCTGCTATTCCACCACCACAATAATTCAAAACACGTGAATCTTGAGGAATGCCTTTCTTTTTAAAAACTTCTAAACATTCACTTGGAGATTTAAAACATCCTTTTTCTAAGTCTGTTAACTCATGGAAAGGAATATTTAAACTACCTGGTATTCTTCCCGGTCTACCATATCTTGGGTTTTCTCCATTATGCAAATCTTCAGTTAAAGAATTTAATATCACACATTTATTTGTATTAATCGATTCCAAAACTGTATTTTTATCAACAAAAATTTTATTATTGATTTCAATTTTAAATTCAGATTTTTCAAAAATATTTATTTTACTTTCAGTAGGTAAATTATTTTTTTTCCATTCATTAAAACTACCATCTAGAATACTTAGATTTTTAAATCCCAAAACATACAACATCCACCAAATCCTTGTGGCCCATTGTAACCCATTCCTTGAATATAAAACTATATGAAAATCATCACCAACACCAAGATTTGAAAAATATTTTGCTAGGGTATGATAATCTGGGAGTGTAAATCGAAACTTACTTGAATTATCAGATAAATCTTTTTGAAGATCTAAATAAGCAGAATTTTTTATATGTGAAATCTGATATTCTCTAAAACCACTTTCTACAATGTAAGGCAATGAAGGATTTTCATCTTGATAAAGTAAATATGTAGTACAATCAAAAATTCTTACTTTTTTATTATCTAAATTATCATTCAACCATTCAAAAGAAGATATATATTCTGGGAATTTCCAATTTATTTCGCTCATATCTAAATATTATTTAAAATCAATTAAGGTTTCAAATATAAACTTCCTCCACCAGTTCTTGATTCTAAAAGATCATGAGCTTGAGAAACATCTTTTAGATCAAAACATATTTTTTTTTCAAATGAATAAACATTATTTTTAAATAGATTGAATACTGATTTACTCATATTTTCAAATAAGTTTCTTTGATTTGTATAATGAAATAAAATAGGACGAGAAATTGATAAAGATTTTTGTGCAAGTTTTGACATTTCCATAGCTGGAATTGGACCTGATGATTGACCAAAGTTTATCAAATAACCACAATTAGAAGCTAAATCAAAAGATTGTTCAAAAGTATCAAAACCTACTGAGTCATAAACTAGATCAAATCCAATTCCTTTAGTAATATCTTTTGAATATTCACATATCTTTTTATCGTTATATATAAATGCCTCTTTACACCCCCAGGATTTAGCTACCTTGACTTTTTCTTCAGAACCAACCGTTCCTATTACAATTTTGCCTATAGAATTTAAATACTGACAAAGCAATCTTCCAACACCACCTGCAGCTGCTGTTACTAAAACAGTTGTTTTATCTTTTAAATCAAAAACTTGTTCAGTTAACATATTAACAGTCAAAGCTCTTGAAAAATTTGTAGCCATAGTTGCATCGTCAAGTTCATCAGGTATCTTTGCTACAATATTATGATTTATCACTCTATGAGAAGCATAGGCTCCGTAGGAACCTGTTATATAAACAACTCTATCACCAATATTTAAATTATTTACATTACGCCCTTTTTTTTCAATAACTCCAGCTCCTTCAATTCCAGGAATACCAGGTAATTTTAATGTTTTATACAGTCCAGTTCTAACATACACATCATGAAAATGAACCCCAATCGCAGTTTGTTTTATTAAAATTTCATCATCTGCAGGATCATTTACATAAATTTTTTCAATGTTTAAAACATTAGATTTCCCATAAGTCCTTTGCATTATAGCTTCTGGCATTTTTTCTCCAGTTAAAAATTAAAACATTTACTCTAATTTCATTGTTAAATAATTTTAAAATAATATAATAGAAAACTAAAATTTAATAATCATTTATCAAAGGAATAATCGCTATGAGTGTTGATGATATACTAACTATAAAACTAAATCCTAATGATAATGTTGCAACAGCTTTTAAAAATATTTCTAAAGGTGAAACCACTCAAAACATTAAAGCTGAAAATAATATACCAAAAGGTCATAAAATCGCTCTGAAGAAAATTTTAAAAGGGGAAAAAATTATCAAATATGATCAAATTATTGGGCTTGCAAGAAATGATATAAATATAGGAGAACACGTTCATGTAGATAATACAGAGTTCAAGTCTACAGAACATGATTATGAATTTTCAACATCAGTAAGATTGCCAAATTTTGTGCCTGAAAACCAAAGACCAACATTTGATGGTTTTAAAAGACCAAATGGTCAGGTAGGAACCAGAAATTACATTGGCATTTTAACCTCAGTGAACTGTTCTGCAACTGCAGCAAGAAACATTGCGAATGCTTTTGATGATAAAATACTATCAGAATACCCTAATGTTGATGGAGTTGTATCTTTTACTCATGGAACAGGTTGTGGTATGGCAGACTCTGGTGACGGCTTTGAAGCTTTGCAGAGAGTTTTGCTAGGTTACATTCAACATCCAAATCTAGCAGGTGTCCTTTTGATTGGATTAGGATGTGAAGCAAATCAAATAAAATTTTTACTTGATGCCTATAATTTAAATGAAAATCCTTTCTTTCAAACAATGACAATTCAAGAAATGGGAGGTTTAAGAAAAACGATTGAAGAAGGTATAAAGCGCATACATGCTATGTTACCTGAAATCAATCAATTACAAAGATCAGCACAGTCAGTTGAACATCTTTCTCTAGCACTTCAATGTGGTGGATCAGATGCATGGTCAGGCATTACATCAAATCCTGCATTAGGTCATGCAGCAGATCTATTAGTTAAAAATGGAGGGACTGCAGTTTTAGCTGAAACTCCTGAAATTTATGGAGCTGAACATTTACTTACAAGAAGAGCTATAAATAAAAATGTTGGTGATAAATTGGTAGATAGAATTTTATGGTGGGAAGATTATGTAGATAGAAATAAAGGAAGTCTTAACAATAATCCTTCTCCAGGAAATAAAGCTGGAGGTTTAACTACTATATTAGAAAAATCTTTAGGTGCTGCTGCAAAGGGAGGAACAACACCCTTAAATGATGTTTTAATGTATGCTGAAAAGTCAAAATCTAAAGGTTTCTTATTCATGGATAGTCCAGGATATGATCCTGCATCAGTCACTGGACAAATAGCTACAGGTTGTAATCTTGTAAGTTTTACAACTGGAAGAGGTTCAGCTTTTGGTTCAAAACCATCACCATCTATTAAAATAGCCACTAATACTGAAATGTATCAACATATGGAAGAAGATATGGATGTAAATGCAGGAAAAATTGTTACAGATAATGAAAGTATAGAAACAGTTGGAAATGAAATCTTTGACCTTCTAGTAAGAATTGCTTCTGGAGAAAAATCAAAATCAGAAAAACAAGGTCTTGGTGATTTAGAGTTTGTTCCATGGCAAATTGGAGCAACGATGTAATTATTAAATTTTTTAAAAGTAATATAAAAATTAGGAGATAAAAATGAAGCTATTAAGATTTGGAAATTCTGGGGAAGAAAAACCTGGAATAATTGATGAAAACGGAAAAATTAGAGATTTATCAAATGTAATAGATGATATAAATGGTAATACAATCTCGCAAGAAAGCTTAGACAAATTGAAAAGTTTAGATGTTTCATCTTTAGCTGAAGTAACAGGTAACCCTCGAATTGGTCCATGTGTAAATAAGGTAGGGAAATTTCTATGTATAGGTCTAAATTTTTCAGATCACGCTGCTGAAACTGGACTAGAACCTCCAGAAGAACCAATTTTGTTTTCAAAAGCAACGTCTGCGATTATTGGTCCTAATGATAATGTTGAAATACCAAGAACTTCTACTGCAACTGACTGGGAAGTTGAATTAGGTGTTATTATTGGTAAAAAAGCAAAATATATTTCAGAAGCTGAAGCTAAAAATTACATTGCAGGATATTGTGTAGTCAATGATGTCTCTGAAAGAGATTTTCAAATAAAAAGATCAGGACAATGGACTAAAGGTAAATCTTGTGACACCTTTGGTCCAATTGGTCCGTATTTAGTGACAACAGATGAAATTGAAGATGTTCAAAATCTTTCTATGTATTTAGATGTAAATGGTAAAAGAATGCAAACTGGATCAACCAAAACAATGATCTTTTCAGCGTATCACATTGTTCATTACCTCTCCCAGTTCATGACTTTATTTCCGGGAGATGTAATTGCTACTGGAACTCCACCTGGAGTGGGTATGGGAATGCAACCACCAGTTTATCTGAAACCAGGAGATGTTATGAAACTTGGAATTGATAAATTAGGTGATCAAGAACAAAAATGTGTTAGTGGCTAATCTATGACAAAAGGTGCTGTTATATACGAAAAAGGGTCACCTGATGTATTTAAATGGGAAAATATTGATGTTCCAGATCCAAAGTTTGATGAAGTATTGATTAAAAACACAGCTGTAGGTGTTAACTATATTGATACCTATCATAGAAGAGGCATGCCTCATCCATGGCCAGTACCAGATCTTCCTATAGTTCTTGGAATAGAAGGTGTAGGAATTGTTGAAGATATTGGATCAGATATTATTGATTTTAAAAAGGGTGATCGAGTAGCTTATGCCCTTCCACCCCATGGAGCATATAGTGAAAAAAGAGTTTACCCGGCTAAAAAATTAATAAAAGTGCCTAATGATCTAAATAATTTATCTGATAATGATTTAGCAGCTCTAATGCTTAAAGGTTTAACGGCACAATTTTTACTAAAAAGAACATATGAGGTAAAAAAAGGTGATGTGATTTTAGTACATGCTGCTGCAGGTGGTATGGGGTTAATTTTATGTCAATGGGCTAAGCACTTAGGTGCAACAATAATAGGAACAGTAAGCTCAGAAGAAAAAGCTCAAAAAGCCAAAGATGCTGGTGCTGATTATACAGTTATTCATTCAAAAGGTGATTTTGTTAAAACAGTTCAAGAGGTAACTGAAGGAAAAGGATGTCCAATTGTTTACGAGTCAATAGGCAAAGACACTTTTAAACGATCAATGAATTGTTTGAGACCTATGGGAATTCTTGCAGCATATGGACATGCATCTGGAGCACCAGAGCCAGTCGATGTAGTTGAACTAGGTACGAGAGGATCTCTTTTTCTAACTAGACCAGCAATAATGCATTACATGGAAAAAAGAGAGGATTTGGTAAAAAGCGCTGATGATTTGTTTGAAACCTTAAAAACTGGAAAAATTAAATCAAACGTTAATCATATTTACCGTCTCTCAGAAGTAAGCGAAGCACATAGAGCAATTGAAGCAAGAGAAACTATGGGTGCTACAGTTTTAGTACCTTAAATATATTTATTATTTTTCATAAAAATATTTAGTTTTTCTAAACCTTTTATTATGTCTTCAGTGCTTCTTGCATAAGAAAATCTAATTGTAGAATTGCCACGCTTTGAATCAAAATCTAATCCAGGAGTTATAGCTACTTTAGCTTCTTTTAAAACTCTATTAGCAAACTCTAAACTATCATTACAAAATTTACTTACATCCGCATATATATAAAAAGCTCCATCGGGCGAGGATATTTTAGAGAAACCTGAATCCTTCAAACCTTTTATCATTAACTTTCTATTTTCTTTATAAACATCTAAATTATTTTTTAATTCATCTTCACAATCTAATGCATGAAGTGCTGCTATTTGACTTGCATGAGGTGCACAAATAAACATATTTTGAGCTAATCTCTCAATTTGTCTTATATGATCTTCTGGAACAACCATCCAACCAACTCTCCATCCTGTCATAGAGAAATATTTAGAAAATGAATTAATTACATAGCATTGATTAGTTATTTGAAGTGCTGTTGTTGCTTTTTTTTCATACTCTATTCCATGATATATTTCATCGCTAATAAAAGAAATATTTTGCTCTAATGAACTTAAAATTAAACTTTCTAATTGGTTGTAATTTAGCATAGATCCAGTTGGATTTGCTGGAGAGGCAATTAAAACTCCAGAAAGATTTAAGCCTTTCAAATCTGAAGCAAAAGGCTGAAAATTATTTTCAAATTTTGTTTCTATTAATACAGTTTCTAAATCTTGTGCTTTTAATATTTGTCTATAACTTGGGTATCCAGGTGAACAAATTCCAACTCTATCCTTAGCATCAAATAATGATGAAAAAGATAAAATAAAACCTGCTGACGAACCTGAGGTAATAATTATTCTATCAGGGTTTAAATCCAAGTTATACCAATCACCATATAATTGAGAAATTCTTTTTCTTAACTCAGGAATTCCTAAAGCAACAGTATAACCCATACTGTCATTTTTCATTTTTTCAATTAGCTGCCTTTGTGCCTCTATTGGGGCTGGGGTTCCAGGTTGGCCAACTTCCATATGAACAATATCTTCACCTTTTTCTTCGGCTTTCCTGGCATTTTCCATAACATCCATTACAATAAATGGATCAACATTTCCTCTATTAGATTTTCTCATAGTATACAATATTAAAACATTGATTCTAATCTACTATTTACCAGTATCTCTGCAACTGCAGCACTATTTGGTAAAGTCAATGCATATGATATAGTTTCAGCAATAGCTTCAGGTTCCATTTTGAATTCTCCATCAGGAACAGTAATTTCATTCGTCATTCTTGTTCTAACCATTCCTGGACAAACTGATGTAGCTCTAACGCCATCATCCCATCCGGAAATCCTTATGGCATTGGTTAAAGACATTGCAGCAAATTTTGATGCCGAATAACCCAAAATTTTTGGATTTCTTGGTCTTTTCCCCGCTAGAGAAACAACATTAATAATTCTACCAGCCCCTGTTTTTCTTAACTCAGGTAAAGTTTCTCTAACAAGTCTAAGTGGGCCTTTAAAATTAACTTCAAACATTTCATCAAATTCTTCTTCACTATCTCCTTCTAAATCACCTCCAAGTTCAACACCAGCATTCATAACCAAACCGTCAATTTTATCGAAGTGAGAAATAGTTTCAGACACCCAATTTTTTGATAGTTTTTTTTCTTTAGCATCCCACATGCATTTTAAAACATTATCTCCACCTACTTTAATTTTGTCAGGATTTCTTGCAGCCAAACTTAAAATGCAGCCTTTTTCTTTGAGAAGCTTTGCAGTTGCATAACCAATTCCCCTATTAGCACCAGATATCATTATAACTTTATTTTTTAAATCTATCATCAGAACCTCATTAATTATTTAAAAACTTCTAATGCTCTTTTCTTAATTTTATCATAGTTATTGTCATTTTTTGGTGCTATCCAACTTCCGCCAACACACAAAACATTTTTTTGAGATAACCATGACAAATAATTATCGTTATTAATTCCTCCTGTAGGACAAAATGAAACATCAGGAAATGGACCACTTAAAGAATTCAAATATGATATACCACCAAGTGGCTCAGCAGGAAAAAGTTTAAGAAATTTACAATCAAATTTTAGACAAGATATAATTTCTGATGCAGTTGAGACGCCTGGTATGTATGAAAATTTATTCTCTTTTGCATATTTAATAATTTCAGTTTCAAAACCAGGACTTATTCCAAAATCTGCACCTATATCTATAGAACGCTTAAGTTGATCGACGTTTACAATAGTACCTACTCCAAGAATCAGATCAGGAAATTTTTTCCGAATAAATTTTATATTATCAAAAGCCTCATCATTTCTAAGTGTAATTTCTACTGTATTTATTTTTCCATCAATTAAAGAAGCTATAAGTTTTTCTGGATCAACATTTTTTTCTATATCTAAAATAGGTAAAACATTTATATTTTCAAAGTTTAAATTTTTCATTTTTTTATTTTTAAATTATCTTTTATTCAAAATTGAATTATGCTTTTTATTACATATTATTCAATGTTTAATTAAGGAGAAATAATGGAAGTTTTAATTTTAGGCGCTGCTGGAATGGTGGGGCAAAAACTTTTAAATAAATTAATTATAAAAAAATCAATAAATGGTAAGGAAATTAAAAAATTTAAACTTTTTGATATAGTTAAGGCTTCATTTCCAAATGACGTAAATTTTGAAGTTGAAATAATCACAGGAGATATTTCTAAAAAAGAAATAAGTGAAAAATTAGTTTCTTCTAAACCAGAAATTATTTTTCATCTAGCAGCCATAGTTTCAGGACAAGCTGAAGAAGAGTTTGATTTAGGTTGGAATATTAATACCAAAGGAAGTTGGGGATTATTTGAAGCAATTAGAGAGTTAGGTGATGATTATAAACCAAGATTAGTTTTTACAAGCTCAATAGCTGTCTTTGGTGCACCTTTCCCTGAAAAAATTCCTGATGATTTTTTTACAACTCCATTAACATCGTACGGAGCACAAAAAGCAATTTCAGAATTACTTCTAGCAGATTACTCTAGAAAAGGTATGGTTGACGGTATCTCTATTCGATTGCCTACGATTTGCGTTAGACCAGGGAAACCAAATTTGGCTGCTTCCGGATTTTTTTCTGGTATTATCAGAGAACCTTTAAACGGAATAGAAGCGAGATTACCTGTTAGTACAAGTGTAAGACATTGGCATGCTTCACCAAGATCTGCAGCCGGCTTTCTCTTGCATGCAGCTGAAATTGATACAAAGAAATTAAATAATAGAATAAATTTAAGTATGCCAGGTTTGTCAGCAACTGTTGAAGAACAAATTGAAGCACTAAGAAAAGTAGCTGGTGAGGATACAGTTAAGTTAATAAAACATGAAATTGATCCTAAAATAGATAATATTGTTCAAGGATGGGCAAGAGATTTAGACACTACAAGAGCAATGGAATTAGGCTTTAAAGCTGAAAATAACTTTGAAGAAATAATTAAAGTCTATATTGAAGACGATTTAAATAAATAATATTAATTTAAAAAAAAGCTTGGATTCCTGTTTGAGCTCTACCTAAAATTAGCGCATGAACGTCATGTGTACCTTCATAAGTATTAACAGTTTCGAGATTCATTAAATGTCTCATCACATGATACTCAGCGTGTATACCATTGCCTCCATGCATGTCTCTTGATAACCTTGCTATATCAAGAGCCTTTCCACAATTATTTCTTTTTACAATTGAAATTGCTTCTGGAGCTAGTTTTCCTTCATCAAAAAGTCTCCCAACTCTTAGTGATGCATGAAGACCTAAGGATATTTCAGTTTGCATGTCAGCAAGTTTTTTTTGAATAAGTTGTGTGGAAGCCAATGGTTTACCAAACTGTTTTCTATCCAAAGTATACTGTAAGGCTCTATGCCAGCAATCTTCAGCGGCACCCATAACACCCCAAGATATTCCATACCTTGCTCTATTTAAACAACTAAAAGGTCCTTTTAAACCTTCAACATTTGGCAACATATTTTCTTCAGGAACAAAAACTTTATCCATTACAATTTCTCCTGTAATAGAAGCACGTAATGAAAGCTTTTTATTTATTTTTGGGGCACTTAAGCCTTTCATACCTTTTTCAAGAATAAACCCTTTTATCTTTTTTTCATGTTCATCTGACTTTGCCCACACTATAAAAACATCAGCAATTGGCGAGTTGGAAATCCACATTTTTGATCCAGATAATTCATATCCACCATCAACTTTTTTAGCAATAGTTTTCATTCCACCAGGATCAGATCCTGCATCTGGCTCAGTTAATCCAAAACAACCTATAAAATCACCACTAGCAAGTTTTGGTAAAAATTTTTGCTTTTGTTCTTCACTTCCAAAAGCATTTATTGGATGCATAACTAAAGATGATTGAACTGACATCATTGATCTATATCCACTGTCTATTCTTTCAACTTCTCTAGCAACTAAACCATAAGAAACATAAGATGCACCTGCACAACCATATTTCTCAGATATGGTTACACCCAAAAGACCAAGTTCTCCCATCTCTTTAAAAATTTTTACATCTGTATTTTCTTCTAAAAAGGCTTCTTCAACTCTTGGTAACAAACTACCTTGAGCATAATCATAAGCTGTATCTCTAATAAGTTTTTCTTCTTCAGACAGTTGCCCATCTAAATCTAAAGGATCTTTCCAATTAAATTCTTTTTTTTCAGACTTAACTATATTTAAATTTGTAACTGTTTTTTTAATATCATCCATAATGTTGTCTCTTTTTGAAATTTACTTTATTAATTATCAAAAATAAAATCTACTTATTTTTCCTTTTAATATATCTTTCTAAAAAATCTAATCTATCCTGACCCCAATAAATTTGATCATCTATTATATAGGTAGGCGCACCAAAAACAGCAAGGTCTATTGCCTCTTTCGTATATTTATTCATTTCTTTTTCAACTTGTTCACTTTCAGAAAAGTCAATAACTTCATCAGCAGTTTTAATAAATCTTGTTAATATTTTCTTTAAATTTTTTTGATCATCTATATTCATTTCTTTAATCCAAAGACCTTCCATAATTGCAAAGGCTATCTCATTCACATTTTCAAAATTTAATATCTTAACAGAAATAATAACTTTGGATGGCAAAAGAGACCTTGAAGGAAAATATTTTGGTTTGGGATTAAGCTTAATCTTTAAAAATTCTGACCATCGTTTTAATTCTTGTAATCTATATTTTTGTCTTTGTAATGGCCTTTTATGAACAGGAAGTCCTCCAGATACTGGAAATATCTCTCCATAATTAACAGGCATTATATCCAATTCACAATTATTTTTTTTTGAAATTTCATTTACTTTTTTGTGCCCAAGAAAAGTCCAAGGACTTCCATGACTCATAAAATATTTAATTTTCATTGAGGTTTCCTAATTTATACTCCAAACCCAGATCCAGATTTTTTATACTGATCTCTTGGAGGACTAAATATATCCATAACTTTTGCTCCATTTTCACCAGCTTCTATACCATGATCAATGTTACCAGGTGTTAACCAAAAATCACCTTTTTTGATTTCTATTCTTTCGCCACCTTGAATTCTTATACCAGACCCTTCCAACATTACACCCCATTGTTCCTCAGGATGCGAATGAATTTGTCCAACACAATTTGGTTCAATTGTGACTACAGAAATCATTGCTTGATCCCCACAAAATATACTTGTTTCTAGACCTTCACCAAGCTTTCTTTTTATACCCTCATCCAAATTATTTATATTGTAAAAATTATTTTTCTGACTCATGATATCTCCCTATTAAAATGGTTTATCACCTTGAAAAGTAATTCGATGCATTAATCTTCTATATCCATGATAATCATTAACCGGATAATGCATTGTGCATCTGTTATCCCAAATTGCAACAGAGCCCTTTTCCCATTTAAACCGACAAGTAAATTCTGACTTGATTTGATGTTTATATAAATATTCTAAAATTGGGGTGCTTTCTTCAACACTCATTCCTACAAAATGAGTTGTATGAGCTTCATTAACATATAATGATTTTCTTTTTGTTTCAGGATGTGTTCTTACCACAGGATGTATTGCTTCTAACTCATCACCTTTTAAACCAACTGAGGAATGTTTCATTATATCAGATCTTGTTTTGGCTACTCTACCTTTGCCAGATATATTTACAGCTTTTTGGTTATTTAAAAAATTTTTCATCCCTTCAGATAAAGTATCATAAGCTAGGTATTGATTTGAAAACTCAGTATCACCACCAAAATCAGGCACCTCTAAAGCATATAACATTGTCCCTTTTGGCGGTTCATCTTGATAAGTAGTATCACTATGCCAGATGCCACCAAAATTATTGGTATCTGTTTCCTTTTTAAGAATTGGCGTAATTTCTGGAAAATTTTCTAAACCTTTCACAAAAGGGTATATTATTGGCGTTCCAATTTTATTTGCAAAAGACTTTTGAGTTTCAGGAGAAAATTTTTGATCTCTAAAAAAAATAACTTGATACTTCAAAAAAGCATCGTAAATCTCATCAAATACTTCTCCATTTAAATCATTATTCAATTGTATATTTTCAATGACTGCTCCAATTGAACCAGATACTTTTTTAATTTTTATAAATTCATATTCTTTTTTATTCATACTGACCTAATTAGAAATTTTATTTTTTGTTAATAAAGTATATTATTATCAAATGAATAAAAAAAATCCATACTTACCTATAAATAAAGAATGGTTAGATGTTCATAAAGAAGAAGCATTACTTCCTGATTTAGAAATTATAGATCCGCATCATCATCTTTGGGATTTAGAGTTTGGAAAATATTTAAATGATGATTTCATAGAGGACATCAATAAATCTGGACATAATATTAAAGCTAGTGTCTATATTATGTCATCAGCAAATACAAAAATTTATGATCAAAACTCTAATGAATTCTCAACTCTCCCAGAAATAAAGTTTGCATACGAACAATATTTAGATTCTAAAAATAATAAATTAAATCAATGTTCAATAAATAACTCAATTGTTGGTGCATTAGATTTAAGATACGGAAACAAATTAACACCAGTTATAGAAAAGGGACTTGAAATTAGTAATGGAAAGTTAAACGGAATACGAATGCTTTTAGCAGCACATAACGACGAAAGAATTAGTTCGGGTGCTGTAAAAACAAAAACGGGTATTATGCTAGACCCCGACTTTATTAAGGGTGCAAAAATTTTAGAGAAAAATGAATTATCTTTGGACTTTTGGATTTATCACACTCAACTAAATGAGTTAGAATTAGTTGCAAAAACTTTACCTAATTTATCTATAATATTAAATCATATTGGAGGCCCCATACAAGTTGGGCCTTATGAAGGAAAACAGGGAATTACTCATCGTGAATGGAGACGCTCAATGATGAGACTTGCAGTTTTTCCAAACATAAAAGTTAAGTTAGGTGGCCTTGGAATGAAAGTATGTGGTTCTAAATTTAATCTAAATCCAAAGCCACCTTCATCAGATCAATTGTCAGAACTATGGAAATCATGGTTTTTTGAAACTATTGATTTGTTTGGAACTGACAGATGTATGTTCGAAAGCAACTTTCCGGTTGATAAAGGTAGTTGTAGCTACGGAGTTTTATGGAACGCTTTTAAAAAAATCAGCACTAATTTTTCAAATGATGAAAAGAATAAACTTTTTTACCAAAACGCAAAAGAAACATATAATATAAAAATATAATTTATGAAGCTCTCAATTTTAGATCAATCTGTAGCAATAGCTGATAAGTGTCAGGACCAGGTTATAAACGATACTTTAAATTTAAGTATAATTGCAGAAGAATTAGGATATTCCAGATTTTGGATATCTGAACATCACAATCATCCAACAATTATTGGTACCGCACCAGAAATTTTAATGGCAGCGATTGCAGCAAAAACTAGTAAAATTAGGATTGGTAGCGCTGGCATAATGCTTCCTCATTATTCTCCATTCAAAGTAGCTGAACAATTCAGAGTACTTAATTCTCTAGCACCAAATAGAATAGATCTTGGACTAGGAAGAGCTCCTGGTTCTGATGGACGAACTGCTCTGGCTTTAAATTCAAATAACAGAGAATTTTCAGAGAACTTTCCCTCACATGTGAGAGATTTAATCGCATGGGTAACAAATGGCGATTTATTAAAAGGTCATCCATTCGGAAGATTAAAAGCACAACCAATAAGTGATACCTCACCAGAAATTTGGATGTTAGGAACATCAAATTATGGATCACAATTAGCAGCTTATCTTGGGATACCATATTGTTATGCATATTTTATAACTGAAGGCCAAGGGATAAGTGAGTCAATAAAAAATTATAAAGAAAATTTTAAACCTAGTAAGTTTTTAAATAAACCAAAAGTTAATGTATGTTTATGGGCTTTAGCATCAGATGATGACGAAAAAGCAGAGTATTTGTTTTCTTCAAGAGCATACTGGAAAATAGCAAGAAATTATGGCGAACTTGATACTTTAAAATCGCCTAAAGATGCATTATCTAAATTAGATGAAAATAATTGGATGTCAGAATTTAAATATATGATAAACAATTCAATAGTTGGGTCATCTGAAACTGTCAAAAACAAAATTAATTCTATAAAAGATGATAGTGATTTTGATGAATTAACTATATTAACTTGGTGTCATGATGAAAAAGAGAGAATTAATTCTTACAAAATATTTTCTGAATTAATTAATTAATTATAACGAGTTTATGTATGTTTATTTATTTAAAAAGTATCAATTTTTTACTAATTTCTTTAATTGTAATTTTATTAAATGGTTGTTCGAGTACTAATATGAAAGATTTTGAGAATAAAACTCCAAAGCTTAATCTTTTTGAATTTTTCAAAGGTGAAACAGTGGCTTATGGAATTTTTGAAGATAGGTTTGGAAAACTTAGAAGACAGTTCAGAGTCAAAATCAAAGGAAGTGTTGAAGAAAACACTCTTACACTTGATGAAAAATTTATTTACGACGATGGGGAAAAAGCAACAAGGATTTGGAAAATTAAAAAAATTAATGAAAATAATAACTTGATTAAATATGAAGGTAGTGCTGAAGATGTTGAAGGATTGGCTACAGGTACTTCAGTTGGAAATGCACTTAATTGGACTTATGATATTTATTTAAATATAAAAGGTTCGAACCTAAAAGTTAAGTTTAACGATTGGATTTACAAACAAGATAGCAATATTGCTATCAATAGAGCTTATGTAAGCAAATTTGGAATAGATATTGGCTCTGTCACATTGGTTTTTTTAAAAGGTCAAACAGCCAAAACAGTTAGTCCATTAAATATTAAATCTTGGTAGTAAAATTGTTAAAAATTTTTCTTATCAGTGTATTTTTAATTTTTTCAAACTTAGCATTCGGAAAATATATTTCTTTTTTAGATCCTAAAAGTGAACTTATAATTTCACAATATCTTGGTAAAAAATTTTTAATTGGCAATGCAAATTACTCATTTTTATTCTGGGACATTTATGATGCTGAATTATATTCAGCCTCAAATAAATATAATCCAAATGAATTAGCAATTATTCTTAAATATAACCGATCTATTGATAAAGAGACTTTAATTAGAGAGACAATGAATGATATAAAGGAACAGAAAAATATTTCAAATCAACAAGAGGAAGATTGGAAAAGTCTACTTGAATCAATTTATATTGATACAAAAACCAATAAAAAATTTATAGCTATAAAAATAAATAATAAATCTATTTTTTACTATGATGATAAAAAATTACATGAAAGTTTTGATCAGGAATTCAATGAACTTTTTTTCAACATTTGGCTTAGAAGCAATAGTAAAAATCCAAATTTTACCAAAACTCTTCTTGGACAATAAGTCATGAAGTTAAAGGCATTCTTTTTTGAAATTTTACCTATAACAACTTTTTTCATAATAGCACAATATCAGTCAATTATAATAGCTGCATTAATTTCATCTTTATTCAGCTTAATTGTTTTAATAACTTTTTATTTTGTTGAAAAAAGAATTGCTAAGTTTCAGATATTTTCGATTACTTTATCAGGATTGCTTTCAATTTTAGCATTTTTATATAACGAAGAAATTTTTGTAAAGATTAAACCATCTATATATAATGGCCTGTTTTCTTTAGTCTTATTAGGAGGTTTGCTATACAAAAGACCAATGATGAAACAATTCTTTGGATCACAATTTTTTTTGACTGAACAAACATGGTTTTTATTGAGTTTAAGATGGGGATTGTTTTTTGGATTTTTGACAATAGCAAATGAATTTATTTGGAGAAATTACTCAACTGAAGAATGGGTATTTGTAAAAGTTTTTATTTTATTTCCACTTGTTGGTATTTTCATGCTGGCTCAACTTCCATTAACACTTAGAGGTAGAATTAAAAAAGATTAATCTCCAATAAAGTTGTTATAATTGAAAAACTATAATATTCTATTTTATCATGACGATTAAAATCATATCCTTAAAAGTTCATGTTATTCAATCTCATTTAGAAACTCCTTTTTCTTTTTCTCAAGGTTGGGTAAATAAAAGATCGGCAACTCTTGTTGAAATAAACACAAACGATGGCATTACAGGTTGGGGAGAAGCATTTTGTCAAGGATTAGAACCACCAGAAATTTCTGCTGCAGTTATAGAAAGTTCACTAAAAGAATTGATAATTAATGAAAACCCACTCGATATAGAAAGAATTTGGTTCAAAATGTATAATCAAACAAGAGATTTTGGACGAAAAGGTTCCGTTATTTCAGGCATTAGTGCAATTGATATAGCCTTATGGGATATTGCAGGAAAATATTATAAAAAACCTATTTACCAGTTACTAGGTGGTGCTTTTAGAAATAAAATAAAACCTTATGCAACAGGCTTTTATAGAATTAATGGGAAAGATGAAGCTACAAGATTATCAGATGAAGCATTAATGCATTATGAAAATGGTTTTGACCACATGAAAATTAAGTTAGGCTTTGGAGTACAAGACGATATCAATGTAATGAAATCAATCCAAAAAGTATTAAATAATGAAAATTGTACTTTTATGGTTGATACCAATCATGCCTATGGAGTTACAGAAGCTTTAGAACTTGGTTATGCTTTAGAAGAGTTTAATTTAAGATGGTACGAAGAGCCAATTGTTCCAGAAAATCTAGAGGGATATGCCTATTTAAGGAAAAAATTAAAAACACCTATTGCAGGTGGAGAAAATGAACATACACTATATGGCTTTAAAGATCTTTTAAAATTGGGATGTATTGATATAGCTCAACCTGATATTGGCTCATGTGGGGGGATAACCGGAGCAAAACATATATCAATTTTAGCCCAAAGTTTTGGGATTGAAGTAAATCCGCATGTATGGGGATCTGCAGTCGCACAATCAGCATCAATCCATTTCATAGCCTCACTCCCTGAAACAAACCATTCTCTGTTTGCACGACAGCCCATTTTAGAATATGATCAATCTGACCATCCTTTTAGAAAAGAACTTTTATTAACCCCTATTAAAATAACAAATGGATACGTTCCTGTTCAAACTAGTCCTGGTTTAGGAATTGAAGTAAATAATGAAATTATAAAAAAATATAAAATCAATTAATAGATGCTCCACTTACTTGATAAAAACATTAAATCAAATTTTGTTGATATTGGAACAGGATTAAGAGTTCACTATCTAGAATGTAATTACACAATTAAAAAAGATGCGCCCGTAGCATTATTACTTCACGGATTTCCTGAAATAAGTTTTAGTTGGAGAAAAATCTTTCCACTACTTTCTAAAGAAGGATTTAGAGTAATTGCAATTGACCAAAGAGGTTATGGAAAAACTATAGGTGGATCAAAAAAGTATGAAGATGATATAAGAGAATATAATTTAATTAATTTAGTTTCAGACTTAGTATATTTTTTAAAAAAAATGAGTATTAATAATATAGATCTTTTAGTTGGTCATGATGCCGGCTCAATAGTAGCTGGAGCAGCAACTTTATTAAGGCCAGATCTTTTTAAATCATTAGTAATGATGAGTGCTCCATTCACAGGCCCTTTAAAGCCTGAATTAAATAAAAATAAAATTGATATTCATAACCAGTTAAAAGAACTTAATCCACCAAGAAAGCATTATCAATGGTATTACTCAACAAAGAAAGCCAATGATGATATGCATTTGTCGAGCAAAGAAAAATTAGCGTATTTTTTAAGATCTTATTTTCATGTAAAAAGTGCTGACTGGAAGTATAATGACCCATTTGAACTATCTTCTTGGACTGGAAAAGAATTAGAAAAACTTCCAGAATATTACATAATGAAACTAGAAGATACAATGGTTGAGAGCGTCACAAAATTTTTTCCACAAAAAACAAATTGTGACTGGCTTAATGATGATGAGTTGGATGTATACACAAATATATTTTTTGAAAATGGTTTTCAATCTGCCTTAAATTGGTATAGATGCATGACATCTGAAAATCAAAATAAAGAATTAAATGTTTTTCAAGGTAAATTAATTAATAATTTTACATTATACATTAGCGGAGAAAAAGACTGGGGCATGTACCAAAAACCTGGTGCATTAAATGAAATGAAAAATTTATGTAAAAACTTTAAAGGCATTAAAATAATTAAAAATGCGGGTCATTGGGTTCAACAAGAAAAACCAGAAGATGTAGCCAAAGCAATATTAAATTTTTATTCTTCATTTGCTTAAATGAAATTTAAATCTGATAATACAAAAGGTATTTTGATTGCTTTTTTAGGAGCATTGCTTCTAACACCAGACACATTATTCATGAGGCTCTCTGAAATGGATGTCTGGACAATGCTATTTTGGAGAGGTTTTCAAATGGGTGCCATTTTAATTTTAATGACACTTAGTGTTAAAGAGTATAGAGAAAATTTCTTTTTAATATTTAAAAAAATAGGTGCTTTAATTGTATTAATTCAAGCATCTGGCTCTATTTTTTTTACACTTGGTATTGTCAACTCGTCTGTTGCATTAATTTTATTTTGTATCGCCACTGGACCATTATTTGCAGCATTTTTTTCTTTAATTATTTTAAAAGAAAAATTAAAAAGGTCTACTATATATGCCTCTATTTTTTCTCTTATTGGAATAATTATTGTTGTTACTGATCCAAGTGAGGTTTTAAATGCACCAGACGGAAGTGTTGTATTTGGAACAGTTTGTGGATTATTAACTGCAATATCACTTGGATTATATTTTGTTCTCTTAAGATCAAATCCAAAAATTCCAGCTTTTGGCACAACTGGCTTTGGAGCAATTATTACTGGTTTTATTGGTCTTTTATTCATTGATTTAGGACAAATTTTTACAGGAAACTTTCTTGCAATATCAATCTCTGGTTTAATTATTCTTCCACTTTCTTTTGCAGCATTGGCTTATGCTACTAGATATACGTATGCATCAAATATAAGTTTGTTAATGTTGTTAGAAACTATATTTGGGCCTCTATGGGTGTGGGTTTTTTTAAAAGAAACACCTAATATTCAAATGCTATTTGGTGGTATAATTGTAATAATTACATTGACTATATACTTCATATTTTTAAGAGCTGGAGAGAAAAATTAAAATGTGTAAATAATTTCAATCTACTTAAGTTCCATAATGTTTATGTTTTCAGAAAAATCATAACCTTTAAAACCAAAACCTAAGTTAGAAAATCTTTCAAATTGACTCTCTATTTTCACATTTTTTTCATATAGTCTAATGTTGTTTAATTTGTCTTCAATTTCGTTATTGGATTTATCACTAAAAACTAATATTAATCTATTTAATGTTTCATTTGCATTTTCTAAAATTAATTTTTCTTCAGAGGCTAAAATACTTTTTTCTAAAGGTAAGTCACCTACGGTTGATTTATTTTTTTTATAAATCCATAAATATAATTTTTTGTCACTGACATTAGTGATTTCTATGTAATAATTACAATGTGATTCAAGAGAGAATTTATTATCTTTTTTTGAAAAATTACATGTATTCTTTCCATCATCATTAAATGAAAAATTTGAAATAAAATTTACCTTTAAAA